>DASWGR010000115.1:0-36746 GCA_036393535.1 Gaiellaceae bacterium | reverse complement strand
CGCGCATCAGCCGGGCGACACGCTTCTTGCCGACCTTCACGCCGCCGGCGAGGCGAAGCTCGGCGTGCAGCCGCGGCGCTCCGTAGGTCCGATCGGACTTCGTCCAGGCAGCGAGGATCCGCCGCTTCAACCGCTCGTCCTCGAGCCGGCGCCGACTGGCCGGGCGCTGCTTCCAGGCCCAGTAGCCCTGCCGAGTGACGTTCAGCACCGAGCACAGCCGGGAGACGGCGTGGTGCGCCCGCTCTTGATCGATCAGCTGGAACGTCATGGCAGCCGACCTGTCTCCCGTGCGAAATACGCCGCCGCCTTCTGCAGAATCAACTTCTCCTCCTCCAGCCGGCGCACCTCACGTCGCAGCTTCACGATCTCGGCGTGCTCCTCGCGCGTTGTCCCATCCCGCTGGCCGCGCTCGACCTCGTCCTCGCGCACCCAGCGACGAAACGTCTCCGGACCCAGCCCGAGCCGACGCGCGACCGCCGCGATCGACTCATCGCTCTCCCGATACATGCGCACCGCTTCCTCGCGGAACTCCGGCGACCACTTCGACGGACGACCCATCCTGCTGACTCCTCTCTCCCGGCACGAACACCGAGTATCAAGACGTCAACGAAATTGGGTCAACCCCACGACGATGGTTGGTGTCGGTGGTGGATAGCTGAGCCTGCAGGCTCGCTCGTCGGGGTGGGTCGTTCTCGGGGCGTGTGTTGTCGTTTCTGTATTGGCTGTCGCGACGGCTGCTGGAGCTGCTCGTGCTGCGGATGCGCTCGGAGCGCGTGAAGGAGATCGAGATCCTCGTGCTGCGCCACCAGCTGCAGCTGCTGGAGTGCCAGGTCGCGCGTCCGCAGCTTTCTCCGGGCGATCGGGCGCTGCTTGCTGCGTTCAGTCGGGCGCTTCCTCGTTCGGCGTGGGCGTCGTTCTTTGTGACGCCGGCGACGCTTCTGCGCTGGCACAACACGTACCGGCCACACCGCGCGCTCAACCAGCAGCCTCCGCTCGCGAAACCACCACCGGTAGGCGCACGGACGCCAACCGGACAACCGCTACAACTCGATCACCTCCGCCGTCGCGAACGCCTCGGCGGACTGCTGCACGAATACGAACTCGCCGCGTAGCCAGGTCGCACTACTCGCCGCCCGCGGGCCGAGGCCCATCGACCTCGTCGAAGGCCGCAGCGCACGACGCAGAACACTGCTCGCTCATGCAGCGCTCGGTGCATGCTCGGCCGACCGTTCGCTCGCTCAAGCCAGGCCGAGATTCGCGAAGTGACGTGACCGAGTTTTCAAAGCCCGCGAGTCGGCCTCGCCGGCGGCATGTCGGAAACGCATTCTTGACAGACCCGTACCGATGCCCTTATGCTCGCCGGGAGCGACGACGGAGGCTCCGTGCCGTGGGGCGACGAGATCGTTGCTGCGGTGCGTGTGCGGGTTCCTGACGGGGACCGGCTCGGTTGCGGGCACGTGCGAGGCTGGCAATGCGCTTCTTAGCAAGCGGCGAGACGTTCCTCGAGTCGCTCCAGATCGGGGCGGAGTACCGCTCACTTCCTCCGGCTTTCGTTTGGCCGCTGATCGAGGACGACACCCGGCTGCAGATGGAGCCCGTCCGCACGCTTGCGTGCGGCCCGATGGTGCTTCTGCTCGCCGAGTCGACTGCGTCGTGGTGCCTGCTCGACGAGCTCGAGGCGGCTGTCGCGTCTACCGCCCGTGGTGTGACATTCGCCGAGATTCGCGCCGACTGGCCGACCGTGCCGGCGGAGCGCCTCCGGGAGTTCTTCGTCCGGCTGTATCAACGCGGCCTCATGCGGCTGAACGGAAAGCCCGGGCTCGATCCTGGACTCCTGGAGGACGGCGCCCTGTTCCGCGATGGGAACCTCGTCGAGATTCTTGTCACGCAAAAGTGCAATCTCGCGTGCCTCTACTGCTTGGCAGAGGCCGGTCCGGACATGCCTCATCTGCGGTACGAGCTCGCGTTCTCGGCGGTCGACGAAGCGTTTCGATTGCCGACCTCGAAGCCGCTGACAATTCAGCTCTCGGGGGGCGAGCCCTTCGTCAACCTTCGACTCTTCAAGCAACTCGTCGAGTACATCGAGACGAAGGTGGCGGAGACGGGACGCGAGGCTGCCATCTGTACCCAGAGCAACGGCACGCTGATCACGGACGAGATCGCCGAGTTCGTCGAGGAGCACGACATCGGCATCGGGATCAGCATCGATGGTCCGGAGCACCTCAACAACCGGTCGCGGCCGATGCTCGGGGGGCAGGACTCACATCACAGGACTCTGCGAGGGATTCGCACGCTCCAGCGTCACGGAGTCAAGTTCGGGACGATCCTCGTGCTGAACCGCGCGAATGTCGCCTATCCGGAGGAGATCGCCGACTTCTTCGTCGACCTCGGAATCAAGGCGACGAAGGTCAATCCGGTGAACATGATTGGCGACGCGCAGCGAACCTGGGACGACATGTCCATCTCGAGTGACGAATACTTCGAGTTCCTCGACGGCTGGATGGCGCACGTCACGGGCAACGCGCTTCATCTGCACGAGTCGAACCTCGGGGAGTATTTGCGGTACCTCTATCGGCGGATCCACGACTACCGCTGCATGCGAAGCAACTGCGGCGCGGGGAAGAGCTTCTTCCTCGTGGATGCCAGCGGCGATGTCTATCCCTGCGCCCACTCCGCGGGGATCCCGGAGTGGCGTCTGGGCTCGATCGACAAAGTCGACGGCGGCCTCGTCCTCCTCGGCCAAGAACATGCCGTGATTCGGGAGTTCGGGAAGCGGTTCGTCGAGCAAATGGACGACACGCGCGCCTGCCCGTGGCGCCACTTCTGCGAGGGCGGCTGTGCTGTCAACGCCTACCAGAAGTTCGGGACGATCGTCGCGCGCGACACACTCTGCTCGTTCTACGAGCGGATCTACCCGCGGCTGCTGGAGCTGCTGGCGAGCGACTCTGCGCGTTTCCAGCGACTACTCGACGCTACGTTCGGCACCGGCCGAGTCATCGCCTTCTCGTGGAACCTTGCCGAGCGGCCCGAGTCCGACATCGAGGGGCCCGAGCGGGAGGCGCTCTACGTCCGCTACCACCGCGAGACCGAAGCGGTGATCCAAGAGGCGCCCAGCGGGGTGCTAGTCCACGACGGATAGGAAGGGAGGAAGGGCATGGCCGAGATGCACGGAAAAGACGGTAAGACCGTCGAGCAGCTCACCAAGGCACTTGGGGAGGACGTCGACCTTCGGAAGCGTCTGGCCGAGGACCCCGGATCGGTGCTCGGCGAGTACGGGCTCGCCGACCTCGTCGCCCAGCGGGGCGTCCAGGTGAAGTTCGACATCGGGACCGGTGGAGTTGGGCAACAGCCCGTCGGCCAAGCCGCATTTGCCATCTTCGGGATTCACATCGACTTCACCGGGGAGCACATCGACAACCGTTCGCACTGGGACCTCTCGAAGCCCCACAACGATGCCGCTGTGCACGCAGACCTACCTTCGTTCCACGCCGACAGCAGTCACACGGACGTGCGGCCACACATCGATTTGTAGATGCAGGGCTGCTACGTACCGGCAAAGACGGAAAGGAGAGGCGACAGGATCGCGGCTGCCACTGAACCTCGGTGACCCTCACGCGAACGGGAGTACGTCCGAGGGAGGCGTCGCCGCCGCACTGGATTTGCCACAGGCTATTGACTAGGCATAAATCCCCGTACCGTCGGCCGGTGAACTCGCCACGAGAAGGCAAGGTCAGCGCCGGACAGGTAGAGCAACGGGCCTTACTGACAGTTGCCGACGTCGACGCGTTGATCATGGCTGGACGGTCGCGACTAATGGCGCCGAAAGTCGTCCTCATGCATGAACCTGGCCAGGCCACGGCACTTGAACGGCGGCTCAATCGCGATGCCGACGCTTGCGGCTGCGGGAGTGCGGCCGTCGCCGCATCTTTCGCCTTCTTCGGCTACCTGACCTATCTCTTTGCCGCGCTCGGCGCGCCGCCTCGATGGGACGTGCGGCGAATGCTCCTCGGTGTCGCCGTAATCGTTGTCGCCGCACTCCTCGGAAAGGCGATCGGACTGATCCGCGCCCGTCGTCGATGGCGTAAGAGCCTCTTTGAGCTTCGGTCGCAGATTCTCGTTTCAAGCGAGAGCGTTAGCGGCTAGCGATGGCCATGATCTGCAAAGAGATCCAAGAGTGGATCGAAGAGCAGGTCGAGAAGCCGATCGAGGAGTGGGAGAACCAGCAGGAGCAGCAATGCAAGAACGAGGACTGCAACTGGTGGACGTTGTGCTTGAACAAGCTCATCTGCTGGCTTGTCTGGGTCGTCGTCAAGGTCGTGCGCTGGGTGGTCGTGACGGTCGGCAAATGGGTAACGCGCGTTGTCTGCGAGGTGATCAGCTTCGTGCTCGATCTCGCAGCCCTGATCGCCAACCTTGTTCTCAGCATCCCAATAATCGGCGGCATCATCCGCACGGTGCTCAACTGGGTAACCGAAGTGATCTGGCGCATCGTCGGGTTGATCGACTTCGGGCTCAGCCTGATCGGGATCAGGCCTGAGAAGCGGATCTATGTCGGTGTTCTGATCCCTCGAAGCGACGGCCGGCCGATAACAACCGAGGCGCAGATCTTGCCGCAGATCGACAAGACGAGGGAGATCTACAAGCGACTCTGCAATGTCAAGATCGTCTACGCCGGCGCCTGCACGCCACCACTTGACGCACCGCAGGACGCGCTCAGCGTCGGCTGTGACGCCGGCGGTTTCTTCTCCGACTGGTGGGTAGGTGGCTCGTATATCGAGCTTGGCAGTGCCACCTGTGAGTTCTCCGACGGCTGGCGACGCGTGGTCGGCTACGGAGCCGAGATCGTGGTCGTCTACGTCAGCAACGTAACGCCGGATACCACGACGTCGAGCACCGTCGGCTGCAGTTTCGCCTCAACCCACAACTACGTCGTTGTCGAACCCACTTCGGGGCCGGCGGTCGCGGCGCATGAGATCGGTCATGCCTGCTGGCTTGCGCACGTCGACGATTCCAATAATTTGATGTTCCCGAGCGACCTGGTGGCGGATCCGACCTTGACGAACTTCCAGGTCGCACTCGTTCGCTGGAGCAAGCACTGCGTCTACTTCTAATTGGGAGGTGAGTGTGTGTGGACCGCCACCTAGAGAATCGCGGCAAAGACGAGTCGTCGCCTGAGCGTCGCGAAGAGCGCTGCACGGCACCTCACCCGGCGCGCGCATTCCTCCTGTCGCTTCCCGCCTTTGTCCTCGTGACGGTCTTCATCGTCGTCCTCTGGAGATTGTTCTTCTAGTAGCCCGAGCCGTTGGAGGAACCTTTTTAAAGCGACGTCGACCACCCTCTTATGGAAGGCATCCCGCCACTTCCACCGAGCTCGGCCTGTGAAGGCACAGAGCCCGCACTCAGATTCTCTCGTCAGATCGTCAATGGTGCCGCGTGCAAGACGCCGCCGTACTCCGTCTGGTTCGGGCAAGATCGACAGTTCGTGACGCAGCACGAGGATTTCCAACTCCATCGATCCCGACGACCGACAGGCGAGCAGAACCAACTCGAACAGACGCCGAACGACCAGGTACGTCAGCGACCACAGCACGCGCGACCTCCAGAGCACGGGAGTTGCCGACGCTACCGAGCACCGCCATGACGCGGGTGACCGAGTTTTTGAACCTCACGGCCGGGGATTGTTCGTATGACGGCTTCGGGCGGATTAGTTCAGGCGGATCAGCTCCACGATGCTGGGCTCAGACCCTGAGCGCGCTGAGCGCCGCAACTCCCACGAGGATCATGGCCACGCCGGTCACCTGGACGCGGCCGAGCCGCTCGCCGAAGAGAACGTAGGCGCCGACAGCCGCCACTGCCGCGAACTGAGAGGCGAGCACGGCCGTGACGGCGATCCCGTGTCGCGCCCCGGCAGCGAACGAGGCGAAACCGACGACCTCAGCGAGGCCCGAGGCGACGACGAGCGGCAGCGCCCGCCGTGTCAGGCGGAGGCGGGAGGTGAGGGCAAGGGGAAGAGTGACCGCGACCACACCAACCACCCGCGCCGGGAGTACGGCCCAGGTGACGGTCAGGTCCGCCCCAACACGTCCGGTCGCGTAGAGGCCCATTCCGAACAGACCCGCGGAAACGAGCGCGAGCAGAGCGCCGCGCCGATCGTGCCGCTCCTCATTCTGCTCGCCGACGAGCCCCGCAAGTACGACGCCCACCACGATCACCCCGAGCGCCAGGCCGGTACCGCCGCCGATCGCTTCGCCCGCCGCGGCTGCGATCGCCGCCGCGACGGCTCCCTCCATTGAGGTGATCGGAGCGACGATGCCGACCCGTTCGATCCGCAGAGCGGCGTAGACGATTAGCAGGCCGGCCACGTTGCCGATCCCAGAGACCGTGAGCCACTTGACCGAGCCTGCGTCAAGTTGGTCGGGCGTACTCGTCAGGGCGACCGCGGGCAGCGTCACCACGAGCCCCACGAGCATGACCCAGGCGACGACCGAGCTAGCTCCGATCAGTCGACTCGAACGCGACGAGCAGAGCGTCGAAGCGCCAAAACAGAGCGCCGCACCCATACCGCCGAGAATCGCGATCAAGTGCTCAGTGTCCGCCGAGCCAGGCGACCAACTGGCTCCAGAAGCGCGCGTAGTCGGGCCAAGCGAGAAACGCAGGACTGCCCCAGTGGGGTGAGCAATCGGACGCAAAGGCCGCTACCCGTCCCTGACCGGCGGTGCCGAGGACGAGGAAAGGGTCGTCTTGGACGGTCATGACGACGGCGGCCTCGCTCTTCGCGTCAAGTCGGTTGTAGCCGAGAAAGTACGGCCAATCCGAAGCGATGCCGTCGAGGACGGCATGCGATGTCTGGACGGTTGGGGTTACGCCCTCGGGCGTCTCGACCCGGTCGTCGTGGCCGAGCAACTCCACGGGCAGGATGGAGGCGAGCGGAGTCGCCTGGTAGCGCGCCTTGCCTTCGAACCCCGAGAAGGACATGTAGCCGCCAACCATCAGCAGGCCGTGCCCCTGCTCGACGTGCACCTTGAGCACGCGCAGACGATCCGGTTTTCGCTCGCCACGATCGACGGAGGCAGGGTGGAGCTGGATCGTGTCGGCCGAGATGTCGCTCAGCACGACCACGTCGAAGGGCTCGAGCTCGGGGAGCGTCCAGGGAAAGTCCTCGACCGCGTCGTGATTCGTGATGTGCGTGACCTCGTGTCCGTACGCTCGGAGCCCCTCGACGAGCTCGCTCACGCCGACCGCGTACGAGCCGGTCGAGTACGTCGAAAAGCCCTTGACCTCGACCTTGTGCGTGACCCAGGTCTCGCCGGCAATCAGTACGTGCACGACGGCTCCTTCCTCTCGACCGCTCCGAAACGACGGTTGCGGCAGCCTATGCTCACACCACGCGATGGTGGACGGTTGTGACGAGGGGGCCTGTCGGTGAGCGGCTCGATCGGGCTCGAGCAGGTCGGCGCACCGAGGCTTCTCGTGCCGGAACGGCAGCCGATACTCCCGGCTGCCGAATACGAACGCCGGCTGGAAGCGCTGAGGGCGCGCGTTGCAGCCGATTCGATTGTCGTCTACGGCGATCGTGAGCACTTCGCGAACATCGCGTTCTTGTGCGGCTTCGATCCCCGTTTCGAGGAGGCGCTCCTCGTCCTCCCTGAAGGAAGGCCGACGCTGATTGTCGGCACCGAGGGGCTCTCCCTCGCCACGCTCGTGACGATCGACGTCGATGTCTTGCACTGCCCTTCGCTCGGTTTGATGGGCCAGGACCGGGCAGAGGGCATGCGGCTCGAAGATGCGCTCGCCCAAGCGGGAGTCCGGGCGGGCGCACCGACGGCGGTCGTCGGCTGGAAGTACTTCGAGCCTGAGGAATGGAGCTCTACAGCCACGCGGATCGCCGCTCCTGCGTTTCTCGTCGACGTGATCCGGGACCTCGTGGGGGACGCCGGGAAGCTGACCGATGCAACCGATGCTTTGATGAACCCGCGCGACGGGCTTCGGTCGCTCAGCAGCGCCGACCAGATCGCAGCCTTCGAATGGGCAGCCGCCAGAGCCTCGCATGCGGTTGCCGCGATCGTGCGCGCGGCCGAGCCGGGCCTGACCGAACGACAGGCGGTGGCCGCGATGCCCTACGCAGGCGAGCCGCTTTCGGCGCACGTCTTGTTCGCCTCGGGGCCGGAGGTGGCGGTCGGGTTGCGAAGTGCCACCGATCGAAAGCTCGAGCTGGGCGACGCCGCGACGACGGCAGTCGGCTTCTGGGGTGGCCTCTGCTGTCGCGCCGGTCTGATCGAGAGCGTCCCGCAGAAGCAAGGAAGCCATACCGCCGAGTACCTGGAGCACATGGCGATCCCGTACTGGAGAGCGATCGTGACGTGGTACGAGTCGATCCGCCTCGGGACACGCGGAAGAGAGATCGACGCGCGGGTCCGAGGAACACTGGAAGGGACGGGCTTCGGATCAGCCCTGAACCCCGGTCACCTCACCCACCTCGACGAGTGGGTGCACAGCCCCGTGCGGCCGGAATCCGAGGATCCGATCCGCTCCGGCATGTGTCTCCAGTGCGACATCATCCCCGACGGTGTGCGGCCTGGCTGGGCCGCGAACTGCGAGGACACGCTGGCTGTTGGCGACGCTGACCTGCGGGCTGCGCTGGCAGCCCGCCATCCGGAGGTGTGGTCGAGAGTCCAGGCCCGTCAGACGTTCATGCGCGAGCGGCTGGGGATCGCGATCGCGGACGAGATCCTTCCGCTCTCGGCCGCTCCTGCCTACTTCGCCCCTTTCTGGCTCTCGCCGGACCACGCCCTCGTCGCGAGCTGATCCTGCGACCAGGCTCGTTGCTTTGAGGTCGCCACACGTCCAGAATGCGCACATGGCGATCGAGGCCGACCGGCTCCGGCTCGCGCGCGACGGCGGCCCGCCCGCGCGCACCAGGCCGGAGGCCCCCATGTTCCCGGGGGGGATGGAGGTCGGAGAGGAGGAGCTCGAGGCGCTGGCGCGGGTGATCCGAGGCAAGAACCTCTTCCGCTACTACGGGGTCGGAGACGGGCCGCAGGAAGTCGAACTCTTCGAGCAGGAGTTCGCCGCCCACATGGGCGCGCGCCATGCACTGTGCCTCAACGCGGGCTCCTCGGCGCTCATTTGCGGACTCATCGGAGCCGGGGTCGGTCCCGGGGACGAGGTCCTCATCCCCGCCTACACGTGGAACGCCACCCCGAACGCCGTCTTGGCTGCGGGAGCGCTGCCCGTGCTCGTCGAGGTCGACGAGTCGCTGACGCTCGACCCGGGCGATGCAGAGCGTAAGTTGACTGCGCGCACCAGGGCGATCCTGCCCGTCCACATGCGCGGCGCTCCCGCCGACATGGGGGCGATTGCGGCGCTCGCCGGGCGCCATGGGCTCGCCCTCGTCGAGGACGTGTGCCAGGCCGCCGGTGCTTCCTTCGAGGGTCGACGGCTCGGCATGTTCGGGGACGCAGGCGGCTTCAGTCTCCAGTTCAACAAGATCATCACGACCGGCGAGGGCGGTGTGCTGATCACCGATCGCCAGGATCTCTACGAGCTCGCGATCGACGTCCACGATTGCGCGGGGTCAGTGCGGCGCGGCGCCGGTCTCCCGCGCTTCCCCGGTTGGAACTTCCGCGCCTCGGAACTGATCGGCGCGGTCGGGCGCGTGCAGCTGACGCGGCTCGACGGCCTCATCGACCGCATGCGAGCGAGCCACGCGCGGCTCGCGGAGGAGGTCGGCGGCCTCCCAGGCCTGACGCTGCGCCGCTCGAACGACGAGGGCGGCGACGCGGGGATCGCGCTGATCGCGTTTACCGAGACGGCAGCTCTTGCGCGCGAGGCTGTCGCCGCTCTGCAGGCGGAGGGCGTCTTGGCGATGCAGGTCTATTCGCCGGACGCGGTCGACCTCCACGTCTATCCCTACTGGCAGCCGGTCCTCGACGCGATCGCCGCCGCGGGAGCCCCTCGGCCGGAGTGTCCGCGCACGCTCGATCTGCTCGAGCGCGCCGTCCACATCGACGTCTCACCGCTCTGCGACCAGCAGGACCTCGACGAAATCGCCCTCGCCTTCCGGAAGGTGGCCACCCGGGTGCTGGCTTGAGGCTGCGGGTGGGCGTCGTCGGGGGCGGCATTGTCGCCCAGGCGATGCATCTCCACCACCTCGCTGCCCGGCGCGACCTCTTCGAGCTCGTCGGCCTCGCCGAGCCGAGCGCGACCGTTCGCGAGGCACTCGGCGCGCGCTACGGCATCGCCGGCCTCCATCCCCACTACGGTGGCCTTCTCGATAAGGGCGAGCTCGATGCCCTGCTCGTTTGCTCGCCGGCCGGTACCCACGCAGAGGTCGTGCTCGCCGCTCTCGACGCCAGCATCCACGTCTTCGTCGAGAAGCCGCTCTGCATCACCCTCGCCGACGCGGACGCGATCGTCGCCGCCCGGGAGCGTACGGGGCGCGTCGTACAGGTGGGGACCATGAAGCGGTTCGACCCCGCCTACGAACGGATGCTCGAGGAGCTCCCCGAGACGGCCACCAGCCTCCGGTATGTCAGCGTCGTCGTCAACGACCCCGAGTTCGTGCCGTATTTCCGACCTGGCGAGATCGTGCGCGGAAGTGACGTGTCCGACGAGGTGCTCGAGGCGACGCGCCGCGCGGAGGCCGAGCAGGTCGAGGCGGCCGTCGGCTCCGGCGCACCCGATGTCGTGCGGGCGTTCTCCGAGTCGTTCCTCGGTAGCCTCGTCCACGACGTCAACCTCGTTCACGGCCTGCTCGAGCGCATGCACGAGCCGCTCCCGCCCGACGTGATCGACGGCGACTGGTGGAACGAAGGACGCGCGGTGAACGGCTCTGTTCGTCTCGCGAACGGCGCACGCTGGGACAACGCCTGGATCCAGCTTCTCGACACGCGCGAATATCACGAGTCGGTCTCCCTCTTCTTCGCCGACTCGATCCGCTCACTCACGTTCCCCTCGCCGTGGCTCAAGCAGTACCCGACCGTCTATCGCCGGAGCGAGCGCGGCGGCGAAACCAACGTCGTCTGCATCGCCGAGTCCTACGAGGAGAGCTTCGCCCGCGAGCTCGAGCACTTCCACCGCTGCGTGACCGAGGGGGAGGCCTGCCGCACGCCGCCCGAGCAAGCCCGGCTGGACATGGAGGTGCTGACGCAGATGTTTCGGGCGTCTCACACCGAAGGAACGACGTGACGAAGGTCGAGTACGAGCTGATGACCATCGGCGAGATCGTGGAAGCGAAACGTCATGCGCCGCTGGTCTTCGTCCCAGTCAGCCCTATCGAGTGGCACGGGCCTCACCTGCCCATGGGCACCGACGGCTTGCATGCCCACCACGTTGCGGTGCGCCTTGCCCGCGAGGTAGGCGGGGTCGTGCTTCCCACCCTCTTCGCCGGAACCGAGACAGTGCTGCAATCAAAGCCGGAGTCGAATCAGCTGGGAGTCCTCGGGCTCGACGAGGACGCGCGGGTCGTCGGCATGGACTTCCCCGGCTTTCCCGTCAAGAGCCTTTACTTCGAGGAGAGCGCATTCGGCATTGCGGTCCGAGACCTGGTGCGGGCGCTCGCTGCCGACTCGTTCCGGGTAATCGTCCTCGTCAACGGGCACGGCGCCACCAATCACATCCGCACGCTCGAACGAATCGCCCGGGAAGAAGCGCGCCGGGACGAGGTCACCGTGATGAGCCTGATGGTCTGGGTCTCTCCTCCCCCGCCCAACCGGGACCCCGGTCACGCCGCCCGCGAGGAGACGGCCGTCATGATGGCGATCGCCGAAGAGCACGTGCGTCTCGACCAGCTACCGCCGCCGGACGTCCCGCTGCGGTACGCCGAGTACGGGATCGTCGACGGACCCGCCTTCGACGGCTTCCCCACGAGCGACTTCACGGTCGCACCGCACGCCGACCCGCGGTCGGCGACGCCCGAGGAGGGCGAGCGGATCCTCGAGCGGGAGGTACAAGTTGCCGCCGCCCGGGTGAGGCAGGAGCTGGAGCGGTGGTAGCGTTCGCGACTTCGAAGCGATGGCAGAGCCACTCGCTGTAGACCGGAACAGGAAGTCCGGCGCAATCCCCGGGCCCGCGGCCGTGCCAGGCATCGAGCTCCGCGGCGTCTCGAAGAAGTACGGCCATCACACGGCGCTCCAGCCCACGGAGCTCCAGATCCGCGACGGCGAGTTCTTCTGCCTGCTTGGTCCCTCGGGCTGTGGGAAGACGACAACGCTGAACCTCATCGGCGGCTTCGTCGCGCCGACGTCGGGCACGATCTGGATCCAAGGACAACGCGTCGACCGGCAGCCGCCTCACAAGCGGAACGTCAACACGGTCTTCCAGTCGTACGCGCTCTTCCCGCACATGGTCGTGCGTCAGAACGTGGCCTTCGGCCTCCGGATGGCGAGGGTGGACAAGAAGGAGACCGCGGCTCGCGTCGCCGATGCTCTCGAGCTGGTCGGTCTGGAGGAGTTCGGCGACCGCTTGCCCACTCAGCTCTCCGGCGGTCAGCAGCAGCGCGTCGCCGTAGCGCGCGCACTCGTGCGGGGGCCCGCTGTTCTGCTGCTCGACGAGCCGCTCGGAGCGCTCGACCTCAAGCTTCGCAAGAGGCTCCAGGTCGAGCTGTCCCAGATCCACCGCGAGGTCGGCACCACGTTCGTGTACGTCACGCACGACCAGGAAGAGGCCATGACGATGGCCGATCGAGTTGCCGTTCTCAACGGCGGGAAGATCGAGCAGATCGGCGTCCCCGAGGAGATCTACAAGCGGCCGCGGTCACGGTTTGTCGCCGACTTCATCGGCGAGTCGAACTTCTTCTCCGCCGCGGCCGACGCTGGTGCAAGTGGAACCGTCGTACTGGCGGATGGAACGAGGGTGGGCCACGCGCGCCAGGATCTGAACCACGGTGGTGAGTCCGTGACACTCATGGTTCGTCCGGAGTCGATTCACATCTTCCGGCCCGAGGACGCCCCGCCGGGGTCTGTGCGCGCCCGGACCATCCAGACCGCGTTTCTCGGGAACCACACCCGGGTTGCAACCGAGTGCGCCGCAAGTCAAGATCTCGTCCTCATCGCAGTTCACAGCAAGGGCGAGATCGAGCCCGGCTTGCTGGAGACAGACAGGGAAGTAGCCCTTTGGTGGAAGCCGGATGACGCCGTCCTGATTGAGGACGCAGGCTTACAAAAGGAGGCGGAGGCATGAGCGAGCATGAAGCAGGCTTTACCCGAAGGGATCTCCTCAAGGGCGGGGCGATCGGAGCCGCGGGCCTGTATCTCGGCGGCGCCGGCAGCGCTCTCGCCGCCCGGCTAGGGCAGGACACGGCTCTCAGCGCCGATGCGGTCACTCTCAACTGGCTGACGTGGTTCGACCATTACTTCCCGCAGCAGCTCCAGGTGACCAAGAAGCGGATAGGAATCGGTGCTCGCACGAAGCTGGCCCCGTCTGACTCCCAGATCTACACGACGATCAGGCAGACAGGATCCCAGTTCGACATCTCGGCCGCGGACGCGCTCTGGGTTCCGAAGATGCACAAGGACGGCTTGACCCAGTCCTTCGACCTCTCGTCGATCGCAGCGTCGAAGCAGCTCTACTCGGTCGCCCGCAGCTTCGCCATCTGGAAGGACGGCTCGAACTACATGGCCTTCCCGAACGGCTGGTCGACCATCCAGACCTACTACAACCCAAAGTACGTGAAGACGAAGCCGGACTCGTACGACGCCCTGCTCGACCCCAAGTACAAGAAGAAGATCGTTTACGAGGACTCGCCGGAGAACTTTGTCGGTTTCGCGGGCCTCGCCACCGGCGCCAAGAACCCGTACGACCAGACGCTCAGCGAGCTGGCGCGGTCGAAGGCGTGGCTGAAGAAGCTGAAGCCGAACATCCTCAAGATCGTCCAGCAGAACTTCGAGACGGTCAACGCACTCAAGGACGAGTCGGCCTGGATCGGCCTGGGCAACCTGGGCGTCGAGCTCCGTGTTAAGGCGGCCGGGGGTCCGCTCGTCAAAGTGGCCTACCCCAAGGAGGGGCTCCTCGGCTGGTTCGACGGCGAGCAGATGGTCAAGGCATCCAAGCACAAGGACCTCTTCGCGAAGTTCATGAACTCCGTCGAGGGGCAGACGGCGTTTGCCGCGAAGAACTTCATCAAGAACGGCCGGCCGATGTTCAACGAGAAGGCTTACAAGCTCCTGGTCAACCAGGGCTACAAGCAGCGGGCCGACCTCTTCCACTACAACGAGCCCGAGCGGATCCTGAAGTCGCATCTCCAGGGCCCGTCCAGGAACCCGCAGGCGACGACCCAGACCTTCACCGAGGTCTTCGGCGGCTAGCACAGCCGACACCCCGGCGCCCGCGATGGCAACCGAGGAGGGAGGCGGCTCAACGAGCCTCTCCCTCCTCGGCAGGTTCGGCGGCCTGGTCCCCGGCGGCGTCTACTTCGGGCTCTTCTTCGTCGTCCCGTTCGGCCTGATCGTCTGCTTCAGCTTCTGGGAGGACTTCGACTACAAGGTCATCCACCACTGGACGCTGGACAACTACCGCTACTTCTTCAGCGTCCCGGACTACGTCGGGACGATGTGGGCGACGCTCTGGGTGGCTCTGGCCGCGACCGCGGTCACGCTCGGGCTGGCTTTCCCGTTTGCCTACTGGCTCTCACGCTATGTCCCGCGCGGTCTGCAAAAGCTGCTGCTCGTCCTCGTCATCGTGCCGTTCTGGACGAGCTACCTGCTGCGCGTCTACTCATGGTTGAACATTCTCGGGGACAAGGGAGTCATCAACAGCTTTCTTACCTGGCTGGGGGTGATCGACCAGCCCCTCTCTCTCCTCTACCACCGCTGGACAGTCGTCGTGGTCCTCGTCTACCTCTACTTCCCGTTCGGGGCGCTGACGCTCTACTCGTCGATCGACCGCTTCGACTGGGATCAGCTGCACGCGGCGATGGACCTCGGCGCCTCGCCGCTCCGCGCACTCCACAAGATCCTGATTCCCCAGATTCGGCCCGGGATCGTCGCCGCCGTCATCTTCGTCTTCATCCCCATTCTCGGCGAATACCTTGCGCCGCAGATCGTCGGCGGCACCGACGGAGTCATGATGGGCAACCTGATCGACGAGTTCCAGAAGGAAGCGCTCTACGCGCGCGCCGCGTCGATCTCCCTCCTGATCGCGGCCTTCATCGTCCTCCTGCTCGTCCTCTTCCGGAAGTCGCTCTCGGCGAGGGAGGCCTATGGCGCGTGAGGCCGCAGTGCTCTCGCCGCGTGCCCGCGCATCGCGCGGGCTGCTCACCTGCTACGGCTTGTCCATCTATCTGTTCCTGTTTGCGCCGATCGTGCTCCTCGTCCTGTTCAGCTTCAACGCGAACACATATGGGTCGTTCCCGATCACGGGCTGGACCACGAAGTGGTACGCCCAGGTCTTCGGCGACTACCAGATCCAGGACGCGCTGAGGACGACGCTCAAGGTGTGCCTCGAGGTCACCGTCGTCAGCGTCCTCCTCGGGACCGCCGCGGCGTTCCCGCTCGTCCGCGCCGGACTCCCCTTTCCGGCGGGCTTCCGAGTCGCCATGACGCTGCCGATCATGATCCCCGGCATCCTGATTGGCATCTCCCTGCTGGTCCTCTTCACGCAGGTCGTCAAGGTGCCGCTCTCGCCATCGACGGCCGTGATCGGGCAAAGCCTCTACACGACGCCATTCGTGCTGCTGCTCGTTGCAGCCCGGCTCCAGGGTTTCGATCGGAATCTCGAGCGAGCGGCGGGCGACCTTGGCGCGAACACCTTCAATCGCCTCCGACTCGTCGTCCTGCCGTTGATCTTCCCCGCCATCCTGGCTGGGGCGCTCTTCGCCTTCACGCTCTCGTTCGACGAATTCGTGATCACGTACTTCATCATCGGCGGCTACAACACGCTGCCGATCTACATCTACACCCAGATCAGGTACGGGATCACGCCCGAGGTCAACGCGCTCGCGTCGCTCGTCCTGATCACGTCCATAGCTCTCATCAGCCTCGTGTTCATCGTGCCCGCGGGACTCCGGCTGGCCCGGCGCCTGGTCGTCTCCACGCGGCGAACGCGCCCGGAGGCACTGCCCGAGACGGTCGCCGCACGGGAGGGCTAGCCAAGTTTCACCGGACCACCCTGCTGAGCCGACGCGTGAAGCGCCTCAAGCACGCGAGCCTGGGCGATCGTCTCGGCGCGGCCAATCAGCGGCTCAGCCTCGCCGAGGATGGCATCGCTCAGGTTCTCGAGCTCGAGCTGGTACGGGTCTGTCGGCTCGAGCCGGATCTCCTCGGTGCCGCTGTCGGTCCTGACCTCGATCCGCGGCGCGACCCAGCCGTGCCAGGGATCGGAGAGGAAGAGCGACCCGCGGTCGCCGATCGCCTGGAGCTCGTCGCGCTCGGGCAGGTCGAGGCCCGAGTCGAACTGGCAGAGGACGCCGGCGAAGCGCATGGTTCCCGCGAAGCGGACGTCGACTCCGGCGTCGTTCGTCACCTTCTCGCCGTACACGACCTCGGGCTCCCCCGCCAGGAGCCGCGCGCCGTTCACGCAGTAGCAGCCGACGTCCATGAGCGACCCTCCGTCCGTCTCGGTCAGGAGACGGATGTCGCGAGGGTCGTCGGCGGTGAAGCTGAAAGCGGCCCGGATGAGCTTGAGCTCGCCGATCACACCGTCCGCGATCAGTTCTTGCAGTCGAGAAACCTGCGGGTTGTGCCGCCACATGAACGCCTCCATCAGGAGCCGTTCCTGCCGCTCGGCGACCGCAAAGGCCTGCTCGGCCTCTTCCGGGTGGCGCGTGAAAGGCTTCTCACAGAGGACGTGCTTACCGGCCTCGAGGGCGCGGATCGACCACTCGACGTGGAACGAGTTCGGCAGAGAGACGTAGACGGCCTGGACGTCGGGGTCCTCGAGGAGTTCCTCGTAGCTGCCATAGGCTCGCTCGAGACCTTGCTCGCGTGCGTAGGCCTCCGCCCGAACCCGGTCACGACTCCCGACCGCGACGATCTGCACGCGGTCGGACCGACGGGCGCCGGCGAGCACCAGCTCGTTGATGCGAGCGGTGGAGAGGATGCCCCAGGCGACGGTCACCGGACGACGAGGGTAACGACCTGTGCGTGACAGCCGCAAGCAGGTGTGAGATCGTGCCCACGCTGCCGTGGCGGAGCGAAAGTAGGAACGAGAATGGGTCGCCGTGTCCGTCTCGGGCTCGCCGGGCTGGGTCGGATGGGCCGCTTGCATGCGGAGAATCTCTCGCGGGCGCGGTCAATCGAGCTCGTGCGCGTCGTCGACGCTCTCGAGGAGGTCGCGCGGACCACGGGCGGGGAACTCGGAGTCGAGTGGTCGACGAGCTACGAGGACCTTCTGCGGGACTCGGAGATCGAGGGCGTCGTGCTGGTGACGCCCACGCCGCTCCACGCCGAGATGCTCGAGGAAGCAGCCAAGGCGGGAAAGCACGTCTTCTGCGAGAAACCGGTCGCGCTGGAGGTCGAGCCGACCGTCCGGGCCATCCAGGCGGCGGCCGCTGCGGGCGTCAAACTGCAGGTGGGTTTCCACCGCCGCTTCGACCCGGACTGGGTGGCTGCGACCGCGCGAATCGGGGCGGGTGAGCTGGGCGACGTCCACTTTTTCCGCACCTCGCTTCGCGACAAGCGTCCGCCCAGCATCGAGTACGTGGCGGGCGCAGGCGGATTCTTCGCCGACGTGACGATTCACGACCTCGACACGGCCCGCTGGATGGTTGGCGAGATCGACGAGGTGACAGCCGTCGGGGCCGTCCTGTCGGACCCGGGGTACGCGGATCTGGGTGACATCGATCACGCCGTTGTCGTTCTTCGCTTCGCCAGCGGCGCACTGGGCGTGATCGACAACAGCCGGGCCGCTGGCTACGGCTACGAATGCTCGACGGAGGTGATGGGCTCGAGAGCGACCGTCCGGGTCGACCGCCACCGACGCGTGCACAATGAGTGGCTGACGCCGGGCATGGCGTCCATCGAATGGGTGGCCGACTTCCAAGAGCTCTTCCAGCAGGCCTACCAACTCGAGCTCGAGGACTTCGCCGCGGCGATCCGCGATGACCGGCGGCCCGCAGTCACCGGCGAGGACGCTCTGGCCGCGTTTATCCTCGCCCGGGCGTGCGACCGCTCCTTTCGGGAGGGCCGGTCCGTGCGCCTGCGGCGAGGGGATGGCTCGCACGGCGTGACGTACGAGCTCACGGAGGCGGTGTGACCTCTCGAGACGGCGCGCCCGGCGATGATGGTGGAGGTGGAGCGGTGACGACGGTGAGACTGACGGCCGCGCAGGCCCTCATCCTTTTCTTGGCCAACCAATACGTTGAACGCGACCGCGTCGAGCATCGCTTCTTCGGCGGCTTCGGCATCTTCGGACATGGCAACGTGGGCGACATCGGCGAGGCGCTCTTCGAGAGCCCTGAGCTCCTGATCTACTACCAGGCCCGCAACGAACAGGCGATGGTGCATGCGGCAGCGGGTTACGCACGCATGCGCAACCGGCTCGGCGCGCTCGCCTGCACGACCTCGATTGGGCCCGGGGCGACGAACATGGTCACGGGGGCTGCGCTCGCCACCGTCAACCGGCTGCCGGTGCTCCTCATACCGGGCGACGCCTTCGCGTCGCGCAAGCCGGACCCGGTGCTCCAGCAGCTCGAGGTGCCGTGGGAGGGCGACACCTCGGTGAACGACTGCTTCCGGCCAGTCTCTCGCTACTTCGACCGGATCTCGCGCCCCGAGCAAGTCCTGTCGGCGGCGATGCAAGATTCATCGCCCTGGCACCCCTCCTAGTCGTGCGCTTTAGCGTGCGCCAGACTCGATCGGGCCTCGCATCCGCGTGGCGGAGGCAGCCCCGTCGTTGCCAGAACTGACACGAATTTTTCTACCCATTTTCTACCCATTTGAGCTGACCTCACATGATCTGAGGTGGTCCGGGACGGCTTAGACGAGCCAATCTGTCCCTAGCTGACCTGGATCGGCTGGTCTCATAACCCGGAGGTCGCGGGTTCAAATCCCGCCCCCGCTACTTAAAAAGGCCTGCAAATGGGGCCTTTTTCATGCACGCAAATAGCGGCGCGGCAGAACTGACTGGATCGAGCCAAAGCTTTACACACCATGAGGTCGAGATCCGATGACGTGGGTCCGGCTGATCGCCACCCATGAACACCTGCCCGCATGTGTTGGTTGCCAGGCTGTGAGCGCATCGCGGCTGGTTAAGCGGGTCAGCTTTCCCTGTCGGCATGTGTCCATCGAGGCGTCGACCGAGATGCCAGGTGCGTGGAGAGGGAGGTCGCCGCCAGCAGCGCGGTCGCTAGGGCAAGCGGCGCGGGGTTGTCGACCTTCAAGACGAGCAGCCCGCCGACCAGCGCGCCGAGCAGCATCGCGGCTATGGAGAGTGCGCGCCGGCCGAGTTTCGAGCCGTGCCCGCCGGCTAGCGCCGCATCGGCTGCGAGACCGGTCAAGGTCATGGTCAGTACCGTCGTTGTGAGATCGGGGACGGCCAGCTTTCTCGCGGTGGCGTTCTGAACGCCCATGGCGATGGCCAGCAGGGTGATCACCGCGTAGCGGCTTGAGGTTCCGATGTGATGAGTCGAGAGGGCTGCGACTATGAGCGCGACGGCGACGAGCAGAAGCTCCGTACTCGTGGTGGCGGTGAGGTGGCGTCCGCGGTTGCTCGACCAGCGGGCGCCGATCCGACCGCCGACGATGCCTCCGAGGAGAAATGAGCCGAGCGCCGTGAGTGATGCCCAGACGGAGATGCCGCCGGCTCCGGCGATCCCGAAGCCGAGGAAGACGACGTTGCCGGTCATGTTCGCGACGAAGACATGGCCGAGCTTCAGGTAGCTCGTCGCGTCGACCAGTCCGGTTACCACGGTCAGCGTGAGCAGCAGCGGCGGGAGTGGACCGTCCACACTGTCCGGACGAGGGCGAAGTGTGCCGGTGACTTCCCGCCAGGCCGTATTGACGGAACTCATCGCCGAAGGGATTCCTTGCCGGCTGATTCCATTGAGCGGGCGTGAGAGATGAAGAGACGCGCGCCCAAGGCGTGCGTGTGTCGGTGCTCTCGGCGGTGGCTCAGCCAGGCCTGCTGAGCGGGGTAGGTGGCGAGCGCGACGATCGCGCCCGCGACGATCGCACCGCCGAGCGCCGCGCGCCGGCTGCGGACTCCGGCAACGACCTGCTCTGCGTGGGGGAGCCAGTCGGCCGGGCGGACCCGCAGCGTGCGAGCGATGTAGGCGAGGACGTGCACGATCATGATCACTCCCCAGACGCCGAAGCTGACCGCGTGCACGTTGAGCAGCAGTCCGCCCCCGTGGCCGGCGACGATCAACGCGACTCCGCTGCCGCAGAGCGTCAACGTCGAGGCCATGAGCAGCGGAGCAAGCATCCGCAGCAGCAGACTCGGCGGCCCTTCACGCCGGTACAGCTTGTTCCGTGTGTAGTAACGGATGAATCGCCAGCCCGTGCTCGCCAGCTTCAAGGCGACCGGTGGAAGGAGCAGCAGCCCGAGAAAGATGTGCACGGGCAGGTACGACCGCAGCGACAGCGTCGTCAGTGTCTCCACCGCGAGCAGGACGAGGAGCACCAGTCCGGTCGACGTCGTCAGTCGCTCGTTCCCCCGCGGCCCCCAGGCGCGGGCAGCCGCCCGCCAGATGCGCCGTGGCGACTCTCGACGGGCACCGTGAGGCGCGTCGGTCACGCTGGCGGGCGAACCGGGGCGCTTGTCAGGTGTGCGAGCACTTGGAAAAGCGCTGCGATGTCGCGCCGCTCGTAGCCGAGCGCCCGCGCGATCGTGAGCACCGAGTCGGCTGCTGCGGCGGACGGCAGCGGGACGTGCAGCTCCCGTCCTGTGTCGAGCGCGAGCGCCACATCCTTCTGCATCAGGCTGATGTCGAACCAAGCCTCGTCCGGCAGGTCGAGGACCAGGTCGGCCCGCGCTTTCAGCATCGGCGAGCCGATCGCGCTCCCGGTCATCACGTCGACCGCGAGCTTGGGGTCGATGCCGGAACGTTCGGCCAGCACCAGGCCCTCGGCGAACGCGAGCATCTGTACGGCGAGGCTGATGTTGATCGCGAGCTTGAGCACCAGCCCCTGTCCGTTCTCGCCGATGAGCGTGGGCGTACCGAGCTCGCGCAGGATCGGCTCGACGCGCGCGTAAGCGTCCCTGTTCCCGCCGGCCATGATCGTCAGCGTTCCCGCTTGCACTTGCGGAACGCTTCCCGACACCGGCGCGTCGAGCATCGCCGCTCCGAGCGCCAGCACGCGCTCCGCGAGCTCACGGCTCGCGCGCGGGCTGACCGTGCTCATGTCGACCCAGATCTTGGGTGTGGTGATGCCCGCGAGGATCCCGTCCTGCCCCGAGGCGACGCTCTCGAGCACATCGTCGTCGGGAACCGACGTAATCAAGACGTCGACCGCTTCGGCGACCTCGCGCGGCGTGTCGCGCCAGTGCAGCCCCTCCTGCACGAGCTCCTCTGCGTCCCCGCGGTCGCGCGACTCGCCGTAGACGGTGTATCCGGCCGCGAGGAACCGGGCGGCCATATTTCCGCCCATATGCCCGAGGCCGACGAAGCCAATCTTCGTTGCCGTCGTTGTGGGCATCTCACGCCTCCCTTCGATCGTGGCGACGTCATTCTCGCCGAGCTCGAGGTTCGCAAGGTCGGGGATCGGGTCGACCTGATCGGGGCGCCGACGCGATCGTCCTCCTCCTCAATCGGTTCGCCGCACCGCGCCGGCGCTCGAGCGGCGTGCTGAGCTGATGCCGACGCCGCACGGCTCGAGCTTTGACCCACCGGCACCCGGCCGGTTAACTCGAAGGCCCGTCGAATCAAGGAGGTCCGCCCGGCCATGAAGCATCCGAGCTTCCACCGTCACCCCGAGCTCGACAGCCAGTCGTTCCTGCTCCAGCGCGTCCAGCCCGGCCTCAGCGGCCTCATGGACGGCTCGCTGTCCACGCTCGCGCCCATCTTCGCGGTCGTGCTCGCGACCCATCATCCGCTCACCGCCTTCTACACAGGGCTTGCGACCGCGCTAGGCGCAGGGGTGAGCATGGCGTTCTCCGAGGGCCTCTCCGACACCGGCGACGTGACCGGCCGCGGCAATCCTGCTCTGCGCGGTGCGATCACGGGCGGCGGGACGTTCTTCGGCGGCGTCTTCCACACGCTGCCGTTCCTGATCTCGAGCTACCAGGCAGCGATCGTCGTCGCGGTCGTGATCGTTGCCGTCGAGCTCGTCTTCTTGGCCTGGCTGCGCTACAGGTTCTTCAGGACCAGCTTCCTCCGCTCGTTCGTCTCCGTCACGGTCGGCGGCGCGATCATCGCGGGTCTGAGCGCAGCGCTTGGAGTGGCCGCCGCCGGCTGATCCTCTCGGGATCAGTCAAAACTTGCGAGACGTTGATCTGGGCCGCCGCCTTCCTCTCCCCAGCTGGGTTCTTCGGTTCCTCCGCAGGTCGCGGCGCCCAAACCCAACAAGCTGACCCTTATCTGGGCGTCGCCGCGCTCACAGCCGGTGCCTGGCGCTCGGCTCGGCCTTCTCACCGCGTGGACCAGTACGGTTACGCGTTGGATCTCCAGAGGGGCTGCTGATCAGGCGGCGATGTTCTCGTGCTCGAGGAGGAGGCGAGCGATCGGACGCATTCGTGCTGCGGCGTTCGTGTGGCCGTTGACGGCGGCGATGATGGATCCCATCAAGAGGGTTTGGATCTCGAAGGCGAGCCGCTCAGGGTCGCGGGCGCCAGCGGCTTGGCCGAGGTCGCGGATCAGCGTGCGGATGTCGCTGAGGGCCGCTTGCGAGGCCGCGCGGACGGGGCTCGCTGGGTCTCGCGTCTCCTGGAGTGAGTTCAGAAGGAGGCAGCCGCGGTAGTCGTCGCTGTGGAACCACTCGTTGTAGGCGTCGAAGAGTGCGAGGATCCGACTTGCCGGTGCCGTCGCCCTCCGCTCGATCTCCGCTTGGAGCCAGCCGTGCGTCCAGACGTCGCCGTGGTGTTCGAGGACGGCGACCGCAAGATCGTCTTTCGAGCGGAAGTGCCGGTACAGGGTCGTCTTGGCGACGCCCGCCTCGGCGACGATCCGGTCGACACCAACCGCCTGCAGTCCGTGGCGCTTGAACAGCCCGTACGCGGTCTCAAGGACGCGTTCGCGTCCGCCCCGGGGGCGTGGTCGCTGCCTCTGCTTTTCGACCGTCATCCGGCGGGAAAAGGCTATCACGATACAGACCTGTCTGTAGCCTTGCTAGGCTTTCTTTACCAGGTGTCGGCAGCCCCCGAATCCACCAGCCCGCAGCGGCCCGAAACTCGCCGGCCGTTGCCTGTCGCGGCGCAGCAGGCCCTGCTCGCCTGGGCGGCTGCGTCTGCGGCGTGGCCGCTGACGGTCACCGATGCCGACGGGAACATCCTCGCGGCGAACGACGCCGCGGCCAGTCTGCTCGGCTACTCCCGTTCCGAGTTCGAGACGCTCCACATCCTCGACATCTGTTCGCTCGAACGGGCCTCGGCCGCGGCGGAGGTCCTCGAGCAACTGGCGCGCAGCGGCACGGTAGGCGGTGTTGGACCGGCGCGGCATCGCGACCGCGCCGACGTGCTCGTTCGGTACGTCGGCAGCAAGCTCGAGCTCGAAGGCCGCGTGTTCTACGTCTTCTCCTCGTTCCCTATACGAGTCATCGACACGTCGAGGACGCCGCAAGCTCGCGGCGGGAGTGCGCGCGGACAGGCCGAGATCACCGAACGCGAGCGAGAGATCCTGCTACTCGTCGGCGAGGGCTATGAAAACGGCGCCATCGCGCGCCGACTGCACCTCTCGGTCAATACGGTCAAGACCTACATGCAGAGGGTGTTGGCGAAGCTCGGTGCACACAGCCGCGCGCACGCAGTCGCGCTGGCGATCCGCCACGGTCTGATCGAGTAGCCGGAACGTCGCTCCGATGCTGTCGCTCGCAAGAGTGACGGCGGGCGAATGAACTTTCGCCCGGGTCCGGCCGCAGGCGACGGTGCGCGTGCACGATCTCGTCGTGCCGTTCGCTAACCGGAGAACGATCGTCGTCGTCGAGGAAAGCGCGTCCGTGCAGGAGCTGCTGGAGCACGCGTTGCGCGAAGCCGGCCATCGCGTGCTCGTCACCCGAGATCCCCGGGAGGCGTTTGAGCTAGCGCGCCGCATTCGCATCGACGCGCTCGTCTGTGACCTTGCGATAATCGAGCAGCGAGGCCCCGGCCTGATCGGACGGCTGCGCGAAATGCAACCCTCGCTTCCGGTGCTCTACCTCGCCGACCGAGGCTCGGCCGGTGAGGAGGCGCTCGAGGACGGCTCTACGCTGCAGACGCCGTTCTCGCTCGATGAGCTCCAAGAGGCAGTCGCCGCGGCGATCGATCGTCGGACGGGATAGGCGGGCCATACATCGGCGATCCCAGCGGCAATGTCGGCAGCGCGTGTGGGTGCCGGAAACTCGAGATTGGGAACTTGCGCGGCCCGTAGGGCGCAGAACTCTGATCGGGCCGTGGGTGGTGTTCGTGCGCACGTCTGGGCGTGCGGCGTGCGCGGCGAGAAGCCGCAAACCGAAGATTCACGTCGGTTCCAGCCGCAGAACCTCGGTGAAGCGGTACGAGACGCGGTCGGGGAAATGTGTCCAAATCCCGCCCCCGCTACTCGAAAGGCCCCGGAAACGGGGCCTTTCGTTTCCGTGCCCGGCGACTACGCGGCGATTTTGTACCCAGCCGATCGAACTCGGTCAGCGCCCCGAGCGCGTCACCACGCCTCGCCTTGGCGCTGCGGCCGCGAGCGCGTGTGCCTTTCCTGGAATCGATCACGATTGAACCTTCCATGACAGTCGGGAGCGGCCAACAGCGGGCGAAGCCGCACCGCTGCGCGCGGCCGTGCCGACGGCCGTTGCCGATCGCACACGAGCGAACGGCAACGCTGCCGCGGGCCACTTCCCGGCAGCGAAGAGCCGTTCGAGCTTGGTCTGGGTGAGCACCTGGTGTGAGCTGACGACGGTGAGCAGCTGACGGTCGAGCTCGGTCAGCGTCGCGAGCGCGTCTGCTCGGCTGAGCCTGCCGCCACGGCCTCGCGCGCGGCTACCTCTATGTGTCTCGCCCAGGATGGGGCCTCCATGGACAGTCGGGGGCGACGCGTCCTCTCGACTGGCCTCGCGGAAGCGGATCAAAGGAGCCCTTTTTGCGGGCACCGTCGGCAGCCAAACCGGGTAAGCCGGCACGCGAGGCACACGGCAAGCATGCTCGGGAGCTGTGACAGTTCTGTGACCGTGCTGTGACAGTCGGCCGTTGTGGGGCCGTTGTGGGGCCGTTGTGGGGCCGTTGTGGGCCGTTGTGGGCGGCGCTGTGGATACGCGGATCGTCCTCGGGACCGCTAACCGTGCGCTGACAGTGCGCTGACAGTTTCCACTACAGAGGCCTGGGAATCCCCGACCGACATAAGGCAAGCAAGAATCCTGCGGCCAATGCGAATTCGACTCACCGACGAGACACTCCTTGCGGACCTTCTTCGCTTCATGCGAGCGTCGGGCTGCATCGCCTACTACCAGGCGGAGCCTGAATCGATCGAGGTTCTTCGGCCTCGCGCTTTTGGCGAGAAGGAGTTCTCGGAAATCACCGTCCTTCTAGATCGCTGGAGCGCCGAGCATCCGGAGGCCGAGCCCGAAGTCCTCGGGTGAGGGTCGCACTGATTACGGAATTCAACGACCGCCCTCGTGGCGGTCGTTGCGTTTTGCGAAGTAGAACGAGTTCGCCGTGAGCGTCGAAGCGCTCCAACGCTCGTTTGGGCTTGTCGTACGTCACCTCCGCTTGGAGCGCGCCGAAGAGCTCCGCGAGGGCCTCGGAGGTGTAATCGGGCAGAGCTCCGTCCCATCCTCTCGAGCTGTTTGGCGGGACGCCGCACTCTGTCGCCGGAGGCGAAGGCCGATAGTAATCTGGCCCAGAGGCATATTGAGCGCTGCCAACGCTGCCAACGGCTTCGTCACGAGGGCCGCGGCCAGGGCGCGGCGGAAGTACCCCTCTCTGCTGAAGGTCCTGTACGAGCGGCCGCTCCGCCCGCCTGTGTCCTGGCTGTACCGGGGTGACCGAGTGACGTGCCCGATCTGCGAGGGACCTTTCGAAAGTTCATGCCCAAGGTGAAGCCGGTCGGGCCCAGCCGGCACAACGCCAAGTGCCCGCGCTGTGGCGCGAGCGAGCGCCACCGGCACCTCTGGCTCTATCTGCGGAACCGCACCAATCTCTTCACCGAGTCCCTCCGCGTCCTCCACTTCGCCCCCGAGTGGATCATCCAGAAGAAGCTGCGTCGTTGCCCGAACCTCGATTACATCAGCGCCGACCTCGATCCCCACAGTGTCATGGTCAAGATGGACATCACGGATATCACCTACCCGGACGACTCATTCGAGGTAGTGCTCTGTAGTCACGTGCTGGAGCATGTGGCGGATGACCGAAAGGCGATGAGCGAGCTCTATCGGGTCCTCAAGCCGGGCGGCTGGGCGATCGTGCTGGTGCCGATCGACCACAAGCGTGGAAGAACGCTCGAAGACCCCACCGTGGTCTCACCGGAAGACCGCGAGCGTCTGTTCTGGCAAGCGGATCATGTTCGGCTCTACGGCTGCGACTTCAAGGAAAGACTCGAAGAGACCGGCTTTGCAGTAACGGTCGATTCCTACCGACCGGAGCCGGCCGAAGACGTCATCCGGAAGTATGGCCTGAAGCGTCACGACGAGATCTATCTCTGCACCAAGCGCGCCGTTTCCGCCTAAAGAGACGGTAATACTCATGCGGATACCCAGGGCCGTGAACGCCTCAGCCACCCCTGTTTGACCTCCGGGCGTCGATCGGTACACTGGCTCGCTTCGGGTGGGTCTTCTTCCGAGACGTTAGTGGCCGCAGCGAACGTCAAAGACCGGTCGACCGCCGCACCGGGGGGCATGCGTGGCTCGACTGACCTGCGTGGGCTGGGGAAGCTGAGCACCGGCGCCGCACGAAGCGCTCGTCGCGGAAAGGTCGATCTCGTCGTCCTCGCCAACGGTTTCCCGCGTCTGTCGGAGACGTTCGTCCTCCACGAGCTGCTTGATCTCGAGCGCCGCGGCCTTCGGCTGCACATCGTGGCACTGAAGCGGCCAGAGGAGGTCGTGCAGCACGAGGCGTTGCGGAACCTCCGCGCGCCTGTCGAGTATCTCGGCGACGGCACGCCCTGGAGTCGGCGACTCGCGGTTCGCACGGCACACGCCGCCCTCCTCCTTCGGCGCGGAACCTCCTACGTCGACGCTCTGGCCGACGTCGTCCGCGCACCGGACTTCTCACGCGCTGCGCTGGGCGGCGCGGCCGTGCTCGCGCACAGGCTCCTTCGGCTCGGGTCACCTCCGCTCTACGTGCACTTCGCGCACAAGCCGGGCACCTACGGGCGTTTTGCTGCGCGCCTCGCCGGTGTCCCGTACGCGCTGTCAGCTCACGCAAAGGACGTCTGGCTGACTCGGCCCGAAGAGCTGCGAGCGAAAGCGCGCGAAGCGGCGACAGTACTCACCTGCACGGAGGAGGCCCACGCGTACATCGACGCGCTCACCGACGGGGCGACGCCGGTCCACCGCATCTATCACGGCGTCGAGGTCCCGTCGAATTCGCCGATGCTCGAAGGGAGCGCAACCCCCGTCATCCTCGCGGTCGCCCGGCTAGTTGAGAAGAAGGGGCTGGAGACGCTCATTCGCGCGGCGGCGTTGCTGCGGCTGCGGGGGACTGACTTCAAGGTTCGCATTGCTGGCGAGGGTCCGGAGTGGGCGAGGCTTCAGCGGCTCGTTCACGAGTTGGGTGTGGCTGACAGCGTCGCGTTCCTCGGGCCGTTGATGGAGCCGGAGGTGCGGGCGGAGTACAGGCGCGCCGCGGTGTTCGCGCTTCCCTGTCGGGTGCTAGAGAACGGCGACCGCGACGGCTTGCCGAACGTGGTCGTCGAGGCGATGGCACACGGGTTGCCGGTCGCGAGCACGACGTTGGCGGGGGTGCGCGAGGCGGTCGTCGACGGCGAGTGCGGGTTGCTCGTACCGCCCGGCGACGAGTTCGGTCTCGCGGATGCTCTGCAACGACTCTTGTCGGACGGCGCGCTCCGTTCACGCCTCGGTGCGCAGGCGCGGCGCCGTGTCGTGAGCCGTTTCGAACGCGGCGCCAATCTCCCGGCGGTGCATGCCGCGCTCGCGGATGGGGGGCTGATCCCGAGCTCGGGGCTGATCCCGAGCTCGGCCAGACGCACGGCAGCCGTATCGAGCGCGACGACGAGGCAGCGAGGCGCGGCCTGATGCGGCTGCTCTACGTGAGCGCCGACCCCGGGATTCCCGTTCTTGGACATAAGGGTGCGTCGGTGCACGTGCGGGAGCTCGTCACGGCTCTGACGGCAGAGGGCGCGCGCGTCGCCCTCGCGTCGCCGCGGGTCGCTCCCGAGGGGGACCGCCTCGACGCACCTGCCGAGCTCATCGAGCTCGAACCGGTTGTCGCCGAGGAGCACCCGAGCGTAGCGTCGCTTCGCGCCGCGATCGAGAGACAAGCGGAACAAGTCATGCGCCTCGCAGAGCAGCTCACAGTCGACGCGATCTACGAGCGCTATTCGCTCCATAGCTGTGCGGCTGCACAGGTTGCGGAGGCACTCCATCTGCCGTACGTCCTCGAGGTGAATGCCCCGCTTCGGGACGAGGCGCGTCGATTCCGGTCTCTGGCCTATCCAGACATGGCGGCCGAGATCGAGGCGCGTGTGTACGAGACGGCCGACCACATCTTCGCCGTCTCGATGCCGCTCGCGAAGCTCTTGGTTGGGGCCGGCGTCGATCGAGCCAAGGTCGAGGTGATGAGGAATGCGGTGACACCGGAGAGGTTTCCGGCGCGGCGGCACCGCGGCCAGGGCCTCACCGTTGGATTCGCGGGCAGCCTCAAACCGTGGCATGGGGTGGAGGTCCTCGCCGATGCTTTCGCCAGCGCCGCGCGGACGGTTTTCGATCTACGGCTCGAAGTCGTCGGGGACGGGCCGCTCGCCGGTGTGTTCGACCGGGTCAACCTGCCGCCGGAGCGGTTCAGGCGATATGGGGCTAGACCGCACGATGAAACCTTGAGGATCTTGGCGTCCTGGGACATCGGCGTCGCTCCCTACGTCGCGGCGTGTCCGACGTTCTACTTCTCGCCGCTCAAGGTCGTCGAGTACATGGCCGCCGGGGCTTGCCCTGTGGCATCCGATCTGGGCGACATCCGATACCTGCTCGGCGACGGCGCGCGCGGCGTGCTCGTCCCGCCCGGTGATGCCTCCGCGCTTGCGTCGGCGTTGATCGAGCTCGCGGGGGATCGCGCATGCGTGGCCTCGGTCGGAGCTCGGGCGCGAAGGCACGCGCACGCCTCGCTGAGTTGGCGCCGGAACGCGCGTCGCGTTCTCGACTGCCTGGGTTCAGTCCCGGCCCGAGGGCTCGCCAATGCGCACGCCTAGCGTAGGTGAGGGCGTCGCGTCTTCGCCCCGCGCGGCGACGATCTTCCGGTCCTTCGCGGGCGACGTGCGCAAGGAGCGCGGGAAGCTCGTTGGCGGAATGGCGTTCGGGCTCGTCTATGCGCTCGCCCGCGTGGCGGAGCCGTGGCCGCTCAAGGTCGTGTTCGACCAGGTGCTCTTCCACAAGCCCGCGCACGGTTCCTTGTTCCGAGTCTTCACGATCTTCGGCGCTTCCTCGTACGACGTCCTCGCGGCCTCGGCCGTGGTCCTCGTCGGCGCCGGCCTCGTGCGGGGGGTGGCGTACTACTACGAAGATTTTCTGCTCTCCAGCGCGGCCCAGCAGATCGTCTACAGGATCCGGGCGCGGCTGTACCGCCATCTGCACCGGCTGCCACTCGCGTTCCACCAGCAGCGGCGTACGGGCGACACGCTCGTTCGGCTCAGTTCGGACATCGTCGTCCTGCGCGACATGCTCGTCGACAGCGTCGTGAACATCGGAACCGGGGTCGTGATGATCGCGCTGATGCTCGTCGTCATGTTCGCGGTCGACCCGGTGCTGACGGTTCTTTCGCTCGCTTCGATGCCGTTGGTCGCGGTGTTGAGCGCGTTTTACGGTCGGCGGATCCGGACGAGCTCGCGCAAGCAGAGGAAGCGCGAAGGCCAGGTCGCCGCCCTGATGCACGAAGCGCTTGCGGCCGTGTCGGTCGTGCAGCTCTACGGCGCAGAAGAGCGAGAGCAGGAGCGCTTCGCCGCCGTCAATCGCCGGAGCCTGAAGCAGGGAATCAAGGCGACGCGCCTCGAGGCGCGCATGAACCGCGGCGTGGAGCTGGCGCTCGCGGGCGCGACCGTTGTCGTGCTCTGGGCGGGCACGCTGCGCGCGCTTCGCGGTGCGATCACGCCCGGTGAGCTGGTCGTCTTCATCAGCTACTTACGCGGTGCCCAGCGGCCCTTGCGGCGCGCCTCAAAGACCGTTCAGCGCTCCGCGAAGGCCATTGCGTCGGCCGAGCGAATCGTCGAGCTGCTCACGACGGAGCCGGCGCTGACCGATGCGCCCGACGCCGTACCGGCCCCCCGCTTCGGCGGCCGAATCGCGCTCGAGCAGGTGGACTTCGGGTACGAGCCCGCGAAGCCGATCCTGCGCCGCGTCTCCGCCGTCGTCCAGGCCGGTTCGACCGTCGCAATCGTCGGACCCACGGGCAGCGGGAAATCGACGCTCCTCAATCTCGTGCCGCGGCTGTTCGATCCCACCCATGGGCGCGTGACGATCGACGAGCACGATCTACGAACGTTGACGCTGCAATCGGTACGCGAGCAGGTGTCCCTGGTGCAACAGGAGACCGTCCTGTTCGGGCTCTCGGTCGCCGAAAACATTCGCTACGGATGTCCTGAGGCGACGGACGAGGAGGTGAAGCGGGCCGCTGAGGCTGCAGGGCTCGCTGGTTTTGTCGGCGAGCTCCCGGACGGGTTCGACACGGTCCTCAGCGAACGAGGTGCGTCGCTCTCCGGCGGTCAACGACAGCGAGTCGCGATTGCGCGGGCGCTCGTCCGGCGGACGCCGATCCTCCTTCTCGACGAGCCGACGACCGGTCTCGATCCGGCCGCGCGACAGGGGGTGAGCGACACACTGGAGCGGTTGATCGAGCAGACGACGACGCTGCTGGTGACGCACGACATGGAGCTCGCGCGGCGCGCGGACGAGATCATCGTTCTCGAGCACGGCCGGGTCGTTGCCCGCGGGACGTACGACGAGCTGTCGGCTGATTCCGAGGAGTTCCGACGGCTGGCCGGCCTGCCGGAACGAGCGCGTCCGTCGTCGAGGCCGCGAACGTCGAGGTCGCGGAGGCGCGTGCTCTTCTACTCGCACAACGGCGTGGGCGTCGGCCACCTCCAGCGGCAGCTCGATCTCGCGACGGCGTTTCGCGACCGCCACCCGGACAGCGTCGTCTTGCTCGCCAGCGGCTCGCACGCGGCGTCGATGTTCAAGATCCCGGCCGGGATCGACTACGTCAAGCTGCCGTCCTTGCAAAAAGTCGACGGGCGCACCTGGATCCCCCGCGAGCTGCCGTTGCCGCTCAGGGACGTGATCGAACTCCGTGCCGACCTCCTCCAGGACACCGTTCGAACCGTATCGCCGGATCTGTTGGTCGCCGACTTCATGCCCGCGGGCCCGTACGGCGAGCTTCTGCCGGCGCTGGAGGAGCTCCAACGCTGCGGCGGTCGGGCGGTGGTGGGCTTTCGCGACGTCCTCGACGAGCCGGCATTCGTCCGTCAGGTCTGGGGGGAGGCGGGTGTCTACGACGTGCTGCGGCAGCACTACTCCGCGATCTGCGTCTACGGCGATCCGCGCATGCTCGACTTCGTCCAAGCCTACGGGCTCGACGACGAACTCGCCAGCCGTCTCCACTACTGCGGCTATCTCGGGCGAGGAGCTCCTGCGGGAAACGGGGCGGCTGGAACATCTGAGCGCCCCCTGGTTCTCGCCACGAGCGGCGGCGGCGCCGACGGACCAGCATTGCTGGAGACGTTCGTCCAGGCCGCGGGCCAGTTGCAGCCCAGAGTGGGCGGTACGTGGACCGCCGTGACAGGGCCGTTGATGGAAGACGAGGACCACGCGCGGATCGTGTCGCTGGCGGAGCATGACGATGTGACCGTTCACCGCCTGGTGCCGGACCTGCGGAACACGGTCGCCACTGCGGACTGTGTCGTCTCGATGGCGGGGTACAACACAGTCTGCGACATCATGTCGTATCGTCGCCCCTCGGTGCTCGTCCCGCGCGAGCAACCCAGCAAAGAGCAGTGTCTGCGTGCCGAGCGGCTTCGAGAGTGGGGGGTCGCGGAGGTCGTTCACGCCGATGAGCTGAGCACCGCGGGCCTGGCAGACGCGATCGAGAACGCGCTGGGGCGGGGGGCTCTGTCGCCCGCACCCGTCCCGCTCGCCGGTCTCCAAAGGGCGGTCGACGTTTTCGACGGCCTCGGCGTCGAGACCGGCGCACTCGAACAGCTCACTCCCGAGCTTGTGCTCGTCTCACCGCCGGAGGTTGCCGCCCACGCCCGGCGACTTCTGCCCACACCTTCGGTCGCCACCGAGGCGAAGTCAGGAAGTCGAGCGCACGCATGACCTGGAGGCCGACGGAGTACCGGGCCGGCGGCGATCTGCTCGTTCGAGCCTGATCGCAGTCCCTCGCAGTCAGCGCCGAGCGGTCGGCTCGCTATGGCAGCGGCCGGACCTCGACGAAGCGGTACGCGGTCGTTGATGTCTGTCCAAATCCCGCCCCCGCTACTACGAAAGGCCCGCGAACGCGGGCCTTTCGTTTTCCTGATTTGACTGCGAGGGGCTGGATTTGCACCCCCTTTTGCATCCTTCGCTAACCCTGCGGGATGACCGTCAGCGTCTGGGTGGGGAACACGGACGTGTCACCCGCATTGGCGACACCGTCCACCGTCTGCGTGAAGTACCAGCTCACCGTGAACGTGTGCTCGCCTGCCGTCAGCGGGTGGCTGAGCCCGCGCCAATCGACGAACCAAACGTCGGGATTCCCGGGATGAAGCTCACACGGGATTGTGTCGACCGGGAGCGACTGGCCGTCGAGGGTGATCGTTGCCACGATCGATGCCTCGAGTTGCTGGCAGAGCGTTCTTGCGGCGTCAGGATTGGCTTGGTCCACGGGAGCCGCGTTGCCAAGGCGAACAACGATCCATTCGCCCGTGGAGGACTGCCAGCCGGGCCGAAGCGGCACGACCCAGCACGTGTGCGCACCACCCGTGTCGGGCGCACCGGCGACACAGCTCGGAAGGAATGGTCCCAGGGGCGCAAGGTCAGTCGGTGGCGAAGCCGAGGCTATCGAGCCGACGGCAAACGCCGCAACCGAGATGGCGAGAACAGATAACGATCGCGGGCCAGGCGGCCACATCTCCCGCACGGATACGAGGAATTGTCGCATCATGTTTCCCTCCTTTGGTCGGCCGCGCTTTCGGGTAGCGACAACGCTTCCACGACCCGTTCGACGGGTACCGACGCAAGTCGATGCGCGGTCTCGACGAGCTCGGCGGAGCTGCTCGCAAACCGCGACAGGGTTGCCTCATCGCCGGGCACAAATGTCGAGCCGAGGAACTCGATCCGGTATCCCTCGGCGCGCAGCTTTCGCGCCGCGGTGGCGAGCCGAGCAGTGTCGGCGCGAATCTGGTCGCCGGTTGCTCCCGGGTCGTACCGCTCGGCGAGGTATTCGAACATCGGCCGAGCCTAGGACGTGGCCTTAGACGGAGATAGTGCGGAAAACCGTCGCTCTGTGAGCGCGTTTAGCTGCGGCGAGCGGTGGCGAGTCGCAGCGCGAGCTCGCTCCGCGAGCGAATCCCGAGCTTGCGGTAGGCGCGCGTGAGGTTGGCCTCGACGGCGCGGACGCTGATGAACAGCTCGGCCGCGATTTCTCCGTTGCGTCGTCCCGATGCGGCGAGCTCCGCGACCCTCTGCTCGGTTTCCGTCAACTCGCTCGGAGCCCGTGGACGAAGTCCAACGCGTGCCCGCTCAGCCCGCGCACGTGCCGCGAAGAGTTCCATGCCGGCGCCCTCGAACACGTCGACCGCGCGTGCCAGCGCGCCGTCGGCCGCGCGTTTTTGCTTTGCTCGACGAGCAACGATTCCCTGTGCGAGCAGCGCTCGGCCGAGCTCGAGCGTGTGACCGAGTTTTTCGTTCAGCCGTACTGCCTCGGCCAGTGCCTCTGCGGAATCGTCGAGTCGTTGCTGCGCGGCGAGTAGCACACCGCGGCAACGATCTGCCGCGGCGAGCGCCCATTGCCTGTCAGTCCCTCTCGCCCTTTCGAGAAATGACGAGAGCGACTCTTCGGCATCGTCGAGTCGGCCCAGTTGCACCAGCGCCTCGATGAGATCGGTCTCCGAGGCGCAATGGCTCGGTGAATCCCTCCGTAGCCCGGATCGTGTCGAAATCTGGCTCGAAAAAGCCCAGGGCCTCGCCAGGTTGCCCCTCCATGAGCGCGAGGAAGCCGAGCAACCAGGTGCAGCGGCTGCTGATCGGAAAGAGTTCTCCGCTCTCGGCAAGTGCTTCCTCCGCCTGCGCGCGCGCCGCGTCCACGCGTCCAGCCAGGGCATCGATGAGGGCCGCGTCGTAGGTGAAGCTCGCAACCAGATGCGAGGCCTCGGCGCGGCGCATCCACTCGCGTCCCTCCTCGAGATGCTGCGTCGCCGTCTGGAGATCTCCGTTCCGGCACTCGAGCTCGCAGAGTGGTGCGAGGATGCTCGCGAGCGCCCAGTCGTCTCCGCGCCGGAGCGCGAGCTCGCGCACGTCATTCGCGTACGCACGGGCGGAGTCAATGTCGTCGCCGACGGCCAGATAGATGAGTGCCCGGACCATCGTCGGCAGGGTCGCCAACGGCCCAGGGTTCTCGATCTGCCTCTCGACTCCCACGGCCCGGTCGATCAACTCGCGCCACTGACCGCGACCGCAGTAACGTGCGACAACCGCCGCCTCGGCCAGCGCCGGCGCCAGCACGGCCGGATTGCCCGTTCGCTGGGCGAGCCGGACTGCGGCGTTCGCGTGTGAATCCGAGCTTTCGAAGCGCCCGGCCCACCAGGCGATCCTTGTCCAAGTCGTCTCGACCTTTGCCTGCAGCGCCACGTCTCCGTCGGCCTCGGTAAGCGCCTGTGACAGGAGTGGTTCGCTCACCTCCGGCCGGGTCTCCATGAATTGCGCCAGGCTCCACAACGCTTCCGCACGGAGCGGGCCCGGTGGCGCTTCGTCGGCAAGCCGCCGCCAGCGAGTCCGAGCGCCCTCGGGATCGCCGGCAACGTATTGGTCCTGTGCAAGCGCGAACTCTCTGCGGTTGCGCGTTTCGCGCAGAGCGGGTGGCGTTAGGGCGACCGCAAGCTCGAGCAGCTCGGCCGCCGCATCCGGCGCGCCGCGGCCGCGAGCCCGCCGCGCAGTGGCCTCGAGCAGCTCGGCGACGCCTGCGTCGGGAGCCGACGCCGCGAGGGCACGATGGCGAGCCTGCTCCTCCGGGTCCTCACTGACGGCGGCGAGCCTCGAGTGGAGTGCACGCCGCTTCGCAGCTGTCAGTTCGTCATACAGCGTCGACCCGATCAACGGATGTCGAAGGTGAACAAGCCCGTCGCGCAGCTCCAACGCCTCGGCTTCGAGTGCAGCGCTCAAGCCGGTTTGCGACCGCCGGGCTGTCTGCAGCGCAGACTGGATCGCTGCCGCTGTTGGACGCGACAGGGCAAAGCTTGCGAGCACCGCTTCGCGGGCCGCCGCCGGAAGCGCCGCCAGGCGCTCCGCGACGAGCTCGCGCAGGCTGCCGGGGATCGGTAGCTCGTCGGCCGTGCCGGGTATCTCGCTGCCGAGTGAGCGGAGGATCTCGAGCGCGAAGAACGGATTGCCGCCGGACGCTCGCAGGAGTCGCGTAAGCGTGGGCCTGGGAAGCGACATGCCGAGGCGTTCCCGCGCGAGATGGTGGAGTGCGCCGAGGGTGAGCGGCGGGATCTCGAGCAGGGTGACCTCTTCCTCGGGACGCAGCTGCTCGAGCCGGAACGGCGGCTGCGTCTCGTCGCGCCAAGTGACCAGCAGTCCGACCGGCTCGTTCTCCAAACGCCTGAGCACGTACGCAATGACTCTCGCCGACGGGGCGTCCAGCCATTGCACGTCGTCGATCGCGATCAGGACCGAGCTCGAGCGTGCGAGCGCGCGAATCGCTCCGAGCGCACCGACGGCGGCCTCGCGCGGCTGAACGCGATCGTCGATGCCAGTCTCACGGCGCAGCAGTGCGACCTCGAGCGCGTGTTGCTGCGGCGCCGGCAAGGACTTCAGCACTGTCTCGTCGACTGCCGCGAACAGGTCCATGACCGCGCCGAAGGCGAGGCGCGACTCGAGCTCGGCGGCGCGGCAGGAAAGAACGTCGCACCCACACTCCCGTGCTGCGCGGAGCCCTGCGCGCCAGAGCGTCGTCTTGCCGATGCCGACCGCGCCCTTGAGAAGGAGATCGCGTGGACCCGCGGCGATCCCCGCGACGAACTCGCGAATGGTCGCCAGCTCGGTTTCCCGTCCGACCACCCTCGCTGGCGGTGCGTCGAACACGGGCGACATCCGCCGAGTATCCCGCGGGTTCCACGGATTGGGAAGGAGGGCACCTCGCGTGCTCTCGCTTCGCCCGCTCTGGACGCTCAACAAGCTCGGCTCGCCGTAGGCGACTTTGTCTTCCGCGATAGCGCTCGAGGTCGTACAGTCAATCTGGTCTCCAGGGACAAGGAGGATGCGATGGGTACTAGCGACTACGTACGGCCCGAGCTCCTCGCGGAGCCGGACTGGGTCTGGGAGCATCGAGGCGAGAGG
>DASWGR010000114.1:0-28774 GCA_036393535.1 Gaiellaceae bacterium | reverse complement strand
CTAAGCCGCGAGCGGCAGGCTCAACTGCCTGAGCCCGAGCCGCTCGAACACGAGCTCGACCTCGAGCGCCACTGCCGCGAACTGATCCGCGGGCCAGATGTGCGCGTCGTCTTCGGCCTGCAGCTTCTCGAGCCGCCGGTTGAGCGCGCGATCCTCAGATCGCAGCAGTACGGTCTGCGCGTAGGAGCGCGCCCAGACCTCGTGTACCGATTGGAAGTAGCGCTGGCGCGAATAGCCGCCGGGCAGGAGGCGCTTCTCGAGCAACGCCGCAGCCTCGCGCCACGGTGCGAACGCCGGGTGCACCGCCGACGCCCACGAGCGTGTCTTGCGGTCGTAGAAGATCTGGTGGTCCAACAGGTGACCGAGCTCGTGCAGGAACCCGAGCGCGGAGCGCCCACCGACGCGCGAGACGCGCAGGTCGATTGGATCACGCAGGCGGAAGCGGTAGGCGCCGGCCTCGGTGATCGTCGCAGTGGGACGCACAGGTACTGGTGAGAGATCGGAGCGCAGTCCGTGCAGCTGGGAGGCCGCTGCGAGCGCGCGTTGGAGCTCCGCAGTCAAGGGGCTTCGGCGAGGTAGGGCAACGACCTCTTCCAACGAACGCAGGCGAAGCTTTCCCTCGCGGGTGACACACTCGGGATAGCGGCGTTGTCCCATTGGTAAATCTTCGGTAGCGCGTCGGACGGACTTGAGCTGCGTGTCATGCTTTGCAGTGTGAGACTGCGTCGTACGCTTCTCGTTTGCACCGCCGTTTCCTTCGCCGCGATCGATCTGGTGCACAAGTCATTCGCAGCTGCGGATTTCCATCACGCGCGCACGCCGTTCGTTGCAGTGATCATCGGCACCGTGATTGCGGCGCTCGTCGTGCTCGTGCCGCGCGTCCCATCGAACGCAGCCGCGTGTGGCGCGGGAATCGCGTGCGGCGGTGCACTCGGGAATCTCGTCTCGTTGTTCGCGTGGTCGCAGGGCGTGCCCGACCCGCTCGTCGTCGCGGGCACGATGCACGGCGTCGCCTTCAACCTCGCCGATCTGTTCGCGATCGCCGGCGACGCGCTGTTGTTGAGCGCGGTCATCTTGCACGGGATCCGACACCGCGCCACGCTGCGGGAGAGCGTCTAGGACCTAATAGAGGTCTGGTGTGGAATTCGGCCGACGTCGGGGGCGCTCCAGACCAAGCCGGGCAGTGCGGTCGTTCGCGGTGCGTAGCGGCGCTACGTGCCGCGGGCGAACGTGCTGATCCGGCGCCGTGTCTGGAGCGTCATCCGGCCCGGCGGAATTTCACGCCAGGCCTCCGTTCAATAGAGGTCTTCGAGGTCGTCGACGATCGGCTCTTCGTCGCGACGGCGACGGAAGACTTCGGCGATGGCGAGCAGAAGCGGTACGGCGATCGCTGCCGCGAGGCTCGTCCAGGCGAGTGCGAACCAGGCGACGACGATGACGCCCACGCCAAAGCGCTGCCCTACCGGGTCGTGCCGCAGGAAGCTCATGAGCACAGCTGCTTCCTTCATTTTTGGCTCCTCCCTTCAAGGCCAGGGATCGGCCCCTTGAGGGGGATCCTCCATCCCTCACTCGCGTAATGCCTGCCCCAGTAGCAAGACTGTAGGGAGGAACCCAAATGAGGGAGAAATGATGACGAAAGTCCAAAAGACCGAGGAGCAGTGGCGCGCCGAGCTGGATCCGGAGCAGTACCACGTCCTGCGCCAAAAGGGCACGGAGGCGCCGTTCTCGGGGGAGTACGACCATACGTTCGAGCCGGGCACGTATCACTGCGCCGGCTGCGGCGCGGAGCTCTTCCGGTCCGAGACGAAGTACGACTCGGGCTGCGGCTGGCCGGCGTTCTATGCCCCGGCAGGTGAGGAGGCGGTCGACGAGGAGACGGACACCACCTACGGGATGATGCGCACCGAGGTGATGTGCTCGAATTGCGGAGGCCATCTCGGACACGTTTTCCCCGACGGACCGGCTCCGACCGGGACGCGCTACTGCATCAACTCGGCGGCACTCAAACTGGAGGAGGAATAGTGGAGAAGAAGGCAACGTTTGGCGCCGGCTGCTTCTGGGGCGTCGAGGCTGCGTTCCGGCAGCTCGACGGCGTGACGCGAACGCGCGTCGGCTACTCGGGCGGCACAACCGAGAATCCGACGTACGAGGACGTTTGCTCGCACACGACAGGACACGCCGAGGTCGTCGAGGTCACGTACGACCCCGACCGCATCTCGTACGAGCAGCTGCTCGACGTCTTCTGGGCGAAGCACGACCCGACGCAGCTCAATCGCCAGGGCTGGGACATCGGCGACAACTACCGCTCCGCGATCTTCTTCAACGACGAGGAGCAGCACGAGGCTGCTTTGAAGTCGAAGGCGGGAGAGCAGCGGAACTGGGGCGTGCCGATCGTGACGCAGATCGAGCCTGCGCAGACGTTCTACGAGGCGGAGGACTATCACCAGCAGTACCTCGAGAAGCGCGGCCGGTCGAGCTGCACCCCGGCGCTGAAGCGGGCGTCGGTCGCGAGCTAAAGGGCTACGGACCGTAGAGGCCGCGGCGATGTCGCGGCCTCACCGGCGTGGTCCTAAGCCGCGGGCGGCAGGGGAACGCTGCCGCTCCCCTGAACGGCGAGCGCGCAAAGCGGCTCGTGCTTTTCGGCTAGGCGGAGCAGAAGCGCGTGCAGGGTCGCCCGTTCCTTCTCGCCGAGCGGATCGAGGAACTCGTTTTCGATCTCTTTCGAGAGCGCACGTAGCCGCTTCAGCGTCCGCTTCCCGTCAGACGTGAGACGGACGACGTGCCGGCGGCGGTCGTCGGGATCGCGGCGGCGCTCGATGAGCCCCTGTTCCTCGAGCTCGTCGAGCAGTCCTACGAGCTGGCCGCGGTCGTAGCCCAGTGCGTCGGCAATCGAGCCCTGTGTCTCGGCCGACCCCTCGTCCAACACGAGCAGGATCGCCTGGTGATACGGATGGAGTCCGGTCCCCTCGTAGGCCTTCATTGACCGTTCCTTCGCGGCGTACCCCAGGCGCTTGAGCAGGAACGTTGCGGATGCAACGAGCTCCTCAGGCAACTGAGGCACCGTGCGCGGCGGTGTCTGGGGGCTTGTGGCGTTCATGTGAACAGAGTAGCGCCTCCAATCGTTGTTCTGCTATAGCATTGTGGAGAACAACGATTATGGAGGTCAATTACGTGAACACTCTCCCGAAGAATGAGCGCCGCTGGAGCGCGCTGGCTCTCATCGTCACCGCGCAGTTCATGGTCATTCTCGACGTCGCGATCGTGAACGTCGCCCTGCCCTCGATCAAGACGGATCTCAATTTTTCCCAGGCGAACCTCCAGTGGGTCATCTCGGCGTACGCGATCCTGTTCGGCGGAGCGCTGCTCCTCGGCGGGAGGCTCGCTGACTTGCTCGGCCGACGGAGACTGTTCGTCGCCGGAGTCGCCGTGTTCACCGCAAGCTCACTGCTGTGCGGCCTCGCCTGGTCGGAGGGCTCGCTGATCGCGTTTCGTGCCCTGCAAGGGCTCGGGGGAGCGATGCTCGCCCCGGCTGCACTCTCGCTCCTGATGACGACGTTCGCCGAAGGGCGGGAACGCAATCTCGCGCTCGGGATCTACGGTGCCGCCTCGGGGAGCGGCGCCGCGGCCGGCGTCTTGCTCGGCGGCGTGCTCACGTCGTATTTGAACTGGTCTTGGGTCTTTTTCATCAACGTTCCGGTCGGCGTCGCGGCAATCGCGCTTACGCCCGTGCTGCTGCAGGAGAGCCGAGCTGAGCTGGCGCATCGTCACTTCGACTTTCCCGGCGCTGCATCGATCACCGCCGGTCTGATGCTGCTCGTCTACGCGACGACGCGCGCGACGAGCGACGGTTGGCTTGCCGGTACGACAATCGCTCTTCTTGCGGGCGCGACAGGCCTGGTGCTCGCGTTCATTGCGATCGAGTTGCGCTCGCCCTCACCGCTCCTGCCCCTCCGGATCTTCCGCGTGCGCTCGCTCACGGGGGCGAACGCGGCGATGGCGATCGTCGGCTCGGTCGCGTTCTCCGAGTTCTTTCTGTTGACGCTCTACCTTCAGGACGTCCTGCACTACTCCGCGATGCAGAGCGGCGCCGCGTTCGTCGCCTTCGCGGGGACAGTCGTCGTGACCTCGAACATCGCCCAGGTCGTCGTCGGGCGCTTCGGCGTGAGGCCGACGCTCACCGCCGGGCTGCTTGCGTCCGCCGTGTCGGTCGGAGCGCTCACGCGGCTTCCGGTCGACGGGCACTACTTCTGGGATCTCTTCCCGTGGTTCGTGCTCGGCGGTGCCGGAATGGGCCTCTCGTTCGTGCCGGTCACGATTGCGAGCCTCACCGGCGTCGAGCGCTCAGATGCCGGCGTGGCCTCAGGGCTGATCAACACCAGCCGCCAGATCGGGGGCGCGATTGGCCTCGCCGCGGTGAGCGCGATCGCCGCCACCTCGACGAGCAACTATGCACAGGCCCACTCGGCCGTCACGGCCTCGAGTGGCGTGGCGCTCGACCACGGCTTCCAGACCGCTCTCTACGTACTCACCGGTTTGCTGGTCATCGGCGTGCTGATTGCCGTCGCGCTCGTCAAGCCGACTCCGGCGCCGACCGCGGACGTACGGTTTGACGAGGGCGAACTGATCGCGCTCGAGGAAGCCGCTTGATGGCCGCCGCAGACGGATTGGGCGACGGCTTTCGGAAGCTCGACGACCTGGTCCTGCACCTGAAGGGTCTCGTCCTGGTGCGCGGGCTCCGCGAACGGCTCGGCGCGGACGAGGGCGAGCTCCTCATGTACGGGGCGGAGATCGATCGCGTGCGTGGCCAGCTTGCGAGGCTCGCGAGGAGCGGGGAATGAGCGAGATCCAGACGGCGAGCGAGCGGATTACCGAAGAGGTCACCTCTTGGCCTGGCGTAACAGCCGGACCGGGCAGACGAGGTGAGTTCGCTTTCAAGGTCGGCGGCCGCGAGATCGGTCACCTGCACGGCGACAGGTCAGCGCACTTCGGTTTCCCGAAGGCAGTCTGGCGCGAGCTGAGGGAGCAGGGCCGAATCGAGCCGCACCCGGTCTTTCCAGACACGGAAGGCCCAGCTGCTCGGCGGATCGTCGACGATGCCGACGTCCGCGACGTTATCGCACTGCTGCGCCTCAACTACGACCGGACCGTGACGCGTTGACCTAGTCAAGCGGGTGCACAGGGTGTCATTCCGCCCCTGGTCAATTCAGAGCGAAAGCATGGTCACAGAGGTTGTCCTGGAGCATCATGTTGCGCGTGGTGCGCGATCTTCCCTCTGGAACCGTCACCTTTCTCTTCACCGACGTCGAAGGCTCGACGCGCCTGCTGATGGAGTTGGGCGCCGTGGGATACGCGAAGGCGCTAGACGAGCACCGCCGCCTCATCCGCCAGGCGTGCGCGCGTTGCGGAGGTGTCGAGGTAGACGCACAAGGAGACGCCTTCTTCGTTGGGTTCTCGACCGCGCCTAGAGCGATCGAGGCGGCTCAGGCGATTCTGGACGCGCTTGCGTCCGGTCCGATCCGGGTGCGGATGGGGCTGCACACGGGAACGCCGGTCGTCACCGACGAGGGTTACGTTGGTCCGGACGTCCACCGTGCTGCTCGCATCGCCGCCTCTGGCCACGGAGGGCAGGTGCTCGTCTCGAGCTCGACGGCCGGGCTCGTCGATCTCGAGCTACGAGATCTCGGCGAGCACCGCTTCAAGGATCTGGCCGCGCCAGAGCGCGTCTTCCAGCTCGGTGGTGGTGACTATCCACCGCTCCGGAGTCTCCGCAACGTTCGGCTTCCCGTGCCGGCGACACAGTTCCTCGGCCGCGAGCGCGAACTCGAAAGCGTGGCCGAGCTCCTCATGCGTGACGACATCCGTCTGCTTACCCTTACCGGCCCCGGCGGCACGGGGAAGACACGGCTTGCGCTGCAGTCTGCCGCGGAGGTATCGGATGGCTATCCGGACGGAATCTGGTGGGTGCCACTTGCACCGCTGCGCGATCCCGCGCTTCTCCTCTCGGCCGTGGCACAGGCCATCGAGCTGAAGGAGCAGCCCAACCAGGAGCTCAGGGAAACAATCGCAGCCGAGCTGTCAGGCATGCGCGCATTACTACTGCTCGACAATGCGGAGCACTTGTTGCCGCACGCCGCCCACCAGATCGGCGGGCTCGTCGCGACCGGGGGCCCTGTGGTGCTTGTCACCAGCCGCGAGCGCCTCCGGCTACAGGGAGAACAGGTCTACCCGGTGCCGACGATGGCCGAGCGAGACGGCATCGAGCTCTTCCTTGCCCGTGCCCGCGCGCTCGAGCCCGCCTTCGAGGCAAGTGGATCGGTCGGAGAGCTTTGCTCTCGCCTCGACAACCTGCCGCTCGCGCTCGAGCTTGCGGCCGCGCGGACAACCCTCTTTTCGCCACAGCAGCTCCTGGAGCGCCTCTCGCAGCGCCTCGACCTGCTCAAGGGAGGACGTGACGCCGACCCCCGCCAGTTGACGCTGCGCGCGACGATTGAGTGGTCATACGACCTGCTCATGCCGGACGAACAACGGCTCTTCCGTTCGCTTTCCGTTTTCGCCGGCGATTGCACATACGACGCCGCTGAAGACCTTTGCAGCGCCGACCCGGACACGGTCCAGTCCCTCCTCGACAAGAGTCTCCTACGACGCCGCGATTCGGAGTTCGGCTCGCGCTACTGGATGCTCGAGACGATCAAGGAATATGCGGCCGAGCTCGAGGAGGACGGCCAGGCGACCGCGCAGCGACGTCGACACGCGGAATGGTATTGCGAGCTGGCTGAAGGGCTCATCACTTTGCCGTGGCAGGTGAATCCCCGTGAAAGCGACGCTGAACGGCGAGTTCGACACCTTGAGGACGAATATCGCAACGTCCAAGCTGCGCTCGGGTGGGCATGGAGCAACGGCCAAGACGAGCTCGGCTTGCGCCTCGGCGCCACGTGCATTCGGTTCTGGCTCGACCGGGGCTTCTTCCACGATGCCGTCTCCTGGCTCAACGTGGCGGTACCGAAGATCCCGCGCTGTTCAGCGGGCGTTCAGCTTCGAGCCTCGGAGGTCGCAGGGTCGATCGCATTCTTTGTACTAGCCGACGCGGATGAGGCCGATCGCTACTGGACGCGAGCTCTCGAGCTTGCCGAGAGCTTTGGTGAGCCCGACGAGATCGCGTGGATCCAGACGATGCGCGCCGGGGTCGTCTGGGAACGTGGCGACCTCGAAGCCGCTCTCGCTCTTCGCGAATCGCACCTAACCTCTTCTCGCGCGAGCGGCAATCGCCTGCGCGAAGCAAACGCGCTCCATCTACTCGGTGAGGTGTTGCGCGACCTCGGTCGCTACGACGAGGCAGAGCGAGCGCTCCGCGAGTGCGACACCATTGCACGTGAGCTCGGTGGTCGAGATCTGTTCGTCGCCGCCAATACGCACAGCCTCGGCGATCTGGCCCTCGATCGAGGCGATCTCGCTGCGGCCTTGACCCTCTACCGCGAAAGCGTCGATCAGGCGCACCGCTTGCGGTCGGCCTTTAGCGTCGCTGCTTGCCTTGCGGGGATCGCAAGCGTTCTCGCCGAGAGTAAACGGGATGAAGAGGCCGCGACGTTCTGGGGAGCGGTGTGCGGTGCCGAGGAGGTGCTTGGGTTTCGCATATTGGCAGCGGAGCGCCGGCGCTACAAGACGCACCTCGAACACCTGGAAAGCATGCCGGCATGGTCCGCCGGAAAGGCTCTGACACTCGAGGAGGCTGTCGCGTCGCTCCCCGCCGCCATTGACTGACGCTAAGCGTGAGCGTCGGTCGCGGCGAGCTGCCCGCAGGCCGCTTGAATGTCGCGGCCACGAGTCAGCCGCACCGTCGCCGGCAACCGTGCGCGATCGAGCGCCGCCTTGAAGGCCGCGATCGCCTTCGACGTGGAGCCGTCGTAGATCCCGGTCGGATTGTACGGGATCAGGTTCACCTTGAAGACCTTCGGGTCGAGCAGGTCCGCGAGTGCGCGCGCTTGCTCGACGCGGTCGTTGACGCCGCGCAGCATCACGTATTCGACGAAGACCTTTCGCCGGCGGAGCGCGAAGTAGCGCATGCACTCCGCGAGGACTTCGTCGAGGGGATAGCGGTCGTTCACGGGCATCAGCTCGCTGCGGAGCTCGTCGGTCGGGGCGTGTAGCGAGAGTGCCAGCCTGATCGGCTCCTCGACCTCGTCGACGAACCGGCGTACGCCGGGGAGCCACCCGACCGTGGAGATCGTCGTGCGACGCCAGGTGATCCCGACATCCGGCAATGCTCGCGCTGCTTCGAGCACGGAATCGAGATTCAGCATGGGCTCACCCATGCCCATGAAGACCGCGTGGTCGATCGGCTCGATGCGGCGGAAGTGCAAGGCCTGATCCAGGATCTCGGCTGAGGTCAGATTCCGGCCGAAGCGCATCTGGCCGGTCGCGCAGAAGGTGCAAGTCAGCGGGCAGCCTGACTGCGACGACAGGCACACGGAACGACGGCCGTCGCGGTAGCGCATCAGCACCGACTCCACCGGATGGCCGTCGTGTGTGCGGAACAGCGCCTTCACGGTCCCGTCGCTTGCTTTCGCTTCCTCGACGAGCTCGAGTGTCGAGAACGGCACCTCGCGTTCCAGGCGACGTCGCAGCGCGTCGGGAAGGTTCGTCATCTGCTCGTAGCCGGTGGCACCGCGCGCAGCCCACTCCCAGACCTGACCAGCGCGGTACGCCGGCTCGCCGCGTTCGCTCAGATGCTGTTGCAACAACGCACGATCCACGGTGGCCAGGGTAGCGTTGCTCATGGCTCCTCCTCGACAGCCGTGGTGGACCGGCGGCGTTCTCTACCAGGCGTATCCGAGATCGTTCGCGGACTCGAACGGCGACGGCATCGGCGACCTCGCGGGGCTTCGTGGACGCCTGGACTATCTCCAGTGGCTCGGCGTCGACGGCATCTGGCTCAATCCGACCTTCCCCTCGCCGAACCGTGACTGGGGCTACGACGTCTCGGACTATCGCAGCGTCCACCCGGACCTCGGAACGATCGAAGACCTCGATGCGCTGATCGCGGCCACGGGAGAGGTCGGGATCCGCATCCTGCTCGACCTCGTTCCCGCCCACACGAGTGACCAGCACGAATGGTTCCTGGAGTCACGCTCGTCGAGGGAATCGCCCCGGCGGCCTTGGTACATCTGGCGGGACGGCGCAGAAGAGCAGGACAGCGTGTTCGGCGGCAAGGCGTGGACCTACGACGAACCGGCGGGCCAGTACTACCACCACCTCTTCCTGCCCGAGCAGCCCGACCTGAACTGGATGCAGCCGGACGTGCGGGACGCGTTCGACGAGATCCTGCGCTTCTGGTTCGAGCGCGGCGTAGCTGGATTCCGGATCGACGTCGTGCACGAGCTCGTCAAGGATCCACCGGGTCAGTCGAATCGCCCCGAGATCCACAGCGTGCTGCGACGGTGGCGGGCGCTTGCAGACGGCTACGACCCGGAGCGGTTGCTTCTCGGTGAGACCTGGGTGCTGGACCTCGACGAGCTCGCGAGTTTCTACGGCCAAGCGGACGAGCTGCAGCTCGGCTTCAACTTCCCGTTCATGTTCGCCGGTTTGGACGCCGCGGCTCTCGCGGATGTGGTCAAGCGCACGGAGTACGTGCTACCCGCCGGCTCCTTGCCCGTGTGGGCGCTGTCGAATCACGACGTCGTCAGGTTTCCGACCAGAGTCTGCGACGAGGACGACGCGAAGGTTCGGTGTGCGCTTCTCGCTCTGCTGACTCTCCGGGGGACCTCGGTCCTGTACTACGGGGACGAGCTCGGCATGCGGCAGGTCGACATTCCGTCCGATCGCGTGTTCGACGTGCACGGCCGCGACGGCGCGCGGACGCCCATGCTCTGGGGCGATGCTGAGTGGCGCGATCCATGGCTCCCGGTCGGTGGCAATGTCGCGAGTGTGGCCGAGCAGCGAGCCGACCCAGGGTCGGTGCTCAGCTTCTGCCGCGAAGCGATCGCTCTCCGGGGCGGCCGCGACGATCTAATCGCCGGCGCCTACACGCCGTTGGCGGGCCAAGCGGGGATCTGGGCGTGGCGGCGGGGAGAAGGGACAGCGGTTGCGATCAACCTGACCGATTCTCCGGCCAACCTGTCGCTCGCGGGAGACGTGCTCCTCTCGACGAAAGGTCGCGATGATCCTTCGCGCCTCGAGCCGTGGGAGGGGGTGGTGGTCGCGCTTACTTAGAGCACGAAGGCGAGTAACGCCATGCGTCCTGAATCGTCGAGCGCTCGCCGACCACGAGGTCGACGCCGCGCCCGAGCACTCGCTCGAGCACTTCGATGTCGACGTCCGCGGGATCGCCGACGGCGACCTCGATGCGTCCTGAGTCCAAGAAGCGGACCGGGACGGCGAACATGCGCCGTGCAACCTCGAGCGGCAAGAGAGCTGCCGCCGTCGGGTCGAGGGGGTGGCGGACCAAATCGACATACCGGAGGCCGGCCTGCTCCGCGAGGGCGGAGGCGAGCTCGGGCTCGAAGAGCCAGCCCCGGGCAAGGAGCGTCTCGCCGAGGCGCATACCCGTGACCTTGACCTCCGCAAGCGCAGCGTCGAGCTGCTCGTGCGAGACCCAGCCCTTTTGCACGAGGATCGACCCGAGCATCGGGCGTACCTCGTGCTCGAAGTAGCTGTGATCCAGGCGAAGCGGCGCGGCCGATCCCGAGGCGATCCTGAGGCCGCCGCCGATGTGGCGCTTGTCAGAGGGATTCATCTGCACACCTTCCGGCTTCATCATCGGCCTCGGAGAGCTCCGTGATGATCACCCGCGGGGGTGACGGTTTAGAAACTGCAAAATAGGCGGGTGATCGATCTCCGCTCCGACACCTTGACCCAGCCCTCGCAGGCGATGCGCGAGGCGATCGCCAACGCCGCGGTCGGCGACGAGCAAAAGCGCGAGGACCCGACCGTCAACGAGCTCGAGCGTCGAGGTGCCGAATTCCTGGGCCACGAGGAAGCGGTCTTTCTCCCGACCGCGACGATGGCCAATCAGATCGCGCTGAACATCCTCGGCCGTCCGGGCGATGCCCTGCTCGTAGAGCGGCACGCCCACATCATGCTGTCGGAGCTAGGCGGGCCGGCCGCGCACTCAGGCCTGCTGACCATCGGGCTCGAGGGGACGAACGGCCGCTTCTCGCCGGACCAGGTCGTCGGCGAGATCCGCGACCGGACGAGCGTGCACGTCGCGCCGACCCGGGTCGTTACGATCGAGAACACGCACAACAGCTCGGGAGGCCGCGTCTGGCCGCTCGACGAGGTCGACGCGATCGTCGCAACCTGTCGCGAGCACGAGCTCGCCGTGCATCTCGACGGTGCGCGGCTCGTCAACGCCGCAGTTGCGACCGGTGTCGACTCGGCAAGGATCGGGCGCGGCTTCGACACCGTGACGCTGTGCTTCTCAAAGGGTCTCGCCTGTCCGCTGGGCGCGCTGATCGCCGGCTCGGGGGAGCTGATGGCCCAGGCTCGCCGGGGCAAGCACTTCTTCGGCGGGGCAATGCGACAGGCCGGGATCGTGGCGGCCGCGGCCCTCTACGCGCTCGACCACCACGTCGACCGTATCGCCGACGACCATGCCCGGGCCCGCCGCCTTGGCGAGGGGCTTGCCGCGGCCGGAGTGCGTGTCGATCTCGAGCAGGTGGAGACCAATTTCGTCCAGATCGACGTCGGTCCCGACCGCGGCGGCGCCATCGAGCGCATGAAGGAACGCGGCGTGCTCGTGTCGACGACCGTGCACCCGACGGTCGTGCGGGCGGTCACGCACCTCGACATCTCGGACGACGACGTCGAGGCGGCAATCGAAGCAATTTCCGCCGCGCTCGGGGCTACTCGTACTGAAGTGCCTCTAGAACGTTGAGCCTCGCGGCGCGGCGCGCCGGGAAGATCGCCGCAATGATCCCGACGATGATCGAGGCGACTCCGAAGATGATCAGCTGACCCACCGGGACCGAGAGCACGATGAAGTCGACGCGAGCGATCAGCAGCGCAGCGAGAACGATGCCTAGCACGATGCCGATCAAAGCGCCGATCAGCGCCGTGATCACGCTCTCGTGTCGAATCATTCGCCGGACCTGGCGACGGGTCATCCCAATCGCGCGCAGCATTCCAATCTCGCGAGTGCGTTCGAAGACGGTCAGCACCAGAGTGTTGACGATGCCGAACAGACTCACGATCACGGACAGCGCGAGTAGCACGTAGAGGATGTTGAGCACCGAGCTGAGTCCCGAAATCTGGTTGTCGATGAACTTCTGGCGTGTTGCTGCCTTTGCGTTCGGGAACGCCTCGAGGGTTTGATCGAGCGCCGCCTTGTTCGCGTCCGTCTGGCCTCCCTTCATCAGGACGAAGGAGTAGAGGTTCTCCGGGTGGGCTACGAAGCGGTCGAAGGTCGCGGCAGAGATGGTCACGCTTCCGAAGGGCGAGCCGCCCGTCGGCGGGTCGAAGATCCCCCGTAGAACGAACGTCTTCTGAGCTCCCGTCGCGAAGGTCAGGCGAATTGGCGAACCGGCGCGAAGATGGTGGCTCTTCGCGTAGCCCTTGTCGACAAATGCGCCGTCCGCACCCAGATTGGCGAGCACGGAGCCGGATCCTTGCTTCCAGTCGAGCTGGAACATCTGGCTCGAAGCCGGATTGACGGCGGTGATCGTGCTCGTGTGGTTGAACGCCCTCGCCTGGCCAGCGCGTACGTTCCCGATCGCCGTTACGCCCGGCGTTTTCGCGACGGCTTCCGCGGCGGCGACCGGAATGGGGGAGAAGTTGTTCTGAGCGGTGATTGCGTAATCGGCGTTCTTCCAGATCTTGTTGACCGAGCCTTTGAAGCTCGTGATGATCCCTGCTGCCAGCATCGACACGAGCGTCACGAGGGCAAGGCCGATCATCAGGGCCGAAGCAGTCGATGCGGTTCGTTGCGGATTGCGTTGGGCGTTTTCGCGGGCGAGGTTGCCTGCGGTTCCGCCGATCTTCGTCGCCGGATAACCGAGTGCTCCCGCGAGCGGCGTCACGAGCCTGACGGACAGGAGCGCTATCCCGAAGAACACGAGCAGCGCGCCGCCGAGCATGAAGAGGAGGATGCCGGCCGTTCCGAGGCCGGGTGCGAACAGGCCCCAGAGCAGGCCGCCGAAGCCGAGCACCGTCAGCAATGCGGATGCCGGGAGGCGGAAGCGGGCGTAGCGCGATTCCGGCAGTGTGGCGCCTTCTCGCACGGCGGCGATCGGCGGCACGCGCGTGGCACGCAGGGCCGGCCGAAGGCTGGCGAGCAGCGTGACGATTACGCCGACCGCGAGCGACACGAGAACCGTCCTGGTCTCGAAGGTCAACCCGTTGTTGGGCAGCGTGAACCCCACCGCGTCAAAAAGCTTGAACAGGCCCTTTGCGAGTGCGAGCCCGGCGAAAAGCCCGATCACGGCGGCCAGCGCTCCGATGACAAGTGCCTCGACGATGATCGAGCGCAGAAGCTGACGACGCGACGCACCAAGGGTCCTCAGGGTCGCGAGCTCGCGCGTCCGCTGCGCAATTGTGATCGAGAGCGAGTTCGCGATCACGAAGCTGCCGACGAAGAGAGCGACGCCCCCGAAACCGAGTAGGAACTTCTGGAGGAAGGAGATGAACGAATTTGTGTCCTTGCTGTCCTCATGCGCCTGCCCCTGTCCGGTCCGCACCTGCGTGTCGGCCGGGAGGACGCCTTGGATCTGCTGCAAGAGTTGGTTGGTGGCAACGTTCGGCTTGGATGCGACGGCGATCTCGTCGAGCTTCCCGCGCTTGCCAAAGAGTTGTTGTGCGGTGGGAAGAGAGAAGCCGGCAAGAGTGGCGCCGCCGATCGTCCCGACCGAGCCGAACTTCACGATTCCCGACACGTGCAGCTGCTGAACCGTCCCGATGGCCTGGACACCGATCAGTTGGCCGATCTTGAAGTGTTCTTTGCCGGCCGTGGACTTGTCGATCACGACCTCTTTGCCCTGCGGCCATGTGCCCGCGACCAGCGTGAGTGGGTTGAAGGGCGAGTCACCCCTGGCGATGCTGAAGCCGAGATTCGGCGCGCCGCCGTAGACGATCGCCTTGCCATCTTTGCCGATCAGCTGAGCCTGGCCGTTGACGCTCCCGTCGGCGAGGCGGACGTCTGGAAGGGTGCGGACCTTCTGGAGCAGCGACTCGTCGAAGGCCGGGGCCGTTACCCCGGTTCCCTCTGCGATCTTGAAAGCAGCCTCGCCGCTGATGACGGCGTCGGATCCTTTACGGCTCTCCGTGAAGATCGACCCGAAGGCCTTGTCGATGGAGTCGGTGAGGACGTACGTGCCGCTCACGGTGGCGACCCCAAGGACGATCGCGAACGCCGAGAGGAGCGTCCGCAGCTTGCGGCCGAGGAGTGCTTTGAGAGCGAAACGGGTCACGCGCTGTCGAGCTGTTCCATCTCATCGACGATCTCGTGCGCGGAAAGATCTTTCGACTCCCGGACGATGAGCCCGTCCGCGAGGAACAGAACGCGGTCGGCGATCGCTGCGGCCCGCGCCTCGTGCGTCACCATCACGATCGTCTGCTCGAGCTCTTTTACCGACCGGTTGAGAACCTCGAGAATCTCCCCGCTCGTTTTCGAGTCGAGGTTGCCCGTGGGCTCGTCGGCGAAGACGATCGTCGGCCTGCTGACGAGAGCGCGGCCGATGGCCACACGCTGTTGCTGGCCGCCGGAGAGCTCGGACGGGCGGTGGGTGCGGCGGTTGGTGAGACCCATGCGATCGATCAGTTGGTCGACCCATTCGCGATCTGGCTTCACGCTCGCGATGGAGAGCGGTAGCAGGATGTTCTCTTCGGCAGTCAGCATCGGCAGCAGGTTGAAGAACTGGAAGATGAAACCGATGTTCCGGCGGCGTAGCTTCGTCAGGTCCGAGTCGCTGAGCTTCGAGATGGCCGTCCCGGCAATCGTCACCTCGCCTGAGGTGGGCTTGTCGAGGCCGGCAAGGATGTGCATCAGGGTCGATTTCCCTGACCCGGAGGGCCCCATGACCGCGGTGAGCTGGCCCTTCGGGACATCGAGCGAGACGCCGCGCAAGGCGTCGACCGCGGTGTCTCCTTCGCCGTAGCGGCGAGTCAGGTCAGAAGCGGAGAGGACGAATCCCGTTGAGGGGGCATCGACCGTCACCGCGGACTCAGCTGCCAGTGGGTTGCTCATCTGTCCTCCATGTCGTTGGGGCCAGTGTTCACGGTACCGAGAGGGCTCGCAAGGCGGCTCACTGGCCGCTGCTTGGTGCGGTTAACCGCACCTGGACCCCTAGCGGTCGCCGGCGGACAGGAACCAGACGACAAAGCCGCCGTAGACGGCGATCAGCAGCGCTCCCTCCCAGCGGCGCGCGCGGCCATCGCGGATCACGAAGCCGACGAAGAGCGCCGCCGCGCCCATAGCGACCAGCTCGATCGGCCTGAAAGCAAGCGCGAGTGGGTGTGCGAAGGCGAAGGACGCCAGCGTGACCACGGGGATGACCAGCAGGCCGACCTGTGCGCTCGAGGAGATTGCGATCTCCGTCGCGAGCTTCATCTTCCCGCGCCTGGCGATCACGACAGCTCCGCCGTGCTCGGCGGCATTGCCGACGATTGCCACGATCACGATTGCGATGAAGAACTCGGAGAGGTTCGCGGCCTCCGCGAAGGCCTGGAGCGAATTGACGAGGATCTCGCTGATCGCCGCAGTTGCCGCCGTCGTCGCCCCGAGGACCGCGAGCGAGGTGCGCAGGCTCCAACCGGTCGTGTCCGTCACCTTGTGCGTCGGACGACGCTTGAGGTCGGTGATCGTGACCGCGAGGTAGAGGCCAAGCAGCACGACCGCAGGCCCGATGCTGAGGAGGGCGAGGAAGTGGCGATTCGGATCTCCGTGCCAGCCGGGAACGGATGGGATCAGCAGCAGGAGCACCGCGACGAGGACAAGGCCGAGTTGCCCCAACAACGAGGAGCGGTCGAGCTCCGCATTGTCCTTGCCGAGGATCAACGCCGCTCCGAGGACGAGCAGGATGTTCGAGACGATGCTTCCCGCCATTGAGCCGCGCACGACGTCGGGTAGATTGTCGCCGACGGCGATCACGGCGATGATGACCTCGGGCGCGTTTCCGAAGCTCGCATTCAGCAGGCCGCCGATGCGAGGACCGGTGTGTTCCCCCGCGTGCTCGGTGGCTTCCCCGATCAGCCAGGCGAGGGGAATCAGCGAGATCGCCGCGAGCACGAACAGCGCCGTCTTGCCCGGGTGGACGAGGACGTCTACGAGCAGTGTGATCGGCGCGAGGGCAAGCGAGGCCCAGAGGAGTCGTCGCGCCACGACGCCTTAGCCTAACGGCCTTAGCTGATCCGCGGCCTTCATGTCAAGTCTTGCGGAGGCGGGTCTGCGGTACCACAATTCCGTTATGCAGCAACCGGCCCAGCGCCTCGAGGCACTGACCGTCACGGAGCTCCCGCTCCGGCCACAGGACGAGCTGGAGTGCCGCAGGTGCGAGGTGCACTGCGACAAGGTGGTCTATCCGTCCGCATGCGTCGAGCGCGCGTGTCCGTTCATGTACGCCTATGAGGAATTCGGGCACACGTACATCGGGTGCATGCAACGCGTGTACGTGGTCGAGATCGACCTGGAGATGCTGCGGGAAGCCGAGGCGCGCCAAGAAGGGTTCGGCGCGATGAGGACGACGCGCGCGCCGCTGCCGATGTGCCGCGTCGAGGTCGAGGAGTGCTACGGCGAAGAACGCTCGGGCGAGCTCGGCTGTGTCAACCCGGAGTTCCACGAGCTCCCGGTGGGCAGGCCGACGTTCAAGGTCTTCGCTCAGCTAGCGGACTGAGCAGCGCGTAGCCCACCAGCGGGCTGAGCGCCGCGAGCACGAAGGCGACTCGCCAGGAGGTGTGGTGGACGACCGTCGCGAACGCAATCGGCGCGACGATGGCTCCGGCCGACAGGAAAGTCTGCTGCAGCCCGATTGCGGCGCCACTCCGAGCACGCCCCGCAGCCTCCGCAGCTGCGGTGAACGACAGGCCGTTCCAGGACAGGCCGAAGGTGCCGGCGACGACGAGTGCGGCGACGACGATCCACACGGGCGCGTCCACTAGCGCCGAGGTGACTCCGACCGTGAGGGCGAGGCCGAGCGCGACCCAGCGCAGCAGGACGATTCGCATTCGCAGCCGGTCCGACAGGCGGCCGAGGGCGATCCGCGCGATGCCGCCGAGGACCTGCGTCAGAGCGAGCGCTCCCGCCGCGACTCCGGTCGACACACCGCGATGGCCGTGAAGGAAGAGCACGAAGAAGCCGAGTAAGCTGATCTGCGTGGCGACGTAGAACGAGCTCGCAGTGCAGATCCGCCAGACGCGAGGGTCGCGCAAGGGCCGGGCGAGCACGGAGTGATCCTCGGCCGGCTCGCCGCGGAGCAGAATCGCGCCGACCACAGCGGCGGCGAAGCAGGCTGCCGCCAACGCGTCGAACGCAGCGCGCAGGCTGATCTGTTGGTTCAGCGTCGGGAGTGCGACGGCGGCCACCGCTCCGCCGAGTGGGGTGGCCATCTGGCGGATGCCAAGTGCGAGGCCGCGCTCCTCTTCGCCGAACCACGCCATGACGGCGCGCCCGCTCGCTGCATTGACGCCCGCACCGAGGGCGCCGACAACGGAGAGCGCGCCGACGAGCTCTGCGAACGAGGATGCATAAGCGGCCCACACGAGTGCTCCGGCCGTCCCCGTCTGGCCGATCGCGATCACGGCACGTTCGCCGATCCAGTCGGCGACGATTCCCCAGAGCAGCATCGTCGCAAGCGAGCCGAAGTTGATCGCGGCGAGCACAACGCCGACCTGGGTCAAGCTGAGCTCGTAGCGATCCTGGATCGCCGGAGCGATCGCGGGAAGGCCGAGCAGGATCGCGGAGAACGCCGCCTGTGCCAGGACGCCCGCGGAGAGGATCGTCCAGCGGTAGCGGCGAACGGTCGCGCGAGCAGAGCTCACACGACCTCTATGGCGGCGTCGACAAGCGACGCCTTAGGTGGCGCGGGCGTGGAGCTCACGAAGCTTGCGGATCTCGTCGGCGTTGGGGCCTTTGCCGTCGGCGCCCGGCACTTCGAGCACGACAGGCAGGCCTTGCAGCCTCGGATGCGCGAGGAAGACCCCGAGCCCTTCGCCGATCAGCCCCTCCCCGATGTTGTCGTGGCGGTCGCGATTCGATCCGAGCGGCGCTTTCGCATCGTTCGCGTGCAGTGCGCGCAGCCGATCGAGGCCGATGCGCGCGTCGAGATCCTCGAGCAACGCATTCCACGTCGGCTCATCGGTGATGTCGACCCCGGACACGAACAGATGGCACGAGTCGAGACAGACGCCAAGGCGTTCGTGCCGTCCGAGTGCTTCGAAGATCGCCACGAGCTCGTCGATCGAGCGTCCCATCGTCCCCCCGGCGCCGGCGGAGTTCTCCATCAGCACCCACGTTCGCTCGTTGCACCGGTCGAGCACCTGTTCCAGCGCGGGTACAACTCGCGCGAGGCCCGTCTCGAAGCCGGCGCCGAGATGGGAACCGATGTGGAAGATCACCGCGTCGGCCTCGATCGCGCAGGCCGCGCCGACGGTCGAGCGCATCGTGTCGACGCTCTTCGAGTAGATCGCGTCGTCGGGCGCGGCGAGGTTGACGAGGTAGAGCGCGTGAACGAAGGCAGGGAGGCTCGCCATTTCGCGCTTCGACCTGAATGCCTCGAGGTCGGCGGGGTCGTGCTCGGGAAACCGCCAGGTGCGCGGGCTCTGTGCGAAGAGCTGCACGGCCTCGGCGCCCATCTCGACCGCTTTGTCGAGGGCCTTCTTCACACCCCCGGAACAGTGGGCGCCGAACAGCACGCCAGTAACCTAACGGTGTGCCCGTTCGCGTCCGCATGGCTCCGAGCCCGACCGGCTTCCTCCACATCGGGAATGTTCGGACTGCGCTCTTCAACTGGCTGTTCGCACGCCACGAGGGCGGGGAGTTTCGGCTTCGGATCGAAAACACGGACACGAATCGCGAGGTGGAGGAGGCGACGCAGCAGATCCAGGACTCGCTCCGCTGGCTCGGGCTCGACTGGGACGGGGAGGTCACCTTCCAGCTCGACCGGCTCGAGGACTGCGCCGAGATCGCGCGGCGCCTGGCGGAAGAGGGCAAGGCCTACGAGGATGAGGGCGCGATCCGGTTCCGCATGCCGGACGAGGGTGTGACGGCTTGGGACGACGTAGTGCGCGGCCGTGTCGAGTTCCCGAACGAGAAGCTCGAGGACGTCGTGCTCGTTCGCTCCGACGGAAGGCCGACCTACAACTTTGCGTCGCCGATGGAGGACGTGTGGGACGGGATCACGCATGTGATCCGAGGCGAGGACCACATCTCGAACACGCCGAAGCAGATCAACATCATCCGCGCCGTCGGAGCCGAGCCGCCCATCTACGCGCACGTTTCGCATGTTCTCGGGGCAGACGGCAAGAGCCTGTCGAAGCGACACGGCTCTGTGACGGTAGACGAGTTCCGACACGCGGGCTACTACGCGCCTGCCTTGATGAACTTCCTCGCGCTCCTCGGCTGGAGCTACGACGACAAGACGACAATCATGTCCCGTGACGAACTGATCGAGCGGTTCAGTCTCGACCGTGTCCTCCCGAGTCCCGCGACATTCGACTACGAGAAGCTCGACTGGCTGAACGGGATGCACCTCCGCGCGCTTTCGCCGGACGACTATGCGGACGAGCTCGTGAAGTTCATGCGCGACGAGGGTTACGACTGGGACGAGACGCTCGTGCGGCGTGCCGCGCCGATCGTGCAGGAGAAGATCGAGCGCCTCGGACAGTTCCCCGACTTCGCAGGTTTTCTCTTTCGCGACATCGAACCCCAGTCGGTAGCACTCCAAAATGGTGGCGCGCCTGTCGTCACCGCGGCACGTGACGAGCTCGAGCGCGTCGAGCCTTTCGCCGCCCCGGAGATCGAGGCCGCGCTGCGCAGCCTCGCCGAACGCCTCGAGCTTTCGCCGCGCAAGGCGTTCGAGCCCATCCGCATCGCGGTCACCGGCTCGAAGGTCTCACCCGGGCTGTTCGAGAGTCTGGAGCTACTCGGAAAAGAGGAGACGCTACGGCGTCTCAGTGCTGCCGCCGACCCCGCAGCGGCCTAGGCTTGGCCAGGGGGTCGAGGGCGCGCTGAAACACGAGCCAGGAGCGCCGTCTGAACTGGGGTGAGGGCCGCGGCACGCGCCGCGAGGCACGGTCGATGTCGCGCTCGAATTCACCCTCGGAGGGGTCGGGGTCATTTCTCATGTTTAAGGAGTAAACGGAGCCTCTTCGGATCGGGTTACGCGTACACTGGCAGCCGCGGTGGACTCGCCCAGCCACACCGTGCTCGTCGTCGACGATGACGCAGCCATCCGTTTTCTCTGTCGCGTCAACCTGGAGTTCGACGGCTGGACCGTGCACGAGGCCGGGGCGATCGAACAGGCGCGGCAGAAACTCGCGGCAGCCGCCGTCGACGTCGTCCTGCTCGACGTCCACGTCGGCATCGAGAGCGGGCTCGACTTCATCGCGGAGATCCGAGGCCGTCATCCGGGCGTTCCCGTCGTGCTGCTCACGGGCTCCGTCGGGTCGCCCAGTCTCGACGGCGTCAGCGCTGACGCGATCATCTCGAAGCCTTTCACGCTCGACCAGTTGACCGGCACCCTCGGCAAGCTCGTGCCGCGGGCCACGCCCGAGGCTGGATAGAGTTATCGAGATGTCGACCACTGCAGTACGCAGTCCCGCGGAGTTCGAGGAACAACTCCAGCGATATCTCTACGAGCGGTCGGAGGAGGGGCGAGCCGTCCGTGTCGGCGAGAAAGAAGTGTCGGAACAGGCGGCGATCGTCGCGCGCTACGCCGATCTCTTCAGTCGCGACCAGTTGCGGGCGCTCCGAGACGAGGAGGCGCGCGCCGACGAAGACGAGCGCGAGTGGCTCTACCGGTTGCGCAAGACGTGCGAGGGCGGGCTTCTGGCCGCTGAGCTCGCGGAGAAAGATGACGAGCTCGAGAACGACATTCTCGCAGCGCGTGTCAACTTCGAAGGGGAGGAACTTCCCCTTCGCTCGGCACTGGCCAGGCTCGCGATCATCTCCGACTACGCGGAGCGCGACGAGCTCGGAGAGCTCTACAGGCAGAAGTCGGCCGACTTCAACGAGCAGCGGCTGGACTTGCTGCGCGCTTACGAGGAGCTCGAGGCCGACCTGACGGAAGAGCCCGACGCGGTGGCGCGGAACGAGGAGGAAAAGCAGATCTCGCTGCGCGAGCTGGAATCTGTGCTCGCCGCCGCGAGCGACGCGATCGAGGGGACGTTTATCGCGATGCGCGAGCGCTGGTTCGAACGGCTGCTCGGCCCGGACCGCGAGGAGCAGCCGTCTTCCGCGCACATGAGCTACATCCGGCGACTCTCGCCGCTCGACGCCACGTACACCAAGGAGCGCGCGACCGACGTTTGCCTGGCGACGCTGTCGGCCCTCGGGTTCGACCTCGCCGCGGACACCAACATTCGCCTCGACCTGGACGACAGACCGCAGAAGTCTCCGCGTGCTTGCGTGATCGCCTCCGATCCCCCGCACGTCGTCCACCTGATCACTCGCGCACAGGGTGGGCTGCACGACTACCAAGCCTTCCTGCACGAGGCCGGGCACGCCCTGCACTACGCGGGCGTCGACCCGAATCTGCCCTACACCTTCCGCAGGCTGTCTCGCGACCATGCGCTGACCGAGATCTACTCGTACATCTGCGAGGCGATCACCCGCGAGCCGGGCTGGCACGTCGAGCACTTCGACCTTTCGGACGAGCAGGCGAGCACGAATGCGGAGGCGACGATCTTCCTCGAGGCGCTGCTCTTCCGGCGCTATGCGGCGAAACTCCAGTTCGAGCTCGACTTCTGGTCGAACTTCGATCAAGCCGGGCTGACGAGCGACGACTACTTGCAGCGGCTGACCGCGGCGACCGGCATTCGCTATCCGAGCGATGGTCACCTCGCGGACATGGATCCCGGCTTCTATTCGGCGGACTACCTGCGCGCGTGGATCCGCCACGCACAGTTGCGTAACTACCTCTTCGCCGAGGTCGGTGAGGATTGGTGGCGAAGCCCGAAGACCGGAGAGCTCCTGCGTGATCTCTTCGCCGAGGGGACGAGGCCTTCCAGTGAAGAGATCGCAGCGCGGCTCGGCTACGACCCCTACGACACGGCCCAGCTCGTCGCCGAGCTGACCCAGTAATACGTGCGCTCCGTCGCGTACGACCATTTCTACGCCTACGACGAGCTGACCGACACGCTGCGCACGTGGTCGGAGGAGGCGCCGAACCTGTGTGCGCTCGAGTCCATCGGCCAGTCGTACGAAGGCCGTGACATCTGGCTCGTCACGGTGACGAACACCGAGACGGGCGCTCACCGCGACAAGCCGGGGTTCCTGATCGAGGCCAACATCCACTCGATGGAGTGGACCGGCTGCACGGCCGCGCTCCACCTCATCCACCGCCTGCTCGTGGGGCACGGCAAAGACGAGCTCGTGACGCGCGCGCTCGACACGCGTGTCTTTTACGTCATTCCGCGATTGAACCCCGACGGCGCCGAGCGGGGGCTCGAGGAGCGTCGTTTCATCCGCTCGAGCGTGCGGCCGTACCCGCGGGAGGACCGGCAGGACGGCCTCCGCGACGAGGACGTCGACGGTGACGGGCGTGTGCTCTACATGCGCGTCGAGGACCCGAGCGGTGCCTGGCGCCCTCATTCCGAGGAGCGCAAGCTGCTCGTCCGCCGAGAGCCTGTCGACTCGCCGCAGGACGGGCCGTTCTACCGGCTGCTGGCGGAGGGGCGGATCGAGAACTACGACGGCGTCACGATCAAGGTCCCGCCTCCGCTCGAAGGCCTCGATCTGAACCGCAACTTCCCGGCGGAGTGGGTTCCCGAGCACGAGCAGCGCGGCGCGGGCTCGTACCCGACCTCCGAGCCGGAGGTGCGCGCGATGGTGCAGGCGGTCACCGAACGTCCCAACATCACCGGGCACATCGCGTACCACACGTTCAGCGGCGTTCACCTGCGTCCGTACGCGGGCCGCCCCGACGACGACTTTCCGACGGCGGACCTGCGCGCTTACAAGCTGATCGGCGAGCGCGGAACGGAATTGACCGGCTATCCCGCCGTGTCGGTCTTCCACGACTTCAAGTACGAGCCGAAGCAGACGATCAAGGGAGGCGCTCACGACTGGATGTACGACCACTTGGGCGTCTTCTCGTGGACGACCGAGTTCTGGAGCCCTCAGCGCCAGGCCGGAGTGTCCGACTATCACTTCACCGACTGGATCAGAGAGCACCCGGTCGAGGACGACCTCAAGCTGATCGAGTGGGCGAAGAAGAACTACCCGGACGCGTACGTCGATTGGTACGAGTTCGACCATCCCGAGCTCGGCAGGGTGGAGCTCGGCGGCTGGGACATCATCAACTACTGGTTCAACGTTCCCTTCGACCGGCTGGAGGACGAGGTTGCGCCACACTCGGAGTGGGCGCTCTTCCATCTCCTCGTCTCGCCGTTGCTCGAGGCGCGATCGCTCGACGTCGAGAAGCTGGGAGGGACGTCGTTCCTAGTCCGCCTCGTCTTGCAGAACTCCGGCTGGCTGCCGACAAATGTCACGGAGAAAGCGGTGGAACGGAAGGCCGTTCGCGAGCTTGAGGTCGAGCTCGAGCTGCCGGAGGGTGCTCGGCTCGTCGGCGGTGACCTAAAGACCGAGGTCGGACAGCTGAGGGGCCGCGCCGACAAGCGCTCCACCACGTGGTGGGCAAACGACGAGTCGACGGGCGACCTCGCCAAGCTCGAGTGGGTCGTCGAAGCGCCGGCAGGAACCGAGATCGGGATTGAAGCCCGACACTCGCGGGCCGGCACCGTCCGCCGCCGGATTACGCTCGAGTAGGCCGATCACTCGATCGAGTGATTCATGCGCCCCTCCCCCTGGTGAGGGACGCCCGTGCGCGTGTGCGCTTCTACGTTGCAAGTCGACGGAGTCCTGAGCGTCTCCTCTGGCGTCAACTGCGGCTCTGCGCGTTTGCGCAGGCAAAAAGGAGTCTTCGACATGCGGGATGCACGGAATTCGCGTAACGACATTCGTTCGAATGCGCTCTGGGGCTCCGGTTCTCGGGGCGACTCGCGGCGGAACACGCTCTGGGGATCAGGCACGGGCAAGCGGGGCAACGTCCTCTGGGGACGAGGGGGTCGCAGCATCGTGCTCACCGCACTTGCGGCATGCACCCTTCTTCTACCTTTGGCTGCAGGGGCGAAGGACGGCGGCCCTGGCAACCACGGTCAGACGTTCGTCACCCCCGGACTGCTCACCAAGGCAGCGCAAGATCCGGGGCAGAAGCTTCACGTCATCGTCCAGAGCTCTTCCGGCACGAGTGATGCCACCAACAAGATCGTCGGACTGGGCGCCGGCGTGCGCAGGCGTCTGGACGTGATCGGTGCCGTCGCGATCGACATCACCGCGGGGAAGCTCGCGGCACTCGCGAAGCAGCCGGGCCTGACCATCACTCCAGACTCATCGGTCCACCTGACGGGCACGATCTCGTCGGATCAGATGTGGCCGTACGAGTCCGGGGTCGCGAAGCTCTGGGGGACGGCGACGAGCCCGGCTCCTCAGGCGCCGACGATTGCGATCGTCGACTCCGGGATCGAGGCCAACCGCGCCGACTTCGGCAACGGTTCACGCGTCCTCGGCAACATCACGATTACGAACTCCACGGCCAACACTCCCGGTGACGGCCGCGGCCACGGCACGTTCGTTGCGGGTATCGCGGCGGGCTCCGCCGACCACTACGCAGGCGCGGCGCCGAACGCGGGAATCCTCTCGCTGGATGTGATGGACGACACGGGCACGGCTCGCACGAGCGACGTCATCGCCGCGTGTGACTTCATCCTTGCGAACAAAGGCAAGTACAACATTCGGGTCGCGAACTTCTCGCTCCATTCGGCGGCGTTCAACCACTTCTACAACGATCCGCTCGACCAGGCGGTCGAGAAGCTCTGGTTCAACGGGATCTTCGTCGTCGCCGCTGCCGGGAACTACGGCAGCCCGACGGGGCCGAGTGGCGTCATGCACGCGCCCGGCAACGACCCCTTCGTCATGACGGTCGGTGCCGTCGACATCGGAAACAAGGTCTCCCTCGGCGATGACGCGAACGCACCGTGGACGGCGTACGGCTACACCGAAGACGGCTTCGCGAAGCCCGAGCTGGGCGCTCCAGGCCGGTACATGATCGGACCGGTGCCACAGGGTTCGACCCTGGTGGCGCAGAAGCCCGGAAACGTCGTCGCGCCCGGTTACATCCAACTCTCGGGCACGTCGTTCGCGGCTCCGGTCGTAGCAGGCGTCGCTGCTCAACTCCTTGCTCGGCATCCAGACTGGACGCCCGATCAGGTCAAGGGTGCGCTGATGATGAGCGCCAAGCCGGTGCCTCAGGCCAAGCCCGGGTCGGTCGGGGTCGGCCAGGTGAACGCCGGGAAAGCGGGTGACATCAAAGGAACACCGCCGAGCCCGAACCTTGCGCTGAACAGGTTCCTCGTCTCGAGCTCGGGAAGCGTCAGCTTCAACGCGGCCAGCTGGGCTGAAGTAGTGGCCGGCAATGCATCCTGGGCCGACGCTTCGTGGGCCGATGCCTCGTGGGCAGATGCATCGTGGAGCGCGGCGTCGTGGGCGGATGCGTCCTGGGCGGACGCCTCATGGGCCGATGCCTCGTGGGCGGATGCAGCCTTCGCACAGGCGTCCTGGGCCGACTCGGCTACCGAGGACGGAGCCGGCGGCGAAGCTGCGGGGACGCCCCCGGAGATGTCCGCTGACGCCTACGCCGAGCTGCAGGCCGATCCCGACCTGGCGTTGCCGACAGCGCTCGCCACTCCCTAGATTCGGACCAACAGAGTCGGGCTCTCGTAAGCGGGAGCCCGACTCCTACCTTTTCCGAAAGGTCTTGGGTCCCGGCACTGCAGTGCCGATTGTCACGACTATGACGACTATGAACAGGCCCGCCGCCAGGGGTTCGCTGTGAGGGAGACGTTCACCACGTCCGTCGGCAAAGTCGAGGTTCTCGTCGATGAGCAGAGCAGGACAGTCTCGGCGTACCGCTTCGACGCCGAGGGACGGCCGATCGCCGCAGCGATAGAGAGCTGGGACTACACGGATCTGACGGACCTGCTGACGCGCCAGGCCGGCGTGCCCGGCTGGGAGGCGAACGAAATCGCCTCGGCCGTGAAAGCGAGAGTGCAGCTGGGCGATCCACCGCCGCCTGTAGATCCGGCATTTTCGCGCGTGCGTAGAGCACGGGAGGAGAGGAGCTCGATGGAAAACGCGGGCGTCCCGCTCCGCTTCGTCGCCGTTCTTCTCGACGCCGTCATCGTCTTCTTTCCGGCGGGGATCATCGTCGGGCTGCTGTCGGGCGGCGGCTACGCCGAGACCGGAAACGGGTCCTCGTACGCAGGAATCAACCTTGGCGGGAAAGCGTTCTTGTTCTTCCTCGCGCTCGGCCTCGGCTACTACGTCCTGTGCGAAGCTGCAACCGGGGCGACACTCGGCAAGCGCATGGTCGGCATCCACGTCGTAGGTGAAGGCGGGCTGCATCTGACATTTGGGGCGGCCGTCGTTCGCAACCTGCTGCGTGTGATCGACAGTCTCTTCTTCTACCTGGTCGGCGCCATCTTCGCCCTGACCTCGCCGCACGGCCAGCGACTCGGCGACCGAGCGGCGCATACGTTCGTCGTCCGCCGCTAGTCGGGCTCGATCGCGTGCGGCTCAGGAATGGCCGCAGACCTTGAAGCCGTACGCCGCGACGCGGCGGTTGAGCGACATCGTGAAGCGGATGTACTCCGGCAGCGTAACGGCCAAAGAGGTGTAACTTCTCCTTGCAAAAGCGTCGCGCACGCGGCGGGCGAGCACAAGCCCGCGGTCAAGTCCAAGGACGATGCTGCGCGCCTTCGAGTCTCCTGTAGGAACGCCAACTGCGCGCAAACGCGCCGTGAAGCGAGCTTGGATCCGGATCTGATCAGCCCAGAGCCGCTGCGCAGCGGCCCACTGCTGGCTCTCCGGCAGTGACTTTGCCGCCTCGGCCCGACGCCTCAGCGGCGCCAAGTCTCGCTGCACCTGCAGGCAGAGAGCATCGCCCTGCCGGATGAACTGCGCCTTCGTCGGCGCAGCCTGAGCGGCGCTGACGGGCAGCACGAGTCCAAGACCCATCACGGTGATCAACAACGCGAGTTTGCCCACCATTCCCCAATCGGACTTGCGCGTCATGATCGTATCCCTCTAAAGGTGACGGCGGAGCGCCCCGAGGAATGAAAAACCCCGCCTACGCGGGACTCTTGCGAGGCTGCGGGGCAAGGACTCGAACCTTGACTACCTGATCCAGAGTCAGGCGTCCTACCATTAGACGACCCCGCAACGGGTCGCGGCATTGTAGCCGCGGTGGCCACGGTCTTCTCTGCCTGCTCTACCGGAAAACGCCCTAGTGAAGCGCGCCGCCGGGAACGATTCTGTGGCTCGTCGCTACACTCAGCCCACTAGTACGGCCCATTCGTCTAGTGGCCTAGGACACCGCCCTCTCACGGCGGCGGCACGGGTTCGAATCCCGTATGGGCCTTTCTCACGTTCGCAGCTACGCGGTTCGCGCATGGTTCCGCGGGTCACGTGTGTCAGGTGTGCCGCGAATGCGCATGCGGTGCCTACCTGGGTGCCACCTCGGCGAGTTGTCCGCTCAGACACCAGGACATTCTTGGGACCAAAATTGTCGTCTTGACTTCCCGGGGCATGGGTCTAGGGTGGCCCTTGTGTCGACTAGACCGACACTTCCTGTCTCTGTTGTACGGTCCGCACGGCCTCCGGGCCGGCGGTCTAGTCGCTGTGCCCGGGGGCCATGTGCTGAAGGGAGCGGGATATGCCCGCAACGATGACCGAGGCCGAGCTTCGTAAGGAGCTCACGCTGACCCTCAAGAAAATGCGAGAGGTTCGGCGCACTGCCGCAGACCTTGACCGCCGGATCACGGTGCTCGAGGCGGGAAGAGACGCCGACCGAACCGCGGTCGAGGACTTCCTAGCCCGGACTGAGCAGAAGGGAGAGAGTCATGCCTGAGCTCGTGGAGCAGCAGAGCACGGAGCGTGAATCGGAGCGGCTACAGAACCTCGAGGACGCCGAGCGGCGCCGTGTTGAGTTCCCCACCGAGCAGGAATGGCGTGCCGCGTATGACGCGATAAATGCGTCGATCGAGCCGGTCATGCAAGTGGGCTGGAAGATCGACCGGATAGCCGAGTTCCGTGGCGTCCGCGCTCCGACGTTCGAGGACATCGGGCGAATCCACGCCGGCAGCATCGACCTGGAAGGAAGGCTCGACGAGCTCTCGGGCTGGGTCCGAGACATCGAGAAGGCGCTCAAGGAGCTCGACTACGTTCGCGTTCTTAACAACGTTCCCGATATTCCCGACGACGGGTTGGGCGACGATGCCTGAGCCGAGCGAAATAGCCGAGGCGCTCAACACCGTGGCGCAAGACATGAGCGTGGTAAGCGACGAGTTGGACCGTCTGCTTGCGATCCTCCGGCCGCCGTCGACCCGGGAAAACCTCCACGTGATCGAGGGCGGCAGCTTGAAAGACGCAGATTCGGAGTCGCACTAGGGCCACAGATAGACGATTCCGAAGCACGAGATGGGGCGCCCTTCGGGGCGCTTCGTCGTTCAGAAGGCCAACGGCGACGCTTGACACCCATACAAGTGCGTACGAAACTCGAGCAATCACTCAAAAGGA
>DASWGR010000113.1:0-12049 GCA_036393535.1 Gaiellaceae bacterium | reverse complement strand
GCGTCCCTGGGACGAACGGTCGCGAGAATACAGCCCGGAGGGGCTAGTTCAGGGCTTTCTCGAAGCGGAGACGCGATCCTTTGCCACCGGGCTGGGCGCCGATCTCGACCTCGTCCGCGATCGCGCGGATGATCGCGATGCCGAGGCCACCTTCGGAGAGCTCGTCGAGATGGCCCTCCGTCTTCGCCAGGTCGAATCCCTCGCCCTCGTCGGTGACCTCGATCACGAGCCGGTCGGAGAACAGCTCGTAGGAGATCTCCACGACACCCACGACCTCGTCGCCGTACGCATGACGGACGGAGTTGGACGCGGCTTCGGTCAGCGCGAGCTTGAGATCCGCGAGCAGCTCGTCGGACAATTCACGGAGCCGGGCGATGCCCGTCAGAGCAAGACGGCAGAGCGTGATGTACTCGGCCCGGGCAGGGATCGTCAGGCGAACCCTGACGGCGTCGCCGTTGGCACCGGTTGTCATGGAGTAGCCCGCACGAAGGAGTCTTACCCAGAAAAACGTAGAATAAACTACTGAAACCTGTGAGAGCTCTAGCCGGCCGTCCACCCTCAGGGCGATTATGCCCCGCTTGCAGCAGGACTAACCCGCCGGCAGCCGTCGTTCCGCGAGCGTGACTGCGACTCTCTTGCGCTGGCCCGAGGGCTTCAGGATCGTGAGGACGGCAACGTCCTTCGGCTTCAGCGAGAAGGAGACGAACCGGACGACGTCGTCGGCGCCGTTGACGGGCTTCCCGTCGATCGCAACGATCACGTCTCCGCCGGTCTCCAGGTTGCGGCCCAGAACATGAGCCTCCCGGTTGCCGCCGTGGAGCCCGGCCTTGTCCGCCGGGCTGCCGCTGTTGACCCCCACGATCAGCGCGCCGTGGTCGACCTTGTACCCGAGCGCACGGGCAAGCGAGGGCGTCATGTTCTCGGTGGTGATGCCGACGTATGCGTACGTCACCTCACCCTTCGAGATCAACTGCGCGATGGAGTGCTTCGCCGCGTCGATCGGGATGGCAAACCCGATCCCGCTGTCGTTGCCCGCCCCATTTGCGCTGCGGATCTGCGCATTGATGCCAATTACGCGTCCGCGCGCGTCGAAGAGCGGGCCACCCGAGTTCCCGTGCGTGATCGGCGCGTCCGTCTGGATGGCGTCGACGACCTTGTAACGCTGGACGGTGATCGCGTCGATCGAGCGATGGATCGCAGAGACGACTCCGACCGTCAAGGTGTTCTCGTTGCCGAGCGGGCTGCCGATCGCAGCGACGGGCTCGCCCACAACGACCGCAGCCGACTCCCCGAGGGGCACCGGCGAAAGCCGATGCGCACTCGGCGCGAGGCGGAGGAGCCCGACATCGTCATAGAGGTCCCAGCCGACCACCGTCGCCTCGGCCCGGTCCCCGTCGGCGAACTCGACGAAAAGATGCTTCGCAGCCTGCACGCGTGACCCCTCACCGGCGTTCGTGATCACATGCGAATTTGTGAGGACATAGCCCTTGGAAGAGATGACGAACCCGGAGCCTTGGGAGATAGAAGTCGCTTCCGATCTGGGATCGCCGAAATAGGCGAAGACGGTGACCACCCCAGGTGAACGGTCGGCGAAGATCCGCTGCGGATCGAAGCCCTTGCCGGGCAACGGGGACACCTTCGAGGAGGCGGAGGCCGGCAGGGCCGCAGGCTGGGCGGCCTGCGCGCGCACGACAACCGTCCTGGTGCCCTGGTCCAGCCAGCCAGCGCCTTTTCCGATGCCCAACGTAGCGCCGCCGCCGATAGCGGCGGCGACGACGGTCACGACGGCAAGAGCCGGGAGCCGCATCTGGCTCACTGTAGCGACGGTTCTTCCAGCCGTTCGTTTTCCGGTGAAAACGATGGCGCACCCGTAGAGGCGGGCAGAACGAGAGCAAATCTGGTCCTGCCGTCGCTCGCGTCGAGCTCCACCGAGCCGCCCATCAACTCCGCCAACTCCTTCCCGATCGCCAGCCCGAGACCGCTTCCGGACGCCACCGATCCCTCGAGGCGATAGAAACGGTCGAAGACCTGGCCCGCATGCTCGGCGGGAATTCCCGGGCCCTCGTCCTCGACCGTCAGCAGAACGGAGCCCTCCCGGCGTCCGGTCGCGAGCCGGACCGGCGTGCCGGACGGGGTGTGAACGAGCGCGTTCTCGACGAGAATCCGGCCGATCTGGAGCGCCCGCTCTTCGTCGCCCACACCCTCCGCCGGACCGCCCACTCGGACGGAGAGTTGGTGCCCAGTCGAGCGGGCAACGGCCCGAAACTCATCCGCGAGCGTCTCGGCCAGGGCGGTGAGGTCGAAACGCTCGCGCTCGACAGTCAGCCGGCCGGCGTCGAGACGCGAGAGATCGAGGAGCTCCGTCGCCAGCTTCGTCAGCCGCTCGACCTGCTCGCGCATCGTGGCGGTGAACTCGGCCTGTGTCTGCGGGTCGAGCTCCTCGTCGGTCATCAGTTCGAGAAAACCGCCGAGGGAGAAGAGCGGCGTCCGCAGCTCGTGGGAGGCGTTGGCGATGAACTCCCGCCGGGCATGCTCGAGCTGCGCGAGCCGCTGGCGCATCCGCTCGAACGCGTCGGCTAGCTGACCCAGCTCGTCCCGGCCCGAATCGACGACCGGCTGGCTGAAGTCGCCGCTCGCAATCCGATCAGCCGCGCGCTCGAGCCGCCGGATCCGGCGGGCGAAGATGGACGCCGCCAGGTAGCCGACGAAGAGGGATGCGGCAAGGGCGATCAGACCCGCGACGACGAGCCTGCTCCGGACGAGGTGGATGCTGCGCAGAGAGTCGTGCAGCGAGGCGCGCAGCAGGACGACCGGCCCGCCGAGAAGCGGGTAGGCCGCCTCTGCGTACCGCACCCCCTTCGTCGTGACCGTGCCGCTGGCGGGGCGTTCCTGGGCGAAGGCGCGCAGCGCGATCGGATCGTTCTCGACGTCCGTCGAGGTCACCGGGCTGGAGTCGCCATAGACGGTCAGCATCGGCGGGTTGTAGTCGAACGCCATGAAGTAGACGACCCTGGCGTCCACGCTTGCCTCGGCCGACTTGATGTTGTCGTCGAACGTGAAGCTCGAGCTGTTCAGGAGCTTCGAACCCACCGTTGGAGCCGCCTCCTTGAGTTGCGCAAGCTTGGCGTCGACGAGGTTCCGCTCGAGGGACGGAACGACGATCACATCGACGAGCACGAGCGCCGCAGCCACGACGACCGCCAACCCGAGCCCGAGGCGGGCGCCGACGCTGCGGAGAGGGTTCACCGGTCCCGGAAGCGGTAGCCGACGCCCCGCACGGTCAAGATGTATTCGGGCTCGGCCGGGTCCCGCTCGAGCTTCTCGCGCAGATGCCGGACGTGGACGTCGATTGTCCTCGGCTCCCGATAATCGGCGCCGCCCCACAGCGCCTCGAGGAGCATCCGGCGGCTGTACACGCGGCCCGGATTCGAGGCGAGGATGCGCAGCAGCTCGAACTCCACGTACGTGAGCTGCACCCGGTTGCCCTCGACCTCGACCGAACGGCGGGCCAGGTCGATCGCCAACCCTGCCGCCGAGATCACCCCACCGTCCTCGTCGACCTGCCGGGAGGCGGACGCTCGGCGCAGCAGGGCGCGAACGCGACTACGGAACTCCCTGATCGAGAAGGGCTTCGTGATGTAGTCGTCGGCGCCGAGCTCGAGGCCGAGCACCTTGTCCAGCTCGTCATCGCGAGCCGTCAGCATGATGATCGGCACTTCGCTTTCGGCGCGCAGCCGCTTGCAGACTTCGAGCCCGTCGAGCTTCGGCAGCATGATGTCCAGGACGACGAGGTCGACGCGTTCCGACGCGAAACGCTTCAGCGCTTCCTCGCCGTCGCGCGCCTGCAGCACGCGGTAGCCCTCGCGCTCCAGGGGGTAGGCGAGCAGCTTCTGAACGGATTCCTCGTCGTCGACGAGGAGGATGGTCGAGGAGTCGGGCATATCGTGCTCGGCTAACAGTGCCTGCCGGACGATCCTTGCCGGGTAGCGCGGCGCCTACTATAGCCTCGGATGGCCTCCGTTCCGCCCCGGACCGAGCGGCGCCGGGCCCGTCCCGGCTCACTGCAGCGACCGGTCAACGGGCGTCTCTACCGCGGCACGTGGCTGCTCGTCGGGCTGCCGCTCCTCCTGGCTGCCTTCAGCGTCGCGCGGCCCACTCCGCTGCCGCGCGCGTTCCTCCCTGCGTTCGACGGCGAGGCAACGAAGACACTCGCAAAGGACCTGGCGGACAAGCCTTTCCGCTATCCAGGGTCACTCGGAGCGGCGGACTGGTTCCGCGAGCAACTCGCACCGTACGGATTGCCGATCCGCACCGAGCGCTTCAGCGCCGTCATCCCCGGGCGGGGCAAGGTCCAGCTGCAGAACCTGATCGCCGAAGCGGCCGGCCGCTCACCGCGCACCATCGTGGTGATGGCGCATCGCGACAACGACGGGCGGGGTCCCGGCGCGAACGACAACGCGTCCGGAACGGCGATGTTGATCCAACTCGCGCGCGCCTACGGCGTCCCGCCCGGACTGCCCTCCGGGCAGTTGCGTCCGAACCACACGATCCTCTTCATCTCGACAGACGGGGGCGCGTACGGCGGGGTTGGCGCGGCCTGGTTCGCGGCCCACTCCCCGTTCCGCAACGACGTGGCCGGTGTCATCAACCTCGACTCGGTCGGAGGCAACGGGCGCATCCGGATGGAGTTCGGCGGCGACATACCTCGCGAGCCGTCGGGAACGTTCCTGCAGACGATCGCGGCCCGCGTCACGGCACAGACAGGGCGGCCGCCGGGCCGCCCAAGCGCGCTGCGTCAGCTGATCGACCTCGGCTTTCCCTTTTCGCTCTACGAGCAGGCGCCGTTCCTTGCGCAGGGCATCCCCGCCGTCACTCTCACGACTGCCGGTGACAACCCACCCGATCCCGTGGGCGACACAAAGGATCGTCTACGCGCAGACAGGCTCGGGCAGGTTGGACGCGCGGCGCAGGACGCGCTCGGAACGCTCGACGAAGGGCTCGAGTTCACGCAAGGAACCTCCACCTACCTGTATCTCGGCTCGCGCCTCATCCGGGGCTGGGCCGTCGAGCTTGTGCTGATCGCGTGTCTGTTGCCCTTCTTGGCAACAAGCATCGACCTGTTCGCACGTTGCAGGCGCCGGCACATCGCGCTTGGCCCGGCGCTACGCGCCTACCGCAGCCGCCTCGTGTTCTGGGTCTGGGTCGTCGGTCTCTTCGAGCTCTTCAGGCTGCTGGGTGCCTGGCCGCACGGCGTCGCGCGCCCGATCCCGCCGACGAGCGCGGTTGCCCACGACTGGCCGGCGAAGGGGTTGCTGGCGCTCGCCGTACTCGCGCTGCTGGGCTGGTTCGTCACGCGCGAGCGATTGATCCCCCGCCGCATGATCACCTCCGAGGAGGAGCTCGCCGGTCACACTGCGTCGCTCCTGTGCCTCGGCGCGCTCTCGTTGCTCGTGGTCGCGACGAATCCGTTCGCGCTCGTGTTCCTGCTGCCGTCGCTCCACATCTGGCTCTGGCTCCCGCAGGTGCGTGGCGCGCCGGTCGCGGCCAGGCTCGGCGTGCTCGCCCTCGGGTTCGCCGGCCCAGCCCTCTTGCTCGGCTCCTTCGCGGGACGATTCGGGCTGGGCTGGGATGCGCCCTGGTATCTCCTCGAGCTCAGGGCGGTCGACTACGTGCCCTTTGTCGTCATGCCGTTGCTGGTCGTCTGGCTGGCTGGAACCGGACAGCTCGCCGCTCTCGCCACGCGGCGCTACGCGCCGTATCCTGCGGCCGCCGAACTGCCTCCCGGCGGCCCGCTTCGCAAGGTGGTGCGCAGGACCGTTCTCGCGCTGCGCGACCGGCGCACGCGCACATCCTCCGGCCTACCGGAAGCGTTGGAGGGCTAGGTGCGGCGATACATCCGTCTGCTGGGAACGCTGCTCGCCGTCGGAGGCGTGCTGATGCTCCTCTGGTCTCTGCTCGTGTGGCAGTGGCAGGACCCGTTCACCGCCCTCTACACAAAGTGGAAGCAGCACCAACTCGCCTCGCAATACGTAAAGCGGGCGGAGTCGTTCAAGCCTTCGATCTCCGTAGACACCGTGGCAGCAGAGCGCGCGAGCATCGCGCGCGAAGCGAAGCGTTACCGGCTGAGCTCGACGCGCGGTGAGGTGCTCGGCCGCCTGCGGGTTCCACGCATGGGCGTGAACATGCTGCTGGTCAACGGCACCGACCACGACACGCTCAAGAAGGGGCCCGGACGGGACAGCCGGACGTTCATGCCGGGAGAGAACAGGCTCGTGTACATCGCCGGGCATCGCACCACGTACCTCGCACCATTCTCGCACATCGACAGACTGCGTAGAGGCGACCGCGTCACGATCGAGGTTCCGTACGGGACGTTCATCTACGCCGTGACACGACATCGCATCGTGAAGTCGACGGATCTCTCGGTGCTGCGCTCGCCCCGGCACGAGCTCGTCGAGCTGCAAGCTTGCCACCCTCGTTTCTTCGCGACACACCGCTACATCGCATATGCGCAGTTGCTGCGGGTCGAGCCTCGCGGGGCCAAGCCGTACGATGTGACCGCTCAAGCGAGCGCCAAGTAGCGCACCCTCTCGCCGACCGCGAGCTCGCCTTCGCCTCGGGGGACGAGCACGAGCGCATCGGCCGCGGCGGCTCGAGCAATCATGTGTGACTCCTGACCGCTGACCGGGTCGAGCAAGACGCCGTCCCCGGACGCAGAAGATTGCGCGCGGACAAACTCATCGCGGTGAGCGTTGCGCCGCGCGGTGGACGCGAGCCGGCCCTCGAAGAAGACCGGGCCGGGGACGGATGCGCCCTGCAAGGCCAGCAGTGCCGGCCGCACGAAGACTTCGGCCCCGACGAGCGACGAGACCGGATTACCTGGGAGCCCAAAGACGAGCGTCGACCCGCTCACCCCGAACGCAAGCGGCTTTCCCGGCTTGACCGCAACCCCCCAGAAGATCTCCTCGACGCCGAACTCGCCCAGGATCCGCCGAACGAGATCGTGTGGCCCCACGGACACACCGCCCGAGGTGACGAGCACATCGGCCGACAGGCCTCGCTCGAGTGCAGCGCGGTGCGACGATTCGTCGTCTGCGACGGTCGGGAGGGCGTCGACGTCGGCGCCGGCGGAGGCGAACGCTGTCGCCAGCAGTATCCCGTTCGCCTCGTACACCTCACCCGGCCCGAGCGCCTCGCCCGGCCTCCGCAGCTCGGTGCCGGTCGCGAGCACTGCGACGCGAGGGCGTCGTGCGGCAACAACACGATCGAGCCCGGCAGCGGCAAGTGCTCCAATCTGCGCAGCGCCCAGGCGAGCGCCGCGCGGCACCACGACGTCTCCCGCAGCGACGTCGCCACCACGCGGACGGACGTTGTCACCCTGGACGACGCGGTCGGTAATCTCAACACTGTTGTCATCTTCGACAACGTCCTCGATGGGGATGACCGAGTCCGCCCCGACCGGAACGACGCCACCGGTGGCGATCGCCATCGCCTCGCCCGCCTCGAGCCCCCGCTCTGCCGGCACGCCGGCCGCGATCCGCGCCGCGATCGGCAACCGTCCGGGCGTGTCCCCCGACCGAACCGCGAAGCCGTCCATCGCCGAGCTTGGAAAGGGAGGCAGATCGACGACGGCGCGGGCGTCCTCGGCCAGCACGCGACCCGCGGCTGCCGAGAGGTCCACGTCCTCGGGCCCAAGCGGCGTAACCCGCTCGAGAATGCGCTCTAGCGCCTCCTCGAGCGAGAGCAGCTCAGCCATTCCGCGTCCAGCGTATAACCTCGCGCCCGTGATCTCCGTCGTCGTACCGGTGCATGACGAAGAGCGAAGCGTCGCACTGCTCTACGACGAGCTCCGGTCCGCGCTCGAGCCGCTCAACGCGGACTGGGAGGCGATCTTCGTCGACGACGGCTCGACCGATGGAACCTTCTCCGCGCTGACGAGGCTGCACAGCTCCGAGCAGAACGTGCGCGTGGTGCGACTGCGCCGCAACTTCGGCAAGGCCGCGGCGCTCGTGGCCGGCTTCGACCAGGCGCACGGCGAAACCGTGGTCACGATCGACGGCGACCTACAGGACGATCCCGCGGAAATCCCGCGCCTCCTCGCGAAGCTGGACGAGGGCTTCGATCTCGTCACGGGCTGGAAGACACACCGCCGCGATCCCATCTCACGGCGTCTCCTCTCCCGCATCTTCAACCGCGTCACAAGCGCGTTCTCCGGCGTCCGCCTGCACGACATGAACTGCGGCCTCAAGGCTTACCGCGCCGAGGTCGTGCACGGCCTGCGTCTCTACGGGGAGCTGCACCGGTTCATCCCGGTGCTCGCCCACTACCGCGGCTTCCGCATCGCTGAGCTGCCGGTCAACCATCGTCCGCGCGAACACGGCCGTTCGCGATACGGCGTCGAGCGCTACCTGCGCGGGTTCCTCGACCTGCTGACCGTCTCGTTCATCGGCCGCTATCGCCACCGTCCACTACACCTGTTCGGCGGGCTCGGACTCCTGCTCGGGGCGATCGGCTCGGCGATTCTCATCTACCTCACGGTGATCAAAGCGCTCGGACACGCGATCGGACAACGCCCGCTGCTGATGCTCGGCGTGCTGCTCGTGGTGATCGGGATGCAATTCTTCTCTCTGGGGCTGATCAGCGAGATGATCACGAGCCACCACGAGGAGCGGGCGCAGGAGCGCGACCGCGCCGAGCTGCTCGTCGACGAAATCCTCTCCTGAGGCGCCGACTTGGCGGCGCCGCATAGAGGCCGTGCGGGCTTTGCCCGTACGGCCGTTTCAACCCGCTCGCTGATACACCCGCGCGCGGCGCCGGCACGACGCTCACTTTGAAGGTCTGCTACTTCGGAACCTACGAACGCTGCTATCCGCGTAATTCGCAGGTGATCTCATGCCTGCGCGGCGCAGGCGTCGAGGTCGTGGAAGAACACGTCTCCGTGTGGGAGGACGACCGGCGCGGCTGGGGCGCGGGCCCGACTCGCGCACTACAGCTCGCGGCGGCGGAGCTGCGGCTGCTCGCCCGCCGGGCGCGCGACTTCGACGCGCTCATCGTCGGCTATCCCGGCCACTTCGACTTGCCGGCGGCGCGCCGCGCCGCTCGCGGTCGTCCCGTCGTCTTCAACCCGCTGGTCTCGCTCGCGGACACGCTCGTCGCCGACCGCGGCCGGTTCCGCCCGGGCTCGCTCGCTGCACGCGCTCTCGAGGCGGTCGACCGTCGCGCCTTTCGTGCGGCCGACGTCGTCGTCGCAGACACGGAAGCAGATGCGCACTTCTTCGCCGGACTTGCAGGGCTCGGCGAGGTGCCTGTCTGCTTCGTCGGTGCAGAGGACCGGTTGTTCAAACCGAACTGGTCGCCGCCGGACCGCTTCATCGCGCTGTTCGTCGGCAAGCTGATCCCGCTGCAGGGAGTCGAGACGATCCTGTCGGCGGCCCGAGAAGCACCGGAGATCGACTTCCGCCTCGTCGGCAGCGGCCAGCTCGAGGGACTGCTCTCGTCGCGGCCGCCGAACGTCGAGCACGAGCCGTGGATCCAATACGAACGTCTGCCGGCAGAGATCCAGCGTGCCGGCTGCTCGCTCGGAATCTTCGGCACCACTGGCAAGGCCCAGCGGGTCATCCCGAACAAGGCATTCCAGGCGATCGCGTGCGCCGCCCCGCTCGTCACTGCCGATACGGCCGGCGCGCGAGAGCTACTCGTCGACGAGGAAAGCGCCCTCCTCGTCGCACCGGGGGACGCCAAGGCCCTGGCGCACGCGGTGCGCCGGCTGGCCGCAGACTCCGACTTGAGCCGTCGCATCGCGGCCGGGGGCCGCGCCGCCTACGAGCGAGAGGCGAGCGAAACGGTCCTCGGTGCGCGCTGGCGCGCACTCATCGAGCACCTGTTGTGAAACGGTTGTCGGCCCTCCGCCCGAAGACGGGCGTCCTCCTCGCGGCCGCCGTCACCGCCTACGCCGCGGGCTTCGCGGCACTCTCGGCGCTTCGCCACGAGGCCTTCGTCACGGGTCGGTTCGACCTCGGGAACATGGTACAGGCCGTCTGGTCGACTGCACACGGCCACCCGCTGCAAATGACGTCTCTGCACGGAGACCAGATCTCGCGGCTGGCCGCTCACGTCGACCCGATCCTGGTGCTCTTTGCACCCCTTTGGTGGATCTGGCCGAGCCCACACATGCTCCTAACCGTGCAGGCGGTCGTCGTCGCGCTCGGCGCGCTGCCCGTCTTCCTGCTCGCCCGCAAGCACCTGGCCTCACCGCGGGCTGCCCTCGGCTTCGCCCTCGCCTACCTGCTCTACCCCGCAACGGGCTGGCTGACCTTGAACGAGTTTCATCCCGTCGCGCTCGCGTCGCCACTCCTGCTGTTCGCTTTCTGGTACCTCGACGAAGAACGCCTGCTCCCGTTCGCCCTCTTCGCACTCGCCGCAGCGGCCTGCAAGGAGGAGATCGCATTGGTCGTCGCCGGCTTCGGCATCTGGTACGCCGTCGCACACAAGAGTTGGGCGGCAGGCGCGGCGATCGCACTCATCGGCGGAGCGTGGGCCGCGATCGCCATCGGCGTCGTGATCCCGCACTACAACGCCGGCGCCGAATCCGACTTCTACGGACGTTACAGCGAGGTGGGCGGGTCCGCGGGCGGAATCCTGAAAACGGCTTTCACGCACCCGCTACGGATCATCGACGCGGCGTTCAGCGGAAGAGATCTCCACTACCTGCTCGACCTCGTTGCACCGCTGGCCGCGCTCTGTCTGCTGGCACCCCTCGTGCTGGTCGCGGCGCTGCCGGAGCTCGCGATCAATCTCCTTTCGTCGACGACGACACAGACGTCGATCCACTTCCACTACACCGCCGGGCTGATCCCGCCGCTCATGATCGGCGCGATCCTCGGTGCGAAGCGACTGTCGCATTGGACGACGCCGGTCGCAGTCGTGATCGTCCTCGCAGCGCTCGTCGGGAACTACCGGCTCGGGCCGATCCCCGGCTGGCGCCATGTCCCGGGCGGGCAAACGTTCCAGGCGACCGCGGCGCGTGTGACCGATCACGACCGGATCGCCGAGCGCGCACTCCGGCTGATTCCGAACAGCGCCGTCGTCAGCGCGACCAACACCCTCGGCGGGCATCTGTCCGCGCGCCGCCGCGTCCTCAGCTTCCCGTTCCTCGAGGATTCGCGGTGGGTCGCGGCAGACGAGACGCAACCGGGCTATGCGGATCGCTACGCGCCCATACCGACCGCGACTCAGCTTGCGGCGCTACGACGGAACCCGGAGTGGCAGCTCGTCTTCGAGGAGGACGGCGTCCTCGTCTTCCGGCGCAGGCCTGCGTAGCCTGACGAGCACCAGCGCGAACAGCGTGAGGACGAGCAGATCGCGGATCAGCACGAGCCAGACGTAGCCGCCGAGCGCGAACACGTCGCGGTAGTGGAAGAACCACAACTGCGCGAGGACGAGTGCTGCCGCGGCGAGTACCCAGGCCGCCGGCTCGAGTAAAAGCACGAACGGGACAATCCAGACGAGGTACTGGGGGGAAAAGAAGCGGGTGAAGGCGAGAAAGCCCGCCAGCGCCGCGGCGAAGGCGAAAGCGAGGCACCTCGGATCATCGCGTCCGCGCAGGTAGAACCAGGCAACCGCGGCGACGGCGAGGGCCTGCGCGATCGAGCTCAGCACGGCCAACGTCTGCGGCAGCGAGCCGACGAGGTCGTACGAGATCGCGTGCCCCGTCCTGTGCACGACGGTGGCGCTGTACAGACCCACTCTGTCGGCGACAGCGAGCAAGGAGCCGCCGAGGCTCTCGACCTGAAGCGATCTTGCCGCCTGCGCACGAAAGCTCTCGGCGAGACCATGGGGGGCGAGCGCGAGGAACGGCAAGACGAAGAGAGCCGCAACGGCGGCGGAGGCGCCAAGCGCCCGCAGTGCAGTGGCGCGTCCGTGCGTGCGCCAGACGAAGATCGCGGCCGGCGGAATGAGCACGACCGGGTAGACCTTTGCCGCGAAAGCAGCGCCGAGCAAAGCAAACGCGGCGACATCCCGGCCGGCCAACAGCAACGCCAGCGCCCCG
>DASWGR010000112.1:0-13975 GCA_036393535.1 Gaiellaceae bacterium | reverse complement strand
GACGGCGACAATACGAACCTCGTGATCGGCCAGGTCGCACAGAAGCGCTTCGGGATCGACTGCACGGTCGTCCGGATTCTCGACCCCGCGCGCGCCGACTTCTACCGCGAGCGTGGCCTGCGCACGATCTGCCCGACCTCCACCGCAATCGACGCGCTGAGTGAGGCCGTGCGCTCCTGCCCCATCCCGCAGCAGCCGCGCGAGGAGGTGACTGTGTGATGTACGTCCTGATCGCAGGGGGCGGCAAGGCCGGAGCCAACGTAATGCGCACCCTGCTGCGCAACGGTCACGAAGCGACGATCATCGAGCAGGACCGCAACCGCTTCGAGCGGCTCGAGTCCGAGTTCGAGCACCAGGCGATGCAGGGAGACGCGACCGAGCTCTTCGTCCTCGAGAAGGCCGGGGTCAAGCGGCCGCCCGATCTGGTGCTGGCGCTGACCGGTGACGATGAGGACAACATGGTGATCACGCAGATCGCCAAGGAGAAGTACGGCGTGCCGAAGGTGATCGCGCGCGTCAACGATCCGCGCAACCAGCCGCACTTCGACCTGCTCGGCATCTCGCCGACCGTGTGCGCGACCTCCAGCATCCTCGGCCTCGTGGAGCACGAGGTTCCGGAGCACGACCTCGTGCACTTGCTCGAGCTGCGCAAAGAGAACCTGGAGATCGTCGAGGTGCAGATCGACAAGTCGTCTCCGTGCGCGGGCACGACGGTCGAGAAGCTGCGGCTACCCGAGGGCGCACGGCTCATCTCGGTGATGCGTGACGGCAAGGCGGAGATCGCCGTCGGCAAAACGGAGCTCAAACCGGGCGACCAGGTGCTTGCCATCCTGCAGCCCGGCAAGGAAGACGAGCTCCGCCAGGTCCTGCTTAAGAAGTAGAGGCCTGGTGTGAAATTCGGCCGACGTCGGGGGCGCTCCAGACCAAGCCGGGCAGTGCGATCGTTCGCGGTGCGTAGCGGCGCTACGTGCCGCGGGCGAGCGTGCTGATCCGGCGCCGTGTCTGGAGCGTCATCCGGCCCGGCCGGGGTTCGCACCAGGCCTCCAAGTAAGACCTCCGTTAAGAACGGATCCGGCGCCGCCGCGCGTGGGTATTTTGGGACGAATGCTCGCCGAGGTCCTCGCAGCCGCAGCCTTGGTCCTCCCGGGCTCACAGGCGCAGCAAGAGCTGTCGGTGCGGCCGTATGCCAGCGGCCTGTCTGCCCTCACGGCGATCGCCTCCACGCCCGCCGAGCCGCGGCGCCTCTACGCGGTCGAGCAGGTGGGCCGCATTCGTTTCCTCGTCAACGGGAAGCTCGGCGGCACGTTCCTCGACCTCCGCGACCGCGTCGTGAGCGGTGGGGAGCAGGGCCTGCTCTCGCTGGCGTTCCACCCGGCCTATGCGCGCAACCATCGCTTCTATGTGAACTACACCGACCGCAGTGGCAACACTCGGGTCGTCGAGTTCCGCTCTCGCAATGGACGTGGCGTCAAGTCGACCGCGCGCCAACTCCTGTTCGTCCGCCAGCCCTATGCGAATCACAACGGCGGGCAGCTCCAGTTCGACTCCGGCGGGATGCTCTACGTCGGCATGGGTGATGGAGGCTCGGCCGGCGATCCCGGCAATCGTGCCCAGAACATGAACCAGCGGCTCGGCAAACTGCTCCGGGTCGACCCGCTGAAGCATGGCGCACAGTGGCAGATCGTCGGGCTCGGCCTCCGCAATCCCTGGCGCTTCTCCTTCGACCGTGCGAACGGCGACCTCTATATCGGCGACGTCGGCCAGGGCAACTGGGAAGAGATCGACTACCGGCCGCGCGCCCAGATTTCAACTCTCGCGAACTACGGCTGGCATGTCTTCGAGGGCCGCGCGCGCTATGCGAACACCGCGCTCGGACCCGGCCAGCTCGTCGCTCCGATCGACGTCTACAGCCACGACGAGGGCGGCTGCTCCGTGACCGGCGGCTACGTGTACCGCGGTCGGTCCGTGTCAGCGGCGTCCGGCCGCTACTTCTTCGGCGACTACTGCTCCGGGATCGTCTGGAGCCTGCGCGTGCAGGACGGGCGAGCCGTCGACGTGCGACGCGAGGCTTTCCGCGTCTCTTCCTTGACCTCCTTCGGCGAGGACGCCGCCGGCGAGTTGTACTTCGCCACAGGGAACGGACGCATCTTCAAGCTCGCGGCGTAGGATCCGCTTGCGATGGGTGTTCGAGGTCAGCTCCCTCAGCTCTCTGGGGAGATGTTCATCACCGACGGCGGCATGGAGACGACGTTGATCTTCGACGACGGAATCGATCTGCCGGATTTCGCCTCTTTCGTGCTTCTGAACGATGCGAATGGCCTCGAGGCCCTCCGCGCGTACTACGCGACGTACCTCGAGATTGCGGCTGAGCACGGAGTCGGGATAGTGCTCGACACGCCGACGTGGCGTGCAAACCCCGATTGGGGCAATCGTCTCGGATATTCGACCGAAGCGCTCGCCGACGTCGACCGCCGAGGGGTCGCCCTTTTGGAAGAACTTCGCGCGACGGGCAATGGTGCGCCGCAACTCATCATCAGCGGCTGCATCGGGCCGCGCGGGGACGGCTATCGCATCGACAAGGAGATGACCGCCGAGGAAGCGCAGAGCTACCACGAGCCTCAGGTCGAGACATTCGCGAATACTGCGGCGGATCTCGTCAGTGCGCTCACGCTGACGTATGCGGACGAGGCAATCGGCGTGGCTCGCGCGGCTCGGGCCGCGGGGATTCCGTGCGTGATCTCTTTCACGGTCGAGACAGACGGGCGCTTACCGAGCGGCCAGTCTCTCAGGGAAGCGATCGAAGTAGTCGACGCCGACACAGATGGGGCCATCGCCTACTTCATGATCAACTGCGCTCACCCCACGCACTTCGCGCACGTGCTCGACGAGCACGGTGACTGGCGTGGCCGCATCCGCGGTCTCCGTGCCAACGCGTCGGAGAAGAGCCATGCCGAGCTCGATGAGGCCGAAGAGCTGGATCCGGGAGATCCAACCGCGCTCGCCCGCCACTACCGCGAGTTGCAGACACGACTGCCGAACCTCACCGTCGTGGGAGGGTGCTGCGGCACCAGCCATCGGCATGTCGCAGAAATCTGCGCTGCCATGACGGCCTAGCCGGTCAGGGCGAGCAGCTCTGCGCGGGTGCGGATAACTCGTGCGCCGTCGCCCAGAGCAGCGGAGACGCGCTGCTGCGCGCCGGGACCGCTCTCGAGGACCTCCACATGGCGCTCGGCTCCCAGATGCGAGAGAGCGATGCGCGCGAGCTCTGCCGGAGCATCTGTGAAGACGCCGATGCGCGTGCCCCTTGCGCGCAGCCGTCGCAGCGTCGTGCTGACGTCGGCGTCGCGCCGGAAGTAGACCGGCGCGCGCTCCTCTGCGAAGCGCTCGAGCAGCTCCCGCCAGTTCGGTAGCTCCTGGTCGAGCGCATCGACGTCGACTCGGAAGCGGCGCCGCGCATCGTCGAGCCAGTCGCGCCACAGCGGCTCGGTGTCGCCGAGCGCGGAGAGGCTGATCGCCACCGCCTTCATCGCTCGCGCAGCCGGAGCCACAGAAGCATTCCGACGGCCACTCCGACTGCGTCGATCGCGACGTCGACGGGCGAGGCGTGCCGGCCGCGGACGAAGTATTGGTGCAGCTCGTCGGTCGCCGCGTACGCAATGCCCGTCGCGAGCGCGCGCGCCTCCCGCGCGAGCGCCCGATACAGGAGCCCGCCGAGCACGGCGTACTCGGTCAGGTGCGCGCCCTTGCGGAGGATCGTGTCCCACGTCCCGAGCCCGGTCGAGAGGCTTGGGATCGAGGAGAGCGTGAAGATGACCGCGGCCCAGATGAGGACGGGAAGCCAGACCGTGAGGAGTCGCGACCTGGCCATCGGCGCCCGATGCTAGTCTCCGCCTCACAAACCGGCGAGCGGCAAGGGAATCCGGTGCAAGCCCGGAACGGTCCCGCCGCTGTAAGGGGAGACGCTCCCGCGCTACATGCCACTGGCCCACGGGCTGGGAAGGCGGCGAGGGAGGGAGCCCCGAGTCAGAAGACCTCCGCCGCCGGCTAAGTCGAACCCCTCGCGGAAGGAGGATTCGTGTCTCACCGACTCATCGTCGTCGTGGCGGCTCTCGTCGCTGCGCTGCTCATCGTGCCCGCAGCTTTAGCGGTCAAGGTGCACGTCCGGGTGGAGGGCAAGGAGCGAACGATCTTCGGGCCGACTGCGCCGCTGATCGACGTCACGTCTCCGCGCGCAAATCCTCTGCCGGAAAACGCGCTCGACGCGCTCGAATCGGCGAGCGTGCTCGGCGAGTTCTACTACCACGTCACGTTCAGCAGTTTCGGTCCCTACGTGGACCAGGTCGGGCGTTATCCCGCCGTCGGCCAAACGGGCTGGGTGTTCAAGGTGAACGGCGCATCGCCTCCGGTCGGTGCGGATCAAGTGCGCCTGGCTGCCGGCGACACGGTGCTGTGGTACTGGGCGCAGTTCGGCATCGCGGGCGGTCCGAGGACGCTCGTTCTCTCCCGGCTGGGAAAGACGCCGTGCTACCGAGTCCTGGCCCAGGACGACAACGGCAACGTTACTCCGGCGCTCGGCGCCGTCTTGCACGTCGGGAAGCGCGCGGTGAAGACCCAGGGGGCCACTCAGGCGGCCGTCGGATGCGTCGGACCGCATCGAGGCCTCCTCGTTCGCGCGACGCTCCCCGGAGCCGTGCGCTCGAATGCGCTGGCGTGAGACGTCTTGTCCTCGTCCTCGCCGTCGCAGTCCTCGCCGGCTGCGGCGGCGAGAACGGTGGTACCGCAAAGCTCTGGATCACGCGTGACAGGGGCGCGCAGGTGATCCTCGTGCGGAACGTGCCGGCGGGCTTGACCGCGATGCAGGCTCTCGATCGCATCGCGCAGATCAAGACCCGTTATTCAGGGCGTTACGTCCAGTCGATCAACGGGATCGAGGGCTCGATTGCTGCGCGGAGCGACTGGTTCTACTTCATCAACGGCTACGAAGCCGACCGCAGCGCCGCCGAATACCGGCTCCACGACGGCGATGTCGAGTGGTGGGACTTCCGCTCGTGGCGGACACGGATGCGCGAGCCGGTGGTCGTCGGGGCGTTTCCAGAACCATTCCTGCACGGATACGGGGGCAGACGGCTGCCGGCTCGTGTCGTCTTCCTGCTCGATGCGCAACGTCCCGCAGCCGAGCGGGTGGCAAGGCTGATCGGCGGTCGAGCGACGAAGGGTGTCAACGCCGGACCCGCGAAGAACGTCAACGTGGTCGTGCTCGGGCGGCCGGGGAAGAAGCCCTCGCTCCACGCCGCCGGTGGCAATGCACCTGGGGATGCGGTGGTGTTCACGTTCAACGGCAACCCCGAGCTGCTGCTGCGTAGCGTCCCGTTCGGGCGGTTTCGCTACCAGGTGGGCCCGTGAGGCCGGGCGCCGCGGTAGCACTGCTCGCCGCTCTCGCAGCGGCTGCACTGCTCGCCCACCACCTCGCCGCTGTGGGCATCGTGGCTCTCGTGCTGTTCGCGGTCTGCCTGCGCGCACCCGCAGAGCGGAGACGCTTTTACCTGATCGGGACACTCGTCTCGGCCGCGGCGCTCTTTCTGTTGACGCCGTTCATCGAGACGATCGGATCGCATCCGATCTGGACGGGCCCGATCGTGCCGGTGTTGGGCCAGCTCGACGTCACGCACGAAGAGCTCATCAGCGCGGGAGTGAACGCACTGCGTCTTGCGGCGGTCGGTTTCGCATTCGCCGCCTATGCGCTCTTGCTGGACCACGACGGGTTGCTGCAGGCCGTTCGCTTTGCGCGCCCTGCTGCCCTGGCGACGAGGCTGATGCCGACGCTGGAGCGCGACGCCGCAGGCTTCATGGAGGCGTTGCGTGGTCGAGGCGTCGAAGTGAATGGGGTGCGGGGGCGCGCCGTGTTGCTTTCGCCGCTGCTGGCGAGCGCGCTCGAGCGTGGCCTCAACCTGGCGGAGGCGATGGAGGCGCGCGGCTACGGTAGGACGGGACGAACGAGCATTCCCCGGCCCCGGTGGCGTGCAAGCGACAGCGCTGTCATTGCTCTGGCCGTGGCGATCGTGACTGCGGGAGCGCTATGGCTCTAGCGCGTGCCGACCGGCTGACGTTCACCTACCCGGAGGCCGGCACCCCGGCGCTTCGCGACGTTTCCCTGGAGATCGAACCGGGTGAGGTCGTCGCCGTGCTCGGTCCATCCGGCTCGGGCAAGTCGACGCTGCTGCGCGCATTTGCGGGACTCGTGCCGCACTTTCACGGCGGGCGCTTCGAAGGGCGCGTCGAGATTGCCGGCTTCGATACGAGAACGGTGCGGCCGGCCGAGCTCGCCGGGACGGTGGCCAGCGTCTTCCAGGACCCCGAGGAGCAGATCGTCCTCTCGCGCGTGCTCAGCGAGGTCGCCTTCGGGCTCGAGAATGTCGGGACGGCTCCGAAGGACATCGTGGGACGCGCGCACGAGGCGCTAGCCGCTGTCGGCTCCGAGCACCTCGCCGATCGCGTCGTCGCCGAGCTCTCGGGGGGCGAGCTGCAACGTGTGTGCCTAGCGTCCGCCGTCGCATTGCGGCCGAGGCTGCTGTTGCTCGACGAGCCGACGTCGCAGCTCGATCCCGGCGCCGCCGATGCGTTCCTCGAGCACGTGGTCAGCCTCGGCATCGCGGTCCTGGTCTCCGACCACCGCCCGCGACGAGTCCTCGAGCATGCGGACCGCGTCCTCTTCCTGGACGGGGGGAGAGTCCTGCTCGACGCGGCCGTGCCGGCTGCAAAGGACTGGCTGGGAAAGAACCGGCCGGCCTGGCTCGGTGCCGCTACCAACGGTCGCACCGCAGCGCGGTCGGAGCCGGTGTGCCGCCTCGACGGCGTTCAGTTCGCCTACCGCGCAGGACTTCCGGTCGTCGACAATGTCGACCTCGAGTTGCATCGCGGCGAGATCGTCACCCTTGCCGGCGCGAACGGCACGGGCAAGACGACGATCGCGAAGCTCGCCGCAGGGTTGCTGGTGCCCGACTCGGGCACGGCCGAACTGCGAGGCCGGGCAGGGATGCTCATGCAGGACCCGACGCGGTACTGCATCCGCGAGCGCGCGGACGAGGAGGTCGCGGTCGGGGTGCATGGCGATCGCGCCCGTGCCGGCAACGCGCTTGTTGCGCTCGGGCTCGGAGGGATGGAAGACCGCCATCCGCGGGATCTCTCGAGCGGGGAGCGCGAACGGCTGGCGCTTGCTTCGGTGCTCGTGATCGATCCCGACTTGCTCGTGCTGGACGAGCCGACGCGCGGAGTCGATCCTCAGCGCAAGGCCGAGCTGGCGGAGCTTTTGCATGCCGGCTCCGAGCGCCGCGCGACGCTCGTCGTCACGCACGACGAGGACTTCGCGCTCGCTGTCGCCGATCGGTCGGTCCTGTTCGGCCAGGAGGCGGTCCTTGTCTAGGGCAGCTCTGCTCGTGGCCGGCACCAGCGCATTCGCCGCAGCGGTGTGGGCGGCTCTCGACCGCTCTCATGACGGCTTGTCGCTGCTGCTGGTCGCGTTCGCGCTCCTCGCGGTCGGTGTTGTCTGGCTCGAGCGTGGCCCGGACTCGGCCAAGGAGTTGGCATTGATCGCAACGCTCGGCGCGACCGCGGCTGCCGGCCGAGTCCTGTTTGCAGCGATTCCAGGTGTCCAGCCGGTGACCGTGATGACCGTCGCGGCGGGTGCCGCGCTCGGAGCGCGCAGCGGCTTCGCGGTCGGAGCCTTGGCGGCGTTCGTCTCGAACTTCTTCCTCGGACAAGGCACGTGGACCCCGTGGCAGATGCTGGGCTGGGGGGCCTGCGGAGTTGCCGGAGCAATGGCGCCGAAGCTGCTCCGACACCGGTTCGCTCTCGCCGCGTTCTGCTTCGTGCTCGGCCTGGCGTTCAGCGCGTTCATGGACGTCTGGAACTGGCTTGCGTTCTACGACGAGCACACGTGGCAGACATTCGTCGCCGTACACGCGCGCGGCCTGCCATTCGACCTTGCCCATGCGATCGGGAACGTCGTGATCGCGCTTGCCGCCGGCCCTGAGTTACGTCGCTTGCTCGATCGGTACGGGCGACGTCTGCACACCGAGGTCGTGTGGGTGTAGCCCCTCTCCTCGCCGCCGTGACTCTCGCTGTCACGCCTGCGTCCTATGTGGCTTCGCGTCAGCAGGCTGACGGCGGCTTCGCAGAGGTGGGTTTGCGGTCGACTCCGGGGCTCACCGCGTGGGCAATGCTGGGGCTCCGTAGCGCGGGGCTGCCGACCGGAAAGGCGTACGACTATCTCGTCGCCAACGAGCGCGAGTTGCAGTCGGCGACGGACATCGAGCTTGCGCTGATCGCCGAAGCCGCGACAGGCCGAATCTCGGACACGCTGTACACCCGCCTCGCCGCGCTCGGCCACCCGGACGGCCGCTTCGGCCCTGCAATCAACTCGACGGCCTGGGGAATTCTCGCGTACGCACAGATCGGGCGCCCTTTCAAACTCCGCGTGTCCTATCTCCTGCACCACCAGCATCGTTCGGGAGGATGGGGCTGGATCGCGGGAGCCGCGCCCGACTCCAACGACACGGCCGCTGTCATTCAGGCGCTCCGCACGCAGGGCGTTCGAGGACGCCCGATCGCGCGAGGGATCGCCTTTCTCCGTCGTCTGCAGAACGCCGACGGCGGGTTCGAGCTCAGCGCAGGGCGAGGTTCTGACGCACAGTCGACCGCCTGGGCGATCCAGGCCTTCATCTCCGCGCGAGTCAAACCTCCGGCCCGAGCGTTTCGCTATCTAGCCGGCCTCCGGCACGCCGACGGGAGCTTTCGCTATTCGCGCAAGTACGGAGCAACGCCGGTGTGGGTGACGTCACAGGTGCTGCCTGCGCTCGCGCGAAAGTCTTTCCCGCTCCGCTAGCATCGTGGGCGGCGCTCGCGCGCCGTTCTATGAGGGCCTAGGCGAGACACACACCTTTTCCGTTCCGCCTTCAGAGGAGGTCCTCTCTTGCAGCGCTCGAGCGGCACGCTCGCCGCGGCCAACATCACGAAGCACCATGCAGCGCAGCTCGTCCTGAGCGACGTCACGCTGGTCGTGCCGCCAGGCAGCCGCATCGGGCTGGTCGGGCCGAACGGCGCCGGGAAGTCGACCCTCCTACGCATCCTCGCCGGGCTCGAGGAGCCCGATGCCGGAACGGTGCGCCGCCTTCCGCCGGAGCTCGCTGTCGGTTATCTGCCTCAGGAATCGGACGCGGATCCCACCGAGTCGCTCGGCGCGTACCTTGGACGGTGGACAGGCGTTGCACCGGCAGCTGCGGAGATGGACGAGCTTGCGCGGCGGCTCGAACGAGAGCCGTGGCTGGCGGAACGTCACGCAGTCGCGCTCGACCGTTTCCTGACGTTGGGCGGCGGCGATCTCGATGCACGCGCGCGCACAGTCTGCGCCGAGGTGGGTTTGAACGTGCCCCTCGACGCACCGCTCGGCGTGTTGTCGGGAGGCGAGGCTGCTCGCGCCCAACTGGCCGCCGTGTTGCTTGCGCGCTTCGACGTCTTTCTGCTCGACGAGCCGACGAACGATCTCGACTTCGCAGGGCTTGACCGTTTGGAGAGGTTCGTCACGAACCTCTCAGGATCGGTCGTCGTCGTTTCACACGATCGCGACTTCCTGGACCGCACAGTCGAGCGCGTCGTCGAGCTGGACGAGTGGACGCATCACGCGACGGAGTTCGCCGGGGGCTGGAGCGAGTACGAGCAAGCACGGGCTCAGGCGTTGCGGCGTCAAACGGAGGCCTACGGCGCGTACGAAAGCGAGAAGGCTCGCCTCGAGGAGCAGCTGCGGCGGATGCAGCAGTGGGAGGAGCGCGGCTACGGCCAGGGTCGCAAGAAAAAGAAGACCAAGGACGTGAAGAAGTCGATCGGCGGGCGCATCGAGCGGCTCGGCGCAGGCGACAAGCCGTACGAGCCGTGGGAGCTCCGGCTCGAGCTCGCTCCGCAGAGTCGCAGCGGCGATGTCGTCGTCCGACTCGAGGGTGCCGTCGTCGAGCGCGGTTCGTTCAGGCTCGGCCCGCTTGACCTCGAGCTCTCCTGGGCCGATCGCCTCGCGATCGTCGGCGCGAACGGGAGTGGCAAGACGACGCTGCTCGACGCGATCCTGGGCCGACTGTCTCTAGCGGCGGGCATGCGCGCGCTCGGCCCGGGTGTCGTGCTCGGTGAGGTCGCTCAGCAGCGAAGCGAGCTCGCAGCTGGACCCTTGCTGCCGGTATTCACGAAGGCCGCGGGCGTGAACGAGGAAGCGGCCCGCACGCTGCTTGCGAAGTTCGGCCTTGGCGCCGACCACGTGCTGCGCGACGCGGGCTCGCTCTCGCCGGGAGAGCGCACGCGCTCGTTGATCGCTCTGCTCGCGGCTCGCGGCGTGAACTGTCTCGTCCTCGACGAGCCCACGAACCACCTTGACGTTGCTGCGATCGAGGAGCTCGAGCGCGCGCTCGATGTTTATCCCGGGACAGTTTTGCTCGTGACGCACGACCGGCGCTTCCTCGCCGGCTTTCGCGCTACGCGGACGCTGGATCTCTCACCCAGCCCGGCTCGATCCGCTCGAGCCGGCCCTCGCTGACGAGGCGTTCGACCAGGTGGTCGTCGAACAGCCACCGCCAGCTGAACCATTTGCGAACAATCTCGGTCTCCGGCGCGACAACCGCGGCGCGGACCGCTGCGATGACGAGCTCCTCAATGCCGCCTTCCCCGCGCGGCTCCGGGTACGCGTGGTCGTAGCGAGCGAGCTCGCTCGTGTGCGCGTGCCCGCCTTCGGGCAGCTGGACCCGGAGGCTGCGGCTGACGACCGCGCCGCACCGCTCGAGCGGTGCGCGCAACGATTTCAGCTCCCTCGGCGTGACGCCCAGCTCGGTCTGCAGGTCGGCGAGTGTCGACGGGCCGGCTGCGGCCAGGTGAGTAAGGACTCGTGCCCACTCCGCTTCGCCTTCCAGGCGCGCGAGCTCGGAGCGGCAGATCGAGTCGACCAACGCGAGGCTCTCGTCCGTGAGCAGGATCGACTTGCCGTTGTGGACCCTGAGCTCGTGGACGTCAGGCCGCTCCGCCAGCTCGAAGTACCACGGGTACTTCGTGGCCGGCCACGAACCGAATCCTCGGCTGCCTGCGGCGTATGGCTCTTCGTGACATGCCTCGAACAAGCTGGGCAGCGCCGAGTCCGACGTGCGAGTCAGCAGCCCGCGGTCCCTGAGGAACTCGAGCGCTTCCTCCGGCGATTCGAGCGCCCGGTCCGGGGTAAGCCTGCAGAGGTATGCGCGCCGCTTCTGGAGCTCCTTCACAGCCCGTATCTTCGCAGCGCGTTTACCCGTTTTCCCTGCAGACACAGAGAGTTCTACGTCTGTCAATCGAAAGGAGACGAATCATGGGCATGGGAGTCAGCCTTATTCTCGTCGCCGTCGGAGCGGTCCTCGTCTGGGCTGTCAACGCGACGGTGAGCGGCATCGAGATTCACACGATCGGTTGGATCCTTCTCGCCGTGGGCGCGATCGGCGCACTGCTCTCGCTCATCTTCTGGTCGAGCTGGGGTGGCTTCGGCGGTCCCGCCGAGGGACGGCGCCGGACGGTCGTTCGCGAGGACTACTAGATCGAGCATCACCTCTGATCGAGAGCCCCGCTTCGGCGGGGCTCTTTCTTTTGTTTGATTCGGACCCGCGGAAAGGCGCGGCTATGCGACGGCCGGAGCGAGCTCGCGCCCGATCAGGGCCACGGTGTCCAGATCGTCGTGCGCCAGGTGTTGCAGCATGACGCGCTCGTAGCCGATCTCCTCGATCTGCTTCAGCCGTTCGGCCGCCTCAGCGATCGTCCCGACTGGACCGTGCTCGCGGTTGCGCTCGAGGACGTCTTCGGGGCTCCGGCCGAAGCGCGCACCGATGCGTCGTGCCGAGTCGAACACCTCTTGATCGTTGCGGCCGATGACGCAGGGAGCCATCAGCGAGTAGCGCAGAGTGGACGGATCGCGGCCGCCGCGCTCGCAGGCTTCGTCGAGCAGCTGCTTGCGCTCGCGCGCATCGTCGAGCGTCCCGAAGAGGGCGTTGTACTCGTCGGCGAATCGGACCGCGGGACCGGCGGTGCCGGGCTTGCCGCTGCCGCCGACCAGGATCGGCAGGTCGGGACGGCCGAGGCCAGGCGCGTCGCCGAGCTTGTAGTACGTGCCCTCGAAGCTGAAGCGATCCTCGTGGAGGAGGCCGTGCACGATCTCGAGTTGCTCGCCGAGCCGCGCGACTCGCTCGAGCGCGGTGCCGAACTCGAACCCGTAGGCATCGTGCTCGCGGCTCTGCCAGCCGGCTCCCATGCCGAGCGTCACGCGGCCGCCCGAGATCTCGTCCGCCGTCGCTGCAGAACGGGCGAGTACCGATGGAGGCCGGAACGTTGCCGGGGAGACAAGCGTGCCGAGCTCGAGCTTCGTCGTGCGCGCCGCCAGCCCGGCGATCGTTGCCCATGCGTCGAGGACGCGACGATTCTCGTCGAACCACGAGATGTAGTGGTCGGAACGGAAAAGGGCCTCGACGCCGTGTTCCTCGCAGGCCGACGCAAGCGCGACCCAGTCGTCCCAGGTCACACCCTCTTGGCCCTCGATCATGAGCGCAAGCCGCACGAAGCGGAAGCCTATGCATGTCCGCATCCGTCGTGTGTGGAAGGAAAGTCATACCTTCGGCACGATCTCCATGTCCCTTCAAGTCGGTTTGGCCAGCGTCTCGGCGGGACCTGTCGGGGACACTCCCCGCCGTGGCTCGAGTGGGCATGGGGCGGGCGAGCCAGGTCTCGGCTGCCTCAAGAGGGCATCGCTAGCATCGACCCATGGCCGTCGCCTCGCCTGAGCAGTACCTCGCCGATCTCAATCCCGCGCAGCGGGAGGCCGTCCTCGCCACGGAAGGGCCACTGCTCGTGATCGCCGGCGCCGGCTCCGGAAAGACCCGCGTCCTCACGTATCGCGTCGCGCACCTGATCAACGCCGTCGGTGCGAAGCCGAACGAGATCCTCGCCATCACCTTCACGAACAAGGCGGCGGGCGAGATGAAGGAGCGCCTGCAACGGCTGCTGGGGCGCACCGGCCAAGGGCTCTGGATTCTCACCTTCCACGCCGCATGCGGCCGCATCCTGCGACGCGAGGCGCAGCGGCTCGGCTATCGCTCGAACTTCACGATCTACGACCAGGCCGACCAGATCCGGCTGGTGAAGCAATGCCTGGAGGAGCTGGAGCGCGATCCGAAGCGATTCACGCCGCGCGGCATCCACAACCAGATCTCGCACGCGAAGAACCTCCTGATCTCACCTGACGAGTACGCGAACCAGGTGCAATCGTTCTATGACCAGACGGTCGCGGACGTCTACCAGCTGTATCAACGCCGGCTCTTCGCCTCGAACGCCGTCGACTTCGACGATCTACTCATGCTCACCGTCGACGTGCTCGAACGTTTCCCCGACGTGCGCGAGAAGTGGCAGAAGGCGTTCCGCTACATCCTCGTCGACGAGTACCAGGACACGAACCACGCGCAGTACCGACTGTTGCAACTGCTCGCCGAGAAGCATCACAACGTCTGCGCCGTCGGCGATCCTGATCAATGCGTGGTTGCGGGAACTCTCATCACGATGGCGGACGGAACGAAGAAGCCGATCGAGGACATTCGTGTCGGTGATCAGGTTCTGTCCTGTTACGGAAGCGGCAGGTTCGGGCCCGCGCAGGTCACGCGTCGGCACCGCTCCTCGAGGAGAACAGGCGTCGCGATCACGACCGACAGCGGACGACGGATCGTCTCGACACCAGAGCACACCCATTTCGCTGGGTTCAAATCTGGCAAGACGCCACAGCGGCACATGACGTATCTCATGTGGAAGCGCGGATGCGGGTTCCGGATCGGCACGTCGCAGACGTACACGATCGGACAGCCCCGCTCGGTAGCAGGGCCGGCGTTCCGGATGAACGGAGAGCACGCGGACGCGACCTGGATCATCGGCCTCCATCCGACAG
>DASWGR010000111.1:0-17259 GCA_036393535.1 Gaiellaceae bacterium | reverse complement strand
GACGATCTCTGCGATGGGCAACCTGCCGATCGTCAAGGACCTCGTCGTCGACATGGCGCCGTTCTGGCAGAAGATCCGCGCGATGAAGCCGTGGCTCCAGCCCGGCTACGACGAGGTGCAGGAGAAGGAGCGGATCGTCTCCCAGCAGCAGATGAACGTCATCCACAAGGAGGCGCTCTGCATCATGTGCGGCTGCTGCGTCTCCGAGTGCAACTCGATGGAGTCCGACCCGGAGTTCCTCGGGCCCGCTGCGCTCGCGAAGGGAATGCGCTTCGTCGGCGACCCGCGCGACCAGTCGACGATCGACCGGCTCGAGTCGTACAACTCCGAGCATGGGATCTGGGACTGCACGCGCTGTTATTTCTGCAACGAGCGCTGCCCGAAGGGCGTCGACCCGCGCGACGCGATCGCGAAGCTCGGCGCCGAGTCGGTCAAGGAAGGGATCGACCGAGACATGGGGGCGAAACACGCCAAGTGGTTCGTGACGTCGGCGAAGACGACCGGCTGGCTACGCGAAGAGGAGCTGATCCCGCACACGCAGGGCATCGTCTCGACGATCAAGCAGACACGATTCGCTTTCGATCTCGCACGCCACGGCAAGATCCGGCCGATCCCGTTTCCGCACGTCGCGCGCGACGTGAAGGAGTCGCGCGCGCTCTACGAGCTGGTCAAGAAACAAGGACGGGACGGCGCGCTCGGCATCGTGCAAGGAGAGCACGCGCTCGGACGGATCGAGTTCACGGAGCAGGCCGGCGTGAAGACGAGCGACCCGGAAGTGCAACCAGGCGTCGAGCCTCCGCCCGCAGAAGGATGAAGGTCGCGTACTACAAAGGCTGCCTTGCGTCGCTGTCGGCGAAGGAGCTCGACACGTCCACGCAGGCGCTCGCGCCCCAACTCGGGATCGAGCTGGAGGAGCTCGAGTCAGTGACCTGCTGCGGCGCCGGCGACATCCACGAGGCCGAGCCCGACTACTACCTGCACCTGAACGCGCGCATCCTCGCCTACGCGGAGGCGACCGGCGCCGACACGCTGATGACGATCTGCAACGTCTGCACCCTCAACCTGCGGCAGGCGAACTGGCAGCTCAAGGGCGACGAGTCATTGCGCGAGCGGGTGAACCGAAATCTCGAATCCGTCGGCGTGCCGACCTACTCCGGCAACGTCGAGGTGAAGCACCTGCTGTGGCTGATCGCCGAGGGCGAGGGCTACGAGCTGCTGAAGCAGGTCGCGCACAAGGGCCTGAAGGGACTGAAGGTGGCGCCGTTCTACGGCTGCCAGATCCTGCGCCCGTCGAAGATCATGGGCTTCGAGGACCCGGACCGGCCGTGGTCGCTGGAGGCGATCATCGAGGCCTGCGGCGGCGTCGCGGTCGACTATCCCGCGAAGATCAAGTGCTGCGGCTTCCCGATCATCGCCGCACGCGAGGAAGTCGCGTTGGGCGAACTGATCCAGCCGATCGAGCAGGCGACGGAGGCCGGTGCCGATGCGATGGTGACGCCGTGCCCGCTCTGCCACCTCTCGCTCGACGCCTGGCAGTCGAAGCTGAAGAAGGCGACAGGCAAGGATTTCCGGATGCCGATCCTCCACCTCTCGCAGCTCGTCGGCGTCGCCGCCGGGCTCCACGAGTCGGAGCTGAAGTTCAAGCGGCACGTCGTCTCCGTCCGGCCGGTCGTCGAAAAGCTCGAAGTCTGAGCCGCAGACCGCAAGGTTTGCCCCCATAAGGCATCTACCTATTACTGGAGGGGCGGATTCCGGCGCGGGACTCTACGGAGACCGCGCCGGGCCTTTTTTCACGACGCTTTTCGGCCTCGCGACGGCGGGAATCGGCTGGGCATGGTTCGAGGCGGGCTGGGTGCGGCTCGACACGCTCGAAGTACCGCTCGAGGGACTGCCGCAGGAACTGGCCGGGCTGCGGATCGCGCACCTCTCGGACTTCCACCTCGGCGTGCCCGGGCGGGGCGGCGTCGCCGTCGAGCAGGCGGTCGCCTGGGTGGAGCAACGGCAGCCCGAGCTGACGCTGATCTCCGGCGATCTGCTGACGCGGTCGTCGGGCGAGCCGCGGCTGCGCGAGCTGGTTCGACGTCTGCCTCGGTGCTACGCGATCCTCGGCAACCACGACCTTGCGATCAGCCGCGATCCGTTCTCGGAGCGGACACTCCTCCGCGAACTCGAGCCGGCGACGCTCCTCTCCGACGAGGGCGTGACGATCGACGTGCGCGGTACGCGCGTCTACATCGCGGGAGCCGATCCCCGCTCGCGCTGGGTTAGCCAGCGGCGACAGCCCGCCGACCTCGCCGTTCCGCGGGACCAGGCGGACCTTCGCATTCTGATCGCGCACTATCCGCGGCTCGTCGACGAGCTGCCCCCGGGCGCCTTCGACCTCGTCGTGGCCGGCCACATGCACGACGGCCAGATCTGTCTGCCGTACCCCGGAGGCAAGCTGCGGCTGGCGCACCTCGGCTCGCGCTACGTGCGTGGGATCTACCGGCGGCCGGGCGGCGTCCTCCACGTCTCGGCCGGGCTCGGGACGACGTTCGTGCCGCTCCGCTTCGCGGCGCGCCCCGAGGCAACCGAGCTGCTGCTACAACCGACTTAGTGCCGCATCCAGCAACACCCTCGGGCTTCTGGCCCGCTATGACGCGGCGCGCTGCCGCGTCCTCAGTCGCGCCCATAGGAAAAACTATGGGCGCTCCCTGCGTCCTTGCATCGCTTAGCGACCCAGAAGCTCGGAAGCATTACTGGAAGGGGCACTAGTGGAAGGTCACGCCGTCATCTCCGCGGACATCCTCGCCCGCTACGCCGGCGACATCGCCCGCGAGGTGGCAGGCGTACACGGGCTCGTGCCGAGCCAGCTGCACCGGCACCGCGGCGTGCGGATCCTCGAAGACGGTGCGCGCGTCGAGCTGCACGTCGCCGTGGAGTGGGGGACGCACATTCCGACCCTCGGCGCCGAGCTGCAGCGCCGCGTGCGCGAGTACCTGGACTCGATGGCCAGCGCGGAAGTCGCCGCGATCGACGTCGTCGTCGACGAGGTGAAGTGAGGTGACCCTTCCGGGGGGATCCTCCAGACCGCTGCCGCGCGATCAGACGGCGCGCTGCCGCGTCCTCAGTCGCCCCTGGGCCACCAGCCCAGGGGCTCCCTGCGTCCTTGCATCGCTTGCTGCTCGCACGGCAGCAGCGTGGCCATCCCCCCGGAAGGGTCACCGATGACGCGAGTCGAAGGTCTGACGGGCGCGACGATCGACACCGCGCCGACCGTCTGCCACGAGTGCGTCTGGTGGCAGTCGCGCGGCGAGCGTAAGACGGACAAGCGCCGCTGGATCGAGAAGGCCGAGGACGACTGGGGCGCGTGGGGTGCCGTCTACCACGACGACGACGGCCGGCTGCTCGGATCGATGCAGTTCGGCCCTGCGAGGCTCTTTCCCCGCGCGGCCGAGCTGCCGGCCGGGCCGCCGAGCGGGGACGCCGTGCTCATCACTTGCGCCTACCTCGTCGAGCCGTCGACGCCGTGGGTGATGCAGTCGCTCTTCCTGACCGCGATCGGCGAGGCCCGCGAGCGCCACGCCGCAGCGCTGGAAGCGTTCGCGTACCGCTACCGCGAAGGCGAGTCCGCGTACGAGCGGTTCGAGGTCCACCGCACTGTCTTCCCGCGCGACTTCCTCGCGGACTTCGGCTTCCGCACGCTGCGCGTCCAGGGCCGGGTCGAGCTGTGCCGGCTCGAGCTCGGCGGCCTCCAGCCTGTGCTGGCGGGAAAGCGCGCGGACGTGCTGCGGAAGTTGAAGGAGGTCTTCGCTCCGGCGCCGGTCCCGCAGCGGATCCCGTAGTTCCACGCCGCCGAACCGCTGGTTCGGCGGCTATCAGGGGGAACCGGGAGGTTCCCCCTGGGAACCCTCTCCTGGCGGCTGCTTGGGCTCCCGCCGGGCATAGCCCGGCTTCGCCCTGCCGGCGAAGCTTGGACCACCGATTCTAGGCCTCCGTATCTATTTTCGACCTCCAATCGTTGGATGGGTGATTCGCTGTCGAACAAGGGAGGTTCGGCGACCAGGGCTCGTCCCCACGGAAACGTGTACTCGTGTTCCTTCAGCCCCTCCAGACTGAAGGAAGGCATAGGAGCGCACGTTTCCTCCTGACTACCGCCCGCCTGTAGGCGGAGCGTAGGTTTGTGGCGCTGCGACCCACGGACGTGCGCTCCTCCTGAGCCGCTCGACGGCGCGGAACAAAGTGTGACTTTAAAACAGGAGGAACCACGTCTAAGCTTCGATTCTGGAGCCGATCTGCGGCTCTTGCTATGTGATGGCCGCCGCCACCGTCACTGAACCCCAGCGGATCAGAGTCCTCGTCGTGGACGAAGATCCTCCGACCCGCAAGGGAGTACGACTCACGCTCGAGCGCGCCGGCATCGACGTCGTCGCCGAGGCCTCCACGGCGCAGGCCGCCGTCGAGGCGGCCGTCCGCGAACAGCCGGACATTTGCCTCTTGGAGACGCGGATCCCCGGCAGCGGCATCGCTGCTACGGCCGAGATCACGCGTCAGCTTCCGCGCACCTCCGTCGTCATGTTCACGAACTCCGGCGCGGACGAGGATCTGTTCGATTCGCTTCGCGCGGGAGCCGCGGGTTACCTCCTCAAGGACATGAACCCCGATCGCCTTCCGCGCGCATTGGTGGCTGTGCTCGAGGGTGAAGCGGCGTTGCCGAGGCGCCTCGTCGCCCGCTTGATCGACGAGTTCCGCGAACGCGGCCGTCACCGCCGCGCACAGCTTGCGTCGGGGCGCGCGGTCGACCTGACGAGCCGCGAGTGGGAGGTCCTCGACCTCATCCGGCACCGCCTCTCGACCGCGCAGATCGCGTCGCGCCTCTTCATCTCCGAAGGAACCGTGCGCTCCCACGTCGCCGCGATCCTGCACAAGCTCGGCGTACCGGATCGCGAGAGCGCATTGCGGCTGCTCGAAGAGCATTGAAACGAGCGCGTTAGCACCTCGAGCGGACTAGACCTTTGGGCGTTGGAATCACTCTTGGCCCGCGCGCATCCTTCAGGAGTGCGGGTCCGAGTTGCGGAATCGACGCTCGTGCGCGACCTGCTCGACTTCCTGCGGCGCTGTGGCTGCAAAGTCGAGCAGTCGTCGCCGGATGTCCTCGACGTCCAGCTCGAGCCTGACGTCTCGCTGGAAGCTGCCCTGTCGCTCGTTCGCGACCGTCGCTGCTACGGGTGCGGTGGGCAGATCCCGGAGGTCCTGGCGAAGCTCGGATCGCCGTTGTGCCACGACTGCCGCGACCACTCAGGCGGCTCCGGGCGCGCCTCGAAACGCGCACTCGGTGCGCTGTGGGCACGGATGGAGGTAGACGCCTACCTTCGGGTCTGGCGAGCACAGCACCCCGGCGCGGGGGTCGCCGTCCTCGATGGGCGGCTCGGTGCGCCGGAAGTCGTGGGAACCTGGCGATCTGACCACTGAGCTCCCTGGCCGTTCGGCCAGGGTGAGGCCACAAACTGTTCGTCCGGGCCGTGGGAGGGTTCGGGGCATCCTCTTACCATCGATCTCGTGCCCGGCGAATTGGCTCTGCGCTGATGGACCTCCAGCTCTACCTGCGCGTCATCTGGCGCTTCAAGTGGCTCGTCGCGGTCGGGCTCGTGGCCGCGTTCTCGCTTTCCGTCCTCTCGATGTTCCAGGTCAGCCTCAAGTCGCCTCACCTGAAGTCCCGCTCCGTGGAGCAGTGGAGGAGCACGCAGACGCTTCTCGTGACCCCGCCCGGGGCTCCGTGGCTGCGCGTGGGGAACTCAGCGAACTCTGATCCGCAGAAGTTCTCGACGCTCGGCACGATCTTGGTCCAGTTCGTGATGAGTGACGAGGTCCGGCGTCTGATCAACCGTTCGTGGCCGCTCACCAAGTACGACGTGATCCAGGCTTTCCCGGTATTGGCGCAGTCGTACAACTCGAACTCGCCGCCGCTGCCGCTGATCAGCGTCGAGGTCACGTCGTTCAGCGGGTTCCGCTCTCGACAGCTCGTGGAGCACACGACCGCCGCCTTCCGCGACTACGTGGAGCAGTTGCAGGCGCAGAACAGCATTCCGACCGACCGCCGCGTCGTCGTCACGACCGTGCGGAGCTACGAGCCGCCGCTGCTCATCGCGGGACGATCGAAGACGCTCCCGGTCGTGATCTTCCTCACGGTGATGATTGGGATCAGCGGTATTTGCCTCGTACTCGAGAACCTTCGTCCGAGGGTGCGCGCCGTCGCGCGCGACGATGCCAAGCTTCTCAGGCGCTCTGCGTAGCGCCTCGCCGCGGCTAGCGCTCGGGGGCGCCGAAGAGACTCCGCGCGCAGCGGTGGGCGTGATCTTCGTCGCTCTCTCTACCCTCGCGCTCGCCGTCGTGGCCGGGGCAAAGGTGAAGGACGTCGTCCCGGTCGTGATGTTGCTGATGGTGTTTGCGCTCGGGTACCGCGTGCTGCTGTCGTGGAGGAGCGCCCTGACGACCCTGATCCTGGTCGTGCTCTTCATCCCGATCCGGCGCTACGCGCTACCGGGGAATCTGCCGTTCCAGCTCGAGCCCTACCGGCTGATGGTGCTGCTGATCGGCCTCGGTTGGTTCGCGTCGCTGCTCGTCGACCAGCGGGTGCGCTTGCGCCGCACCGGCTTCGAGGGGCCGATGGCGATGATCGTGATCGCGATTCTCGCCTCCGACATTGCGAACCCGGGGCGCGTGAACGGCCTCAGCAAGGACGTCGCGAAGACGCTGACGTTTTCCTTCAGCTACTTCCTCGTCTTCTACCTGATGGTGAGCGTCATCCGGTCGCCCGAGCTCGTCGAGCGGTTCGTGAAGGTGCTCGTCGGCGGCGGCGCCGTCGTCGCGGTCGCTGCGATCTACGAGTACCGCACCGGCTACAACCTGTTCAACCACGTCGCGGACCTGGTCCCGGTGCTCAAGCCGAGCGGCCCGCCGATCATCCCCGAGCGGGGCGGGCGCCTGCGTGTGTACGCCTCGTCGCAGCACCCGATCGCGCTCGGCGCGGCGCTCGTGCTGCTCCTGCCGCTGGCGATCTACCTCGCTCGCACCTCCGGCAAGAAGCGTTGGAGCCTGATCGGCGGGCTGCTGCTGATGGGCGCGCTCGCGACGCTCTCGCGCACTGGGATCATCATGTTGATCGCGCTGCTGATCGTGCTCGTGCGTTTGCGGCCCGAGCTCAAACGTCTCTGGCCGGTGATCATCCCGCTCCTCGCGGTCGTGCACGTCGCGCTCCCGAACACCCTCGGGTCGCTCACGGGATCGTTCCACCCGAAGGGCGGGCTGGTGGCGTCCGAGCAGGTCGGGAAGGGAACGTACGGAAGCGGCCGCCTCGCCGACCTCGGACCGGGCTTGCACGAGGCGAAGAGTCGCCTGCTCTTCGGCGAGGGTTACGGGACGCGGATCACGGAGTGGGGCCGCGCGAACGCGCCGATCCTCGACGACCAGTGGCTGGGGACGCTGCTCGAGACCGGGCTGCTAGGCCTCATTTCCTGGATCTGGCTTTTCGGGCGCGCCTACCGACGTCTCGCCCGCCGTGCACGAGACGACCCGTCACCCCGAGGCTGGCTGCTCGCGGCGCTCGCGGCGTGCGCGGTCGCTTTCCCGATCGGGATGATGACGTACGACGCGTTCGCCTTCATCCAGGTCAACCTGATGATGTACATGCTGCTCGCGTTCGGGGCGATCCTGCTCGCCCTCCCGGAGCAGCCGACCACGGAGGTCGCCGCCCATGCCAAGTGAGGACGTCCGCCGCCTGCGTGGCCACGAGGAGCGTGCCAAAGCCCTCAGCGTGGGAGCCGTCGTGATCGTGCTCTGCTTCCTCGCCGGGCTCGTCGTTTCGCTGCGGGGCGTCGGCGTCGACATCACCCCGGCGGCGCCGCCGGCACAAGGCCAGCTCCAGCCCCGGATCGTCGATGGGACGCTAACGTACGTTCGCGTGGACGACGGCGGCCACGCGATTGCCTGCTCGAGCACGTATACCTCTTCTAGTTGCTCCACCGTCGGCATCATTCTGGCGCCTCGCAGCGGACCGAAGTAGTGCTCGCGAAGGCTCTGCGGCACCGTCGCCTCGTTGCGGCGCTGGGGGTCGTGCTCGCGGGATCGGCGGCGGTGATCGCAGCGGTCGCCCTCGCCGGCCGCTCTCAGTCGTCGATCTTGCCGAGCGAGCTTCGAGTGCTCGACGCCGAGGCAGCGCAGCCGCGCCCGGAGACGGCCCTCGTCTCGCTTGCCCGCAGCGGGCTGAACGCGCTGCTCGTGGACGTCCCCTCCGCCCGGCTGACCGCGGCGGCCAAGCGCTCGAAGCTGCTCGTGTTGACTCCGCTGCGCACGCGCAACGCGGCTGCGGCGGTAGGCGCGTGCCGGGGCGTGCACGGACTTTGCACCGTCGAGGTGCCGTCCATCCGGGTCGCACTCGCTGCGGCGGCGGCCGACGGCGTCGACCTCGTCGTTGTCCGCCTCCACGAGCCGGCGCAGCTTCGCCGGCTCGTGGAGACGGCCGAGCGCGGCCGGATCCTCGCCGTGGTCGACGAGGCGTGGCCGGACGCAGTCGGGCTGGCGGCGGCGAGCCCGGTCGTCGACCTCGCAGCGCCGTCGACGACGTTCGCACGTCTCCGCCCGGCGGCTGCCGGTGCACGCCCGCTGCCGCCGCGCGCCCTGCACGTCACGGCGACTGCGTGGCGCGCGGTGACGCTGACCTGGCGCGCGCCTGAGCAGCGGGTGGTTGCTTACCGGGTCTCGCGCGACGACACGCCCGCGTGGGTGGCGACGTCGACGTTCGTTCCGCTCACCGGTCTCGCGTGCGGGACGCGGTACACGTTTGGAGTCCAGGCCGTCGACGCGCGCGGCCGCGCGTCCGTACCGGCCCACGTATCGACCAGCACCCGAGCCTGCCCGCTCCTGGTGTCGATCCGCGGTTCCGACTCGAACAACTGCTCGCAGAAGTCACCGTGCCTCACGTTCAACCGCGCCTACCATGTGGCGGAGCCCGGCCAGGTGGTCGAGGTCGCCAACGGCGGCTATCTCGAACAGACGCTGCTCTACGACCCGAAGAAGGCGGGCGCGAAGCGTCCGCACGTCGTCTTCCAGCCTGCCCCCGGCGCGAAGGTGAAGATCTGGGGCGACATCAACATCGCCGACGTCCGCAGCGTCAAGGGCGCGAGTCACGTCACGTTGCGGAACATGACCATCAACAGCACTGTGAACCTCGAGGGCTGCGGCGTCCCGGACGGTCAGCAGTGTCCTCCCAACGCGACCGCCGGCACGAACGACCTGACGTTCGAGAACCTGCGCGTCAAGGGCGGCGTCGCGTTCCTCTGCCACAGCTGCTCGAACGTCCAGATCCTGGGTGGCGTTTGGGGGCCGGACTCGTACCTGCCGAGCCACGGCTCGCTGCATCCCGAGGTGAGCCCCGCCTACGACGCGATCAACTTCGTCAAGCTGAAGCGGCCGAACCACATCCTGATCGACGGCGCCCGCTTCCAGAATTTTGCCCGCTCGACGAGTTCCGACCACACCGAGTGCCTGCAGTTCGAGCCGGCGGACTACGTCACGATCCGGAACTCGGTCTTCACGCACTGCGACACGATCACCCTCGCGTTCTTCACCTCGCTCGCGGGCGACTCGCTTTCGCCGGCGGGGTTCAAAGCGCCGGACCACATCGTCCTCGAAAACAACTTCATCGACCACTCCTACGACAGGACCGGTGGCCCGACCTACAACGGGTTGCAGATCGGCGAGTGCACGAACTGCGTGATCCGCAACAACTCCTGGCTGCAGAACGCCCATCTGCCGTGCAACGCGCCCTGTGGCGAGATCTCGCGAAACAATCTCGTCGTCGGCAACGTCGGGCCGCAATCCGACTGTGGCAACGGTGGGATCGTTTTCTCGCACAACGTCTTCCAGGGCATCGCCTGTGGGCCGACGGACAAGAACGTCGCCCGCCTCGGCTTCGTCAACCCGGCGAGGATGAATCTCCACTTGCTCGCCTCCTCGCCGGCTGTGAACGCCGGCGACCCACGGGACTTCCCTCGGCGGGACATCGACGGGCAGCGGCGGCCGATAGGGCGGGCGGACGCGGGCGCGGACGAGCGTCGCTGACCGCGCCAAAACCCCGCCCACACACTCCCCGTCGGTCCAGTTGGATCCTGCATGTGGCTCCCTGAGAATCGATCGAGCTCCATGCGCCGCGCTTTCGCTCTCGCCCTGCTCGCGGCGGTCTCGGTGATCGGCGCCGCGGGCGCCAAGTCGCGGCCGCCCGACCCCGACCCCGCCCCTCCGCCGGCGCCGAAGGACATCGCGGTCACCGCCGTCACGGCCACGACCGTCTCGGTCGCGTGGTCCGGCGCGCGCGACAGCAAGGGCGTCGTCGCGTACGGCCTCTACCGCGACGGCGTACTCGTATCGAGCACGAGCTCGACGAGGGCGACGGTCGAGGGTCTCCGGTGCGCGCACGCGTACACATTCGGCGTCGACGCCGTGGACGCTGAGGGCAGCCGCTCGAAGAAGCAGGCAACGGTCGCCGCGAAGACCGGCGCATGCCCGAACGTGACGCCGCCGAGCGCGCCGCCGAGCAAGCCGCGGCCGCCCGACCCCGCCCCCCCGCAGGCGCCGAAGGACATCGCGGTCACCGCCGTGACGACCACGACCGTCTCGCTCGCGTGGTCCGACGCGCACGACAACAAGGGCGTCGTCGCGTACGGCCTCTACCGCGACGGCGTACTCGTGTTGAGCACGAGCTCGACGAGGGCGACGGTCGAGGGTCTCCAGTGCGAGCACGCCTACACATTCGGCGTCGACGCCGTGGACGCTGCGGGCAACCGCTCGAAGAAGCAGGCGACGGTCGCCGCGAACACGGGGACCTGCCCGGACGCCACGCCGCCGAGCGTACCGCGCGACGTCGCGGTGTCCGCGGCGAGCGCAACGAGCATCTCGATCGCGTGGACGGCCTCGACGGACAACATCGGGGTCACCGCGTACGCGCTCTTCCTCGACGGCCGGCCGTCCGGTTCGACGACACTCACGCAGGCGACGTTTTCCGGGCTCACCTGCGGTCGCAGCTATCTGCTCGGCGTCGCCGCCGTCGACGCCGCTGGTAACAGCTCGAGCCGCGCCGAGATCAGCGCGTCGACGTCGGCCTGCTCGGCGGACCTGTACGTCGCCCCCGACGGTGGGGACTACGCCTGGTCGTTCGTCGCCGCCGTGTACGACGCGACAGCGATTCGGTTGTATGTCAACGGGGTGCTGACGGCGAGCCGCGCGGTCACCGGATCGATGGACCCTTCGAGTGGTCCCTTGCAGATCGGGGGCAACGGCATCTGGGGCGAGTGGTTCGACGGTCAGATCGACAATGTGCGCATCTACAGCCGCGCCCTGTCGGATGCCGAACTCGGCGCGGATATGGGGACGCCCGTCACTGCATCGTCGCCGGGGCCCGCGCCCGCGGGCCTCGTCGCCGCGTACGCGTTCGACGAGGGGTCCGGGGCGGCCGTCGCCGACGCTTCCGGCCACGGAAACGTCGGGACGATCTCGGGTGCCGCTTGGGCGCAGGGGCGGTACGGCTCGGCCCTTACCTTCGACGGCGCCGACGATGTCGTCACCGTGGCGGACGCCGACTCGCTCGACCTCTCGAGCGCGATGACGCTCGAGGCGTGGGTGCATCCGAGCGAACTAGGGACGACGTGGCGCACGGCGATCCTCAAGCAGGCGGGCAATCACCTCGCGTACGCGCTGTACGCGAACACCGATACGGGTCAGCCGAGCGCGCATGTCTTCATCGGCGACGACCTGTCTGCGCGGGGGTCCAACCCGCTGCCGGCCAGCGACTGCCGCGCGGCCTCGGCACCGTGTCGAAGCTTCGACCGCGCCTACCACTCGGCGCAGCCGGGTCAGATCGTGCAGGTAGCGCGCGGGACGTACCCGGAGCAGACGCTGCTGTACGACGCGGCGAAGGAGGGCGCAACGCAGCACGTCGTCTTCCAGCCCGCGTCGGGTGGGGACGTAACGATCGGCGGCAATATCAACATTTCCGGCGGCCGCTTCATCAAGGGTGCGAGTCACGTGACCGTGCGGGATATGACGTTGCTGGGTGATGTGAACTTGGAGGGTTGTGGGGTTCCGGATGGGCAGCAGTGTCCGGCCGATTCGACGTCGGGCTCGAACGATCTGACGTTCCAGAACCTGCGGGTGAAGGGTGGCGTGGCGTTTCTCTGTCATAGCTGTTCGAACGTCCAGATCCTGGGCGGCGTGTGGGGGCCGGACTCGTACCTGCCGAGCCACGGCTCGCTGCATCCCGAGGTGAGCCCCGCGTACGATGCGATCAACTTCGTCAAGCTGAAGCGGCCGAACCACATCCTGATCGACGGCGCCCGGTTCCAGAATTTCGCCCGCTCGACGAGTTCCGACCACACCGAGTGCCTGCAGTTCGAGCCGGCGGACTACGTGACGATCCGCAACTCTGTCTTCACGAAGTGCGACACGATCACGCTGGCGTTCTTCACCTCGCTGGCCGGTGACTCGCGCTCGCCGGCGGGCTATGCCGCGCCGGATCACATCGTGCTCGAGAACAACTTCATCGATCAGTCATACGATGCGACCGGCGGGCCGACCTATAACGGGTTGCAGATCGGCGAGTGCACGAACTGTGTGATCCGCTACAACACCTGGCTGCAGAACGCGCACCTGCCGTGCAATGCGCCCTGTGGCGAGATCTCGTTGAACAACCTGGTCGTCGGAAACCTGGGACCCCAATCGGACTGCGGCAACGGCGGGATCGTCTTCTCGCACAACGTCTTCCAGGGCATCGCCTGCGGGCCCTCGGACAAGAGCGTCGCCGACCTCGGTTTCGTCAACCCGCTCACGTTGGATCTCCATTTGCTCGCGACGTCGCCTGCAGTCGACGCGGGCGATCCCGCGAATTTCCCCGCGACCGACATCGACGGTCAGCACCGCCCGCGCGGGCCCGCGCCCGACGCCGGCGCAGACGAGCTCTAGCGGCGTTTACGCTCTCTCGGGAAGGGGCACGCTCGATGCCGAACGGCTGACAGGGGTTCCCACGCGTTCTGCGGCCTTTGTCGACAGTTCCACACTTTGCGGCAGAGAAAAGAGGTCGGCGCAGCGTTTCCGCAGGGTTCCAATCCAGGGAGACGACGCCGACCTCTGCGGCAGAGCTTGCCCGTTTTTCGGGCGTCTGTCCAGGGCCGTTCAGGACGAATTTCAGCGACCCGTACCCTCTTTCCGTGGATTTCCGTTTATGGTCGAGACAAGGCGCGATATGCGCACAAAGTCAGGGTTCCAATCCGAAAATCCAGGGAGGTCGCGTTTGCACTCATCAGCGCCACGATCCGTCCGGCGCGGCACGGCGTCGGGGTAGAGACCCCGCCGGACGCAACGCCGACGGCCTGACTGTCGTCGGCTAATCCGCCAATCCATCCGGCGGCGGGCGCTCCAGTGGGCGCGCCTGCGGACTTGCCGCCTCGAACCAGAGGAGACAGTCACGATGGCATGTCCGCGCCTTCGCGCGGCCAAGCGGCCGCGCGCAATCTTCCAGATTCTTCTCTTGCCGGTTCTCGCGGCGGGGACGATGACGGCGTCCACGCTGGCGGCGACTCGCACGGCGAGTGGCTCGTCAGGCCTCGTCGCCGCTTACTCGTTCGACGCGGGTTCGGGCTCGACTGCCGCCGATGCCTCCGGCAACGGCAACACGGGCACGCTCACAAACACGAGCTGGACGAGCGCCGGCAAGTACGGCGGCGCACTCAGCTTCGACGGCAAATCCAGCTACGTCACGGTCGCTGACAACGCCTCGCTCGACCTCAGCAGCGCGCTCACGCTCGAGGCCTGGGTCTATCCGACCGCGAGCCCAACCGGCTCAGGGGCGATCGTCGCCAAGGAGCGTGCGGGCGGCGGCTTCCCGTACGGGTTCGAGACGACCGGCGGCGTCCCCGACGCCTACGTCAACGTCGGCTCGAGTACGGTGGCCTCAGCCGCGTCGGCGCTGCCAAAGAACAGCTGGACGTACGTGACCGCCAGCTACGACGGCGCGCTGCTGCGCCTGTACGTGAACGGGGCCCAGGTCTCGTCCACGCCCGTGGTCGGCAGCCTCGTCAACTCGGCCGACCCGCTGCGGATCGGCGCCGACCTGACCTGGGGTGAGTACTTCCAGGGCAGGATCGACGACGTCCGCGTCTACAACCGCGCCCTTTCCGGCGCCGAGATCCAGACTGACATGGCGACCGCGATCGGCGGCTCGCCACCGCCGGACACGCAGGCGCCAAGCGTGCCCGCCGGACTCGCGACCGGCTCGGTCGGCCAGACCGACGTCGTGCTCAACTGGAGCCCGTCCAGCGACAACGTCGGCGTGGCCGGATACGGCGTCTACCTCAACGGAACGAGCGTCGGTTCGCCGTCGTCCACGACGTTCGACTTCAGCGGCCTCACGTGCGGCACGTCGTACACGCTCGCGGTCGACGCCTACGACGCCGCGGGCAACCGCTCCGCGAAGGCTTCCTTGACCGCGGCCACGAGCCCGTGTCCGAGCCCCAGTGCGCTCGTCGCTGCGTATTCGTTCGATGCCGGTTCGGGCTCGACGGCTGCCGATGATTCAGGCAACGGCAACGCCGGCACGCTCGCGAACGCGAGTTGGACGAGCGCCGGTGAGTACGGGGGTGCTCTCAGCTTCAACGGCAGCTCCAGCTATGTGACGGTGGCCGACAACGCCTCGCTCGATCTGAGCGGCGCGCTGACGCTCGAGGCTTGGGTCTATCCGACCGCGAGCGGCAGCGGGTCGGGAGCGATCGTCGCCAAGGAGCGCGCGGGCGGCGGCTTACCGTACGGGTTCGAGACCACCGGCGGCGTTCCCGACGCTTACATCAACGTCGGCTCGCACGCGTCCGTCTCGGGCACGGCGGCGTTGCCGCTGAACAGCTGGACGTTCGTCTCGGCCAGCTATGACGGTACGCTGCTGCGCCTGTACGTGAACGGGGCTCAGGTCTCGTCCGTGCCCGCGGTCGGCAGCGTCGTCGCCTCCGCCGATCCGCTGCGGATCGGCGCCGACTTGACCTGGGGGGAGTACTTTCAGGGTCGGATCGACAACGTGCGGGTGTACAGTCGCGCCCTTGCCGCCGCCGAGATCCAGACCGACATGGCGACCGCGGTGGGCTATCCGCCGGCCCCGCCCGACACTCAGCCGCCGAGCGTGCCCGCCGGACTCGCGATGACCGGTGCGACGCAGACGAGCGTCTCGCTGTCGTGGAGCGCGTCGACCGACAACGTCGGCGTCACGGGCTACGGTGTCTACAAGAACAGCGTCCAGGCGCAGACCTCGTCGACCACGAGCGCCACGGTCTCGGGGCTGTCCTGTGGCACGAGCTACACGTTCGCCGTCGACGCGTACGACGCGGCGGGCAATCACTCGGCCAAGTCTGCCTCACTCTCCGCGTCGACGAGCACTTGCTCCGACACGCAGGCGCCGACGGTGCCGACCAACCTGCAGACGACGAGTACGAGCCAGACGTCGGTCTCCATCTCGTGGACCGCGTCCACCGACAATGTCGGCGTCTCGGGCTACGGGCTCTATCAGAACAATGCGAACGTCGGTTCGACGGGCGGGACGATGTTCAGCTTCAACAGCCTGGCATGCGGGACGAGCTACGCGCTCGCAGTCGACGCCTATGACGCGGTCGGTAACCGGTCCACGAAGGCGGCGATCACCGCGTCGACGAGCGCGTGTAGCGTCGGCGGCGCCGCGGTGTACGTCTCGCCGACCGGCTCGGACTCGAACGGGTGTACGCAGTTCTCGCCGTGTCTCAGCTTCGACCGCGCCTATCACGTCGCCGCACCAGGTCAGGTCGTGCAGGTCGCGGCCGGCACGTATCCGGAGCAGACGCTGCTCTACGACGCGTCGAAGGAGGGCGCGACCCAGCACGTGGTCATCCAGCCCGCGCCGGCGGCCAGCGTGACGATCAACGGCAACATCAACATCTCCAACACCCGGGGCGTGAAGGGCGCCAGCCACCTCACGATCCAGAACATGACGGTGCTGCAGGACATCGACGTCGAGGGTTGCGGCGTGCCGGATGGGACGCAGTGTCCGGCGGATCTGACCTCGGGCAGCAACGACCTCACGTTCCAGAACCTCCGCGTGAAGGGTCCGTACGCGTGGGTCTGCCACAGCTGCACGAACATCCAGATCCTCGGCGGCGTCTGGGGACCGGACACCTATCTGCCGTGCCACAACTCCGATCATCCGGAGGTGAGTCCACAGTACGACTCGATCCTCGGCGGGAAGCTGAAGCGGCCGAACCACATCCTGCTCGACGGGACTCGGTGGCAGAACTTCTCGCGCTGCAGCTCGGCCGACCACACCGAGTGCCTGCAGTTCGAGCCGGCCGACTACGTGACGATCCGCAACTCGGTCTTCACGCACTGTGACACGATCACGCTCGCCTTCTTCGACTCGCTTGCGTACAACTCGAAGTCCGACGCGGGTCTTTCCGTGCCGGATCACATCGTGATCGAGGACAACTTCATCGATCAGTCGTACGACGCGACGGGAGGGGGGACCTACAACGGGCTGCAGATCCCGGAGTGCACGAACTGCGTGATCCGCTACAACTCCTGGCTGCAGAACGCCTATCTGCCGACCACGAGATCGTTCAACGACCAGGTGATCGGCAACGTCGGTCCGCAGGTGCCCTGGAGCTGCGGCGGCAGCGGGGTCACCTTCTCGCACAACGTGTTCGAGGGGGCGACGTGCGGTCCGACGGACAAGAACGTGGCGGACATCCTCTTCGTTAACCGAAGCACGCTCGACCTTCATCTCAAGCTGGGCTCGCCTGCGATCAACGCCGGCGATCCGAGCAACTACCCGGCTACGGATTTCGACGGGCAGGCCCGGCCGCTCGGCGGAGCACCCGACGCCGGTGCGGATGAAGCCGGGTAAGTAATCCGGCTGAAGAGATGAGCCCTGGGGCCCGCACCCGCCGGCGGGCGCCGGGGCTCGTCGCACGTCGGACGCAGACCGTCCGAACGAGGGATGCCGCCGTCGCGTAGCGTTGCCGATTCGACCTCTGAACTGCGGCGCGCCAACTCGAGGGGGTAATCAGTGCACCGCCGTTCGCTGGTCATCGCCGGACTCACGCTCGCCGCGCTCTTGCTCGCATTCGGCGCGAACCCGGGCGGTGCCGCCACTCGCACCGAGTCGGTTGCGGCCGCCTCCGGCCTCGTCGCCGCGTACGCGTTCGATGAGGGCGCGGGCTCGGC
>DASWGR010000110.1:0-8767 GCA_036393535.1 Gaiellaceae bacterium | reverse complement strand
CCTCCGCGTCCCGCGCCTGGGCCCAAGAGGAGATCAACTGGGGCGTTTTCGAGACGCCCGAGTCGCAGCTGAACCTCCTCGGCGACGTCAGCGGTCTCGACGTCGTCGAGCTCGGCTGCGGGACTGCGTACCTTTCCGCCTGGCTCGCACGTCGCGGCGCCCGCGTCGTCGGCGTCGACCCCACTCCGGCGCAGCTTGCGACCGCGCGGAGGCTGCAACGAGAAACCGGGATCGAGTTTCCGCTGCTCGAGGCGATCGGCGAGGAGGTGCCGCTGCCGGATTCGTCGTTCGACCTCGCCCTCTCCGAGTACGGAGCGTCGCTCTGGGCCGATCCTTACCGTTGGATCCCGGAGGCCGCTCGTCTGCTGCGACCCGGCGGGCGCCTGATCTTCGTCTGCAATTCGCTCGTCTGCGCACTCTGCATGACCATGGACGGGGTGGGCGAGCAGCTCGCGCGACCCCAGTTCGAGCTGCGGAGGGTCGAGTGGCCGGACACAGGCGAGGTCGAGTTCCAGCTCGGTCACGGCGACTGGATCGACCTTCTGCATGCGAACGGGTTCGAGGTCGAGCGACTCGTCGAGCTGTACGCGCAACCGGATGCCGAAATGCATACCTACTACAAGTACGTGACGCTCGAATGGGCGCGCAAGTGGCCCGCTGACGAGATCTGGGTCGCGCGCAAGCGTGGCTGACGCGCCGCCGTCGCCGCCGCTCCTTCTGGCGTCGACCTCTCCACAACGCAGGGCGATCCTCGAGCAGCTGCACATTCCGTTCGACGTCGTCGCACCGAACTACGACGAAGCGACACCGGAAGATGCGGATCCTTTGCAGGTCGTGCGAGAGCACGCACGCCGAAAAGCGCACTCCGTCGCCGACATCGCCGACGACCGTCCGGTCGTCGGTGTCGACACAGCCGTGGTGCTCAACGGCCGGATCTTCGGCAAGCCCGCCAACGCCGCCGAGGCCGAGCAGATGCTCGAGGAGCTGAGCGGCAAGACGCACGTCGTCGTCTCCGGGCTCTGCCTCCTCACCCCAGGCTGGGAGGACATCGAGCACGAAGCGACCCAGGTGGCGTTTCGGGAGCTGACGGCGCGCGAGCTCGGCACCTACGTTGCAACCGGGGAATGGGAGGGCCGTGCGGGCGCCTACGCCATCCAGGGTCGTGGCGCGTCACTCGTCCGTTTCATCGAGGGCGACTACCTGAACGTCGTCGGGCTCCCTGTCGCTTTACTCGTTCGCTTGCTCGCGGAGCGCTTTTCCGGGGTATACGGCTTCGGTTGAACCGTGCCCCTGCCAGCAGTACATGCCGGCTTCTGGCCCGCGATCACGCGGCGCCAGAGCCCACCCTCGCCCTTAGCAAGGCAGACCAGCCTTGCTGCGGTCGAGTGCGGCCTCCGGCTTGGTGCTCGCGACCCAGAAAACCGACGGCACTACTGGCAGGGGCACTAGACTCGAACGTCCTATGGGGCTCTTCGACAGGCTGGGCGGCTTCGGCGGCCGCGACATGGCCGTGGACCTTGGCACGGCCAACACGCTCGTGTACGTCCGCGGCCGCGGGATCGTGCTCTCCGAGCCCTCCGTCGTCGCGATCGACCAGCGAACCGGCGAAGTGCACGCCGTTGGCGTCGAGGCGAAGCGGATGCTCGGGCGCACGCCGGGAACGATTTCCGCGATTCGCCCACTCAAGGACGGCGTGATCGCCGACTTCGACGTGACCGAACAGATGCTGCGGCACTTCATCCAGAAAGTGCATCAGAATCGCTTCGCGCATCCGCGTGTCGTCGTGTGTGTTCCGTCCGGCGTGACGGGTGTCGAGAAGCGAGCGGTCGAAGAAGCAACGCTGAGTGCAGGCGCACGGCAGGCGTACCTGATCGAGGAGCCGATGGCCGCTGCGATCGGCGCCGGCCTACCCGTCGCGGAGCCGACGGGCAACATGATCGTCGACGTCGGCGGCGGCACCACGGAGGTCGCAGTGATCTCGCTCGGCGGGATCGTCGTCTCGCAATCGCTGCGAGTCGGCGGCGACGAGATGGACGAGGCGATCATCAATCACATCAAGCGTGAGTACAAGCTGCTGATCGGCCAGCAGACGGCCGAGGAGATCAAGCTCGAAATCGGCTCCGCCTACGACATGCGCGAAGAGCTGCAGGCTGAGGTCCGCGGGCGAGACATGCTCACCGGCCTGCCGAAGACGGTCATCCTGAGCTCGGAGGAGGTCCGGCGGGCCCTCGACGAGCCGGTGCAGCAGATCATCGAGGCAATCAAGTCCACCCTCGACAAGACCCCTCCCGAGCTGGCCGCGGACATCATGGACCGGGGGATCGTCATGGCCGGCGGTGGGGCCCTGCTGACCAATTTCGACGAGCGGCTCCGCCACGAGACCCAGATGCCGGTCCACCTGGCCGAGAGCCCGCTCACGTGTGTCGCGGTCGGATCCGGGCGCAGTCTCGAGGAATTCGAGGCGATCCACAGGAGCGCCAAGTCGCGCCGAAACAACCACCGGCGCTACTCGAACTAAACCTACGCCGCATTCCTAGCTAACCTACGTCGCTCTCGTGCCTCGCAACCGCGTCAGCGCGGTCCTGGGCTCGTCCGTACCGAGACCGAGACCCCAGCCGTTTCCTTCCCGCAGCCGCTCGACGCTCAGGCGACGGCTCGTGGTGGGAGGCCTCGTGCTGCTCTCACTCGTGCTGATCACGATCTCCTTCCGCTCGGGATCGGGTGGGGCGGTCCACCAGATCGAGGGAGCCGGGGCGACGGTGCTCCGTCCCTTCGAAGTGGCCGCCGAGCGGGTCGCGCGACCATTTAGGGATGTCTACGGCTACTTCGCGGGTCTCGTGCACGTGAAGCGGGAGAACTCGCGTCTGAAGCAGCAGGTGAACGAGCTGCGCCAGCAGGCGCTGCAGGGCCAGTCGGCGCAAGAGCAGAACCGCGCGCTTCGCGCGCAGCTGAAATTCGTCGACAGCCCGCTCTTTCCAGCCGACTACTCGCCGGTGAATACACGGATCATCTCCTGGGCGAGCGAGTTCGAACAGCGGGTCGTGATCGCCGCCGGTTCCGATCGCGGTATCAGACAGGACACACCGATCGTCACGCGCGACGGTCTGGTGGGCCGCGTGACCGAGGTCACCGGCAACGCGGCCCAGGTGACGCTACTGACAGACGAGAACAGCGCCGTTACAGCGCGCGACCAGAAGACCAATGCGATCGGGCTCTTGCGTCACGGTCAGGCCGAGGGTTCGCTCGTACTCGATTTCGTGCGCAAAGAGGCGAACGTGCAAGTGGGGGATGTGATCGTCACGTCAGGCAGGCGCTCGGCGCGATACCCGTCGCTCTTCCCGGCCGGGATCCTGATCGGGGTAGTCACCCACGTCGGCCAGAGCGACACCGCGCTGTACAAGCAGATCCAGATCGACCCCTACGTCGACTTTTCCGCACTCGATGCCGTGACGGCGCTGATCACAAACAAGCGAACTCCAGAGGCCCCTTGATGCCGGCCGATGCAGCGAAAGCCGCGGGACTCCTGTTCCTCGTCGTCGTGATTCAACTGTCGGTGATGGCGAACGTCGACATCCTCGGCGGCCATCCGAATCTCTTGCTCGTCACACTCGTTTGCGTCTCGCTCCTACGCGGCGCTGTCTTTGGTGCGGTCGCGGGTTTCTCAGCCGGCCTGCTCGCCGACACGGGCGTGTTCGGCACTCTCGGCTTCACCGCTCTGCTGCTGACGCTCGCCGGCTACTGGACGGGTCGCTACGGTGAAACGACAGGACGTGACCGTGCACACGCGCCGCTGTTGTCGATCGCGGTCATCACCGTCCTCTACCAGATCTCGGCGCTTGTGCTGCGCTACATGCTCGGCGAGCCTGCGCCCGCGCACCACATCTTCGCAGCGCTCGGCCCGACGGTGCTGCTCAACTTGATCCTGACCGTCCCCGTCTACTCGCTCACGCGGCGGCTGCTTCGCCCCCGTGAATGGGTGACCCGAGAGGTGAGTCTCCTTGGCTAAGCGCAACCTCTCGCGGCGCTTCCTGCCGCCTGATCCTCACGTCGCAGAGCCGTACCGGCTCACGCCGAAGCTCGCCCTGCGAGTCGGGCTCCTCGGCATGCTCGCACTCGCGGTCTTCGCAACGCTCTTTCTTCGCCTGTGGTCGCTGCAAGTCCTGAACGGCGAGCAGCTTCTGCGCGCGTCGCAGAACAATCAACGCCGAGACATCCGCGTGCAAGCTCCACGCGGCCCGATTCTGGATCGCAACGGTGAAGTGCTCGTGACGAATGTCCCCGGCCGTGCCGTCCAGATCTGGTCGTCCGACCTGCCGACGCGGCGCGGCGTGCGGTTGCGCGAGATCCGTGCGCTCGCCCGAGTGCTCGGTCTTCCGGCCAACCAGATCGGCGCGGCGATCAGACGCCATCGCCACGATCCGCTCACGCCGATCAGGATCAAGGACAGCGCGAGCCGGGCCCAGGTCTTTTACCTGGAGGAGAGGGCCGAGGACTTTCCGGGTGTCCAGATCGTGCCGGCCTACCTGCGCTACTACCCGAACCGGGAGCTGGCCGCGCACGTTCTCGGCTACGTCAGCGAGATCTCGCCAGATCAACTCAAGGCTCTGCGCAGCCAGGGGTACAGAGGCGGCGACTCGATCGGCCAAACGGGAATCGAGTCGTACTACGACAGGTATCTGCGTGGGACAGCCGGACTGTCGCAGCTGCGCGTCGACTCGCTCGGCAGGCCGATCAGCCTGGTCGTGCCGAAGGTCCCGGCGCATCCCGGCAACGCGGTGCGCCTGACGCTCGACGTGAAGTTGCAGAAGGCCGCGGAGGAGGCACTGCGGTACGGCATCGACCGCGCGCACAACTCGCAGTGTTACGGCTGCTGGTTCTCGAACGGCGGCGCGATCGTCGCGCTCGACCCGCACGACGGCTCGATTCGCGCCCTCGCGTCGTTCCCGACGTATCCGCCCTCGCTCTACGTGGGTCGCGTGCGCCGGAGGGCGCTCGATACCGCCGGTCTCACCGCGCGTACAGCGGAGGCGATGAACTACCCTGCGCTCGACCGCGGAATCAATGCCGCGTATCCGCCGGGGTCGACGTTCAAGCCCGTCACGGCGCTCGCCGCGATGCAGGAGCACATCCTGCAACCCTTTGAGTCTCTGGCTTGCACCGGGTCGTACGAGAAGAACGGCACGACCTTCAAGAACTGGGATCCATTCGTCAACGAGGCGATGACCCTGCCGACGGCACTCGCGAGATCGTGCGACACCTACTTCTACCAAGTCGGCTATCGCTTCTACGGGATGCCGTCCGACCGGGGACCCCGCTTGCAAGCGTGGGCGAGCCGGTTCGGCTTCGGCCAAAAGACCGGGATCGATCTGGGCTCCGAGCGCAGCGGTCTGCTGCCCACGCCCGACTGGCGCTTGAAGACGTACACGAAGAAGACCGATCCGGGACATTGGCAGGTCGACAGCCTCTGGAAGCCGGGCGACTCCATCCAGCTCGCGATCGGGCAGAAGGACCTGCTCGTAACACCGATGCAGATGGCTCGCTTCTACGCGATGATCGCAAACGGCGGCAAGCTCGTCACGCCGCACATCCTGCTCGACGTCGAGCAGCCCTCCTCGAACCACAGTCCCGGCCGGGCCGTTCCGACGCCGCCGGCGCCTGCGCCCCAGCCCACCAACGTCGACGCGCAGGCGCTCGCTGTCGTCCGTGAGGGCCTGTTCCAGGCGACGCACGCCACCCTCGGCACGTCCACTGCGATCTTCGGGAGCTTTCCAGTCTCGATCTCCGGCAAGACCGGCACGGCGGAGAAGTCGATCGACCCCGGTGACGGCATTGCGCGGATCTTCAACCAGTCCTGGTGGTGCGGTTACGGGCCCTCGGACTCGCCTGACCTCGTCGTCTGCGCGCTGATCGAGAACGGCGGCCACGGCGGCGACGCTGCGGCGCCGGCCGCGCTCAAGGTTTTCGAGTCGTTCTTCGGCAAGCAGGCGACCCAGACCGGGCCAATCCACAGCGACTGATGGTCGACTACGTCTCCAACCCCCGCGCAGCAGCCCGCGCCCGCCGGCGCGAGGCAGTCGAGGTCGCGTCCTTCGTCCGGCGCCTCGACTGGATGCTGATCGGCAGCGTCGGGGCGCTCGTCGGGTATGGCCTCTGGGCGATCGCCGGGATTACGCATCACGACGTCCCCGGCGACCAGCGCTACTACCTGACCCGGCAGGTGGCCTTCGTCGTGATCGGCACGCTCGGATTGCTCGTGGCGACGCTCATCGATGCAGACCACTACCGCACGCGGTGGCGTGTGATCTTCGGCGGCACGACGTTCATGATCGCGATCGTGTTGCTCGCGGGCCCGATTCGCGGGTCCAGGCGCTGGCTCGATCTGGGCTTTTTCCGCTTTCAGCCTTCCGAGTTCGGCAAGGTCTTGTTCGTGCTGGCGCTCGCAGGCTTTCTCGCCGAGCGGTCGAAGCGCCTGCACGAGGTGCGCACTACGCTCACCGCGCTCGGGCTTGCGTCGATCCCCATCTTCCTCGTCTTCCTGCAGCCCGACTTCGGCTCTGCGCTCGTGTATTGCGCAGCCGTCGGGGCGGTGCTCTTCGTTGCCGGAACTCCCTGGACGCACATCGCCGTAATCGCGGCGGGAGCTGTGGCGCTCGCGGTCCTCGTACTCGGCGCCCTCCCTGCAGCCGGCCTCCCGATTCTCAAGCCCTACCAGCAGCACCGGCTCACGAGCTTCCTCAACCCGGACCAGGACCCGGGTGGGACGACGTACAACATCACGCAGTCGAAGAACGCGATCGGCGCCGGACAGCTGCGCGGCCGCGGCGTCGACAACGCGACGCAGACCACGCTGCATTTCTTGCCCGAGCACCACACCGATTTCGTCTTCGCCTCGCTCGCGGAGGAGCGAGGCTTCGTCGGCGCCTCCTTGCTCCTGATGCTCTACCTGCTCGTGGTCTGGCGCGGCTTACGCATCGTGACGCTCGCGCGCGAGCCGTTTTCGGCGATCGTCGCGGGCGGGCTCGTGTTCGCGTTGCTCTTCCAGATCTTCGTGAACGTCGGCATGACGATGGGCATCGCGCCGATCACGGGCATCCCGCTCCCGTTTGTGAGCGTGGGCGGCTCGTCGATGATCGCGAACCTGATCGCGATCGGGATCCTGCTGTCGATCTCGGTGCGCTCGCGCAGGCGCCGCTAGCGGCGCGGGTACAAACTAGGCCGCTTCGGCCGCAGGCCTCAGCTTGGCCCGGCGCGTCTTGATCGCGCGCAGTCGCTGGGAGAGCCGGGCCCAGGCCCAGGGCTCGACCTCCTTGTAGCGCAGGACGGTCTGGCCTCGAGTCGCTTCCAGGTACTCGAACCAGGCATCCGCTTCCTCGATCAGGAGCAGTTCGTGCGCTTCGCGTTGTCCTGTCACTCGAGACTCACCTCCTCTACGCCGAGAAATCCGCCTCGCGCTTCGCGCGAGCCATGATGATTTCTCGGCGCGCCCATTTGGCGGAAACCCTAGGTCCTAGGCCGGACGACGTCTCGATTCAGGACCGGGCAGCCGCCGCGGGCAGAGCCCGCAGCGGCGACGACGTGTGCTTGTTTTCCAGTGAGCGAAAGGCTCCGGGGCTCCGGGGAGGGCGGTTGGTACCCTGTCGGCAGATGTTTTCCATCGCCCACAACCTGCCGCGCACGCTCCGCGCCGCCGTCCCAGCCGGCGTTGCCGCAGCGCGCGCGCACGAAGGAGATTTTTCTTGCGCTGGTTTCGATCCAGAAAGTCCGAGGAGAAGGCGCCCAGCGAGGCAGCCGCTTCAAAAGAAACAACTGAACCTCTAAGCACCGAGCCCGCCGGAGCAGCGGGACAATCGAGTAGCACCAGGCCGAGACGTCGTCGCGGTAGTCGCGGCGGCCGGGGCCGCCCACGGAAGACTGCGACCGCCGAGGCCAAGACCGAGGTTTCAGAGCCGAAGGCGAAGACGGCGACGAGAGCGCCAAAGACCGAACGCAAGACTGCCGGCCCACGCCGTGAGCGGGAGCGCCCGCAACAGCGCCGTCGCCGCGAACCTCCCCGTCGGGCGCCGCTCCCGCAGGCGAAGCGCGAGCTGCTCGTGTCCGTCGACGTCGGCGAGCAACGAGTTGCTGTTTTGGAGGACGACCGGGTCGCAGAGGTGTACCTGGAACGTCCCGAACGCCGGTCGATCGCGGGCGACATCTATCTCGGGACCGTGGACAACGTCCTCCCGGGAATGGAGGCCGCGTTCATAGAGATCGGCCTCGAAAAGAACGGCTTCCTCTACGTCGACGAGATCGTCACGCCCGAGCTCGAAGGCAAGGCGAGGCACGGCAAGAAGATCCAGGACCTGATCAGCCGCGGCCAGACGATCATGGTGCAGGCCGTCAAGGACCCGATGAAGACGAAGGGGGCGAGGCTCACGACGGAGATTTCGCTGCCGGGCCGCTTCGTCGTCTACCAGCCGAACGGCGACGGGTTCGGCGTCTCGCGGCGTCTCGACGACGATGAACGCGCGCGGCTGAAGGACGTGCTCAAGGCTCTCGACCTCAAGGGCGGCGGCGTGATCGTCCGTACGGCCGCGGAAGGTGCGTCCGCCGACGACATCGAGCGCGACCTCCTCTTTCTGCAGAAGGTCTGGAAGTCGATCGACGCGCGCGCCAAGAAGTCGAAGCCGCCGACCCTGCTCTACCAGGAGGCCGAGCTGCCGCTTCGCGTAACGCGCGACCTCTTCACCGAGAACTTCGAACGCGCGCTAGTGGACGAGGACCGGGC
>DASWGR010000109.1:0-1821 GCA_036393535.1 Gaiellaceae bacterium | reverse complement strand
AGCTCCGCGATCGACCGGCCCCGCCAGCGCACGGCGAGCGCCTCCCGGTTGAGGCGCTTGCCCTCGCACGCCGGGCAGGCCTCGTCCACCTCCAGCCACTCGATCCACGAATCGAGCACGTGGTCCTCGGTGCCGGTCTTCCGGCGCTCCTCGTCCCAGTCCACCTGGTCGAGCTTCAAACCCGTGCCGTAGCATGCGGTGCACCAGCCGTGCTTGGAGTTGAAGGAGAAGAGCCGCGGGTCGGGCTCGGCGAAGCTCGAACCGCAGGAAGGGCAGGAGCGCTTGGTCGAGAACACGGACATCGGAAGCTCCACCTCGACCCGCCCGGCGCGCGAGCTCGCGGCTGCGGCTTCGAGCCGATCGAGGCCCGCAAGCACCTGCACCACGCCCTTCCCGTGCTCGAGCGCGAGCGACAACGCGCGGCGCAGCTCGGACTCGCCCCCGGCGTCGACGCGCAGGTCGGCGACGGGCAATTCGATCGTGTGCTCCTGGAAGCGCGACAGCCGCGGCCACCTGTCGGTCGGGAGGAACTCGCCGTCCACCCGAAGAAAGCCATAGCCTTTCCCGTGCGCCCACTTGGCGAGATCGGTGTAATAGCCCTTTCTGTTGACGACGAGCGGGGCGAGGAGGCCGATGCGATCGCCCTTGTAATCGCGCAGGAGCCGCGCGGCGATCGCTTCCTCGCTCTGCGGCTCGATGGGAACGTTGCAGTCGGGACAGTATTGGGTGCCGAGCTTGACGTAAAGCAGGCGCAGGAAGTGGTAGATCTCGGTGAGCGTCGCCACGGTGCTCTTGCGACCGCCGCGGCTGGTGCGCTGCTCGATCGCGACGGTGGGCGGGATGCCGAAGATCGCGTCCACGTCCGGTCGCGCCGCACCCTGGACGAACTGGCGCGCGTAGGCGTTGAGCGACTCGAGGTAGCGTCGCTGGCCTTCGGCGAAGAGAATGTCGAAGGCGAGCGTCGATTTTCCCGAGCCCGAGACGCCGGTCACGACGGTGAATCGATTGCGCGGGATCTCGACGCTGATGTTCTTTAAGTTGTGCTCGCGGGCGTTGTGGATTCCGATCGCCCCCTCACCCCAACCCTCTCCCCGCACGCGGGGAGAGGGAGGCTCGCGCAGCGGACGGGTGAGGGGTGTCCCGAGCGCCGCCTCGTATTCGCGCAGCGCCCGGCCTGTGTGCGAGCTCGGGTGCCTGGCGACTTCCGCGGGCGTGCCGGTGCACACGATTCTGCCTCCCGCGTCGCCGCCCTCGGGCCCGAGGTCGACGATCCAGTCGGAGGCGCGGATGACGTCGAGATTGTGCTCGATGACGACGAGCGAATGCCCCGCGGTGATGAGCTGCCTGAACGCGCGCAGCAGCTTGGCGACGTCGTCAAAGTGAAGCCCCGTTGTCGGCTCGTCAAAAAGGAAGAGTTTCCCCCTCACTCCAACCCTCTCCCCCGTTTCGGGGGAGAGGGAGAGACGAGTTGCCGCGTGCTTTTTCTTTCCCTCTCCCGCTTGCGGGAGAGGGCGAGAGTCGATTGCCGCTTCCACCAGATGCCCCGCGAGCTTCAGCCTCTGCGCCTCGCCGCCGGAGAGCGTGGGAACGGGCTGCCCGAGCCGCAGGTACTCGAGCCCGACGTCGGCGAGCGGCTCGAGCGCGCGCTTCACCTCGGGCTCGCCGAAAAAAACGATCGCTTCGGACACGGTCAGCTCGAGGGCGTCGGCGATCGATTTCTTCCCGACTTTCACTTCGAGGACCTCATCGCGAAAGCGCCTGCCGTTGCAGTCGGGACAGCGCAGGTACACGTCGGAGAGGAACTGCATCTCCACGTGCTCG
>DASWGR010000108.1:0-1736 GCA_036393535.1 Gaiellaceae bacterium | reverse complement strand
GCCCGTTTTCGTCCCGGGCAAGACGGCAACCTCACGCGTGGGGTCGAGGTGCACCCCGTACACCTCGCCGTAACGGACCGCGATCGCCTCCTTCAGAGCGGGCACTCCCGAGAACGGCGCGTAGCCGTGGACGTCGTGGCGTTCGGCGCAGTCCGCGAGCGCTCGGACCACGTGCTCAGGTGGCCCGATCTCAGGATTGCCGCGGCCGAGGTCGACCAGCGGCTCGCCGCCGTGCAGCGTCGCAGCCGCAACCTTGGCGAGCAGGGCCGTGAAGTACTGGTCAGGCAACCGCCGGACCCGATCCGGGGCCTCGCGCATCGCCCGATGCTATGGCAGGCTACGAGCCATGGCGCGCTGTCCGCGCTGCAGAGGAGAGATCGAGGAGCGTTTCCGCTTCTGTCCCTGGTGCGCGTCGCCGCAGCGCACGAAGATCGTCGAGTTCTTCGCGCCGCATCCACGCGATGCCGGCAAGGCGCTGCGCGTGTCGCGCTACCTGACCAAAGACCCCCACGTGCGTTTCAGCGTCTGGAGCGACACCGGCGTTGCAGAAGCTGCCGTTTCACTGCGCGAGGCGGAGGCGGCCCGGCTGGCCCGCTTCCTCGAACCGATCAGGCGGCCGAAGTCTCTGCTCGACGCAGCTCGACGGGTAGCCGGAAGACCACGTCCTCGTAAGCCGACGAGAACGAGCTGATCTCGTTCACGCCCCGAGCGCGGAACCAGTCGCAAACCCGCGTCACGAGTCGCTCCGGCGCCGACGCGCCCGACGTCAGCCCGACCGTCTCCACGTCGTCGAACCAGCGCTCCTCGATCTCCGTCTCGTCGTCGATCAGATGCGCTTCGACGCCTGCGAGCTGGGCCACTTCAACGAGACGGTTCGAGTTGGACGAGTTGCGCGACCCGATGACGAGAAGGAGGTCGATCTCGCCGAGCATCTCCTTCACCGCCCACTGGCGGTTCGAGGTCGCGTAACAGATGTCCTCACGCTGGGGACCGTGGATGTGCGGAAAGCGGCGCTTCAACACGTCGATGATCTCCGTCGTCTCGTCGACCGAGAGCGTGGTCTGCGTGATGTAGGCGAGGGGCGTGCCGGCGGGAAGCTCGAGCGCTTCCGCGTCCTCGACGCTCTCGACGAGCATGGTCGCATCCGGGGCTTCGCCCATTGTCCCCACGACCTCTTCGTGCCCGGCGTGTCCGATGAGGACGATGCGCCTACCTTCTGCTGCGTAGCGTCGCGCCTGAACGTGCACCTTCGTCACGAGGGGGCAGGTCGCATCGATCGTGGTCTGCCTGCGCAGTGCGGCGCGCTCGTAGACCGACGGGGCAACACCGTGAGCCGAGAGGACGAGGATCGCTCCGGGCGGAGCCTCGGTTTCGTCCTCGACGAACACGGCTCCGCGCCCTTCGAGGTCGCGGACGACGTGCGCGTTGTGGACGATTTGCTTGCGGACGTAGACGGGGGCCCCGTAGAGCGACAGGGCACGCTCCACCGTTTCGACGGCGCGTTCTACTCCGGCGCAATATCCCCGGGGCGATGCAAGCAAGACCCGCTGAACCAAACCGGCGGCCACGGTACCAGCGCCCGCGGGAGGCCGGTTGAACAGGAAAAGGCCCGTCGCTCGGGGGGGTCGGTGGCGACGGGCCTCCTCCTAGTGCTCACCGCGGACTGCAAGGCCAGGAACGCACCGCGGTTCGCATCGCCCAGTGGGATTGACGCTAACGGGTCTCGCCGACCTTTC
>DASWGR010000107.1:0-6069 GCA_036393535.1 Gaiellaceae bacterium | reverse complement strand
GGTTGGTCGGAGCCGAAGGCGGCGAACGTCGGCCGTGGGGTCTCGGTCGGCCTGCTCGCGGCCGGCGCCCATCCGGTCTCGACGGCGATCGTGCGGCTGGAGGCCGACGGCCAGGTCGTCGTGCTCGTCGGCACGACCGAGGTCGGGCAGGGGCCGCGCACCGTTTTCGCGCAGATCGCAGCGGAGGAGCTCGGCGTCGACATCGAGCAAGTCACTGTGCGCGGGACCGACACGCGCTTCACGCCCTACGACCGCTCGACTGGAGCGAGCCGCTCGACCACGATCGCGGGGCTCGCCGTGCAGCGGGCCGCGAGGCAGGTGCACGACCAACTCGCCGTGATCGCCGCGGGAGATCCACTCGAGCCTGCGGCCTACCCGGAACTGCTGCGCCGCCATTTTGGGCTCGCGGGCGGTGAGCTGATCGGCAGCGGCGAGGTCGCGCCGGCAGGCACCGGCTCGTACGCCGAGGGCCCCGTCTTCTGGGAGGTCTGCGTCGGCGCAGCCGAGGTCGAGGTCGACCCGGAGACGGGGGTCGTGCGTGTGCGGCGGACCGCAACCGTTGCCGACGTCGGACGCGCGATCAACCCTCAGCTCGTCCAGCGCCAGGACGAGGGGGCGACGCTGCAAGGCCTCGGTAATGCGCTCTTCGAGGAGATGGTGTTCGAGGATGGACAGCTGCTCAACGACACGTTGCTCGACTACCGCGTGCCCAGCTTCGCGGATCTCCCCGACGAGATGACCTGCGTCATCGTTGAGAACGAGGACGGGCCCGGACCTTACGGCGCAAAGGGCTGCGGGGAGGGCGCCCTCGCCGCAGTCCCTGCGGCCGTGGTGAATGCATTGGCCGACGTGGGCGTTCCCATGCAAGAGCTGCCGCTGACTCCGGAACGGGTCTGGCGGCGAATCCAGACACTGAAACAGGAGGGGAAATGGCCACGGTAAAACAGCCGGCCGCCGCGGGCGCGGCCACCGGCAGGCCTGCGGTGCGACGCGCCGCGGTGATCGGAACCGGAACGATGGGACCGGGAATGGGCGCCGTGCTGTCGCGTGCAGGCATCGCGGTGGCGATGTACGACGTCAGCGAGGAGGCACTCGACCGGTCGAAGGCCGGCGTCGGCCTGGCCGAGGGCGTACTCGACCAGCTGGAGACTCCGCACGTCGAGGGAGGCTCGATCCGGTACACCGCCGACCTGGCCGATGCGCTCGAGGACGTCGATTTCGTGTTCGAGGCCGTACCGGAGAAGCTCGAGATCAAGCACGAGGTCTTCCGGGACCTCGAACGCCACGTCGCCGCCGACACGATCCTGGCTTCGAATACGTCGGGGATCCCGATCACGAAGATCGCCGAAGGGTGCGTAAACCCGGAGCGCGTCGTGGGAACGCACTGGTCGAACCCGCCGCACCTGATCCCGATGATCGAAGTGATCCCGGGCGAGCGGACGAGCGAAGAGACCGTGGACGCAGCCGTCGCCCTCGTCGAGCGCATCGGGTACGAGGCGGTCGTCGAGCGAGAGGTTCCGGGCTTCGTCGAGAACAGGATCCTGTACGCGATCATGCGCGAAGCCGTCGACCTCGTCGACCGGGGCATCATCGACGCCGATGGCATGGACCGGTGCGTGCGCTGGGGAATCGGCTACAAGCTCGCCGTGATCGGCCCGATGGAGCTGCTCGACATGGCGGGGCTCGACATCTACCAGGCGGTCGGCAGCTATCTGAACCAGGACCTGTGCAACTCCACGGAGGTGTCGAAGACGATCACCGATCGAACGGCCGAGGGAAAGCTCGGCATGAAGACCGGCGGGGGGCTGTACGAGTACACGCCCGAACGGGTCGACCAGCTGCGGGCCGAGCGGGCGCGCAAGCTCGTCGGCGTCCGCAAGGCGCTCTCCTAGGAGGCCGAGGTGAAGATCTACCTCCTGGACAACGGCTCGATCGTGATCGACCACGCTCAGCTGATGTGGAACATCGGCGGTGGAACGCCGGTGCGGATTCCGTCCTACGGGCTGCTGATCGAGCACGACGACGGCCTCTTCGTGTTCGACACGGGCTTCGATCTGGACCACACGAACGCGGTGCTGCCATTCGAGCTTCCCGAGCAGACGCCTGAACAGACGATCCCGGCTCAGGTCCGCGCCTGCGGCTTCGAGCCGAGCGACGTCACGACGCTCGTGAACTCCCATCTCCACTTCGACCACGTCGGCGGCAACAAACACCTGGCGGAGGCAACGGTCGTCGTGCACGAGCGGGAACTGGAGCAGGCGCGGAACTGCCAGCCGTTCGAGCGCTTCGGCTACTCCGACCGCTCCTGGGACTACCAGGGCGCGAGCTTCCGGACGATCTCCGGTGACACCGAGCTCGCGCGGGGCCTGTGGCTCTTCGAGACGCCCGGACACACGATCGGTCACTACTCGCTGCTCGTAACGCCTAACTCGGGCCGGCCGATCGTGTTCGCATTCGACGTCGTCTACACCTCCGAGGCGCTCGAGAAGGGAGTGCAGCCGGGCTTCCACTACGACCCGGTCGCGGGAGTAGCGTCGATCGAGCGCGTGAAGCAGGTCGCCGCTGATCGCGAGGCTGAGATCTTCTTCTCGCACGACATGGACGCCTGGAACGGCTACAAGCACGCGCCGGACTTCTACGAGGGTTAGGAGGCAGAGAGATGAAGCTGCAGGATCGAGTCGCGATCGTCACCGGCGCGGCGCAGGGAATCGGCAAGGCGGTTGCGGACAAGCTCGCTGCCGAAGGCGCGAAGGTCGTCGCGGTCGACGTGAACGGCGAGGGTGCCGAGCGAACGGCCGCGGGCGTCGACGGAACCGCGGTGCAGGCGGACATCTCGAGCCCCGAAGACGTTCAGCGCATGGTCGACGAGACTGTCTCGCGGCACGGAAAGGTGGACGTGCTCGCGAACGTCGCGGCCATCGTCCCGTTCACGGCCTGGGACGACATCACGTTCGACGAGTGGCGCCGGATCATGTCGGTCAACCTCGACGGGCTGTTCCTGACGATGAAGGCGGTCGAGAAGCCGATGCGCGATGCGGGTTACGGACGGATCGTCAACGTCACCTCGAACGTGATCCTGGCCGGGACGCCGAACCTCGCCCACTACGTCGCGTCGAAAGGTGGCGTCTGGGCGTTCACCCGCGCTGCTGCTCGCGAGCTCGGCAAGTACGGGATCACCGTCAATTCGGTCGCGCCCGGGCTCACCGCGACGGAGGGAGTGATGGCCAGCCCGCACGCAGAGGCCTTCGAGTTCGTCCAAATGCTCCAGTGCATCCCGCGCCGCGGTGAGGCGGCCGACATCGCGCCTTCGGTTGCGTTCCTCGCTTCGGAGGAGGCCGGCTGGGTCACGGGCCAGCTCCTCGTCGCCGATGCGGGCATGACGCACAACTGATGGCGCGGGTCCCGGCCACGCGCGCGGGCGCGATCCTGGCCGTCTCCGACCTCGAGGCCTCGCTCGCCTTCTATCGCGACCGGCTCGGGCTCGAGGTCGTCGCGACGTACGACGATCCGCCCTACGCAACATTCTTGGCAGCGCAGGCCCGCATCTCTCTTGCCGAGGAGGGCCATTCCGCAGAGGACCGCCCGGGCGTGACGATGAGCGCGCCGAAGGATCCGTCGCAGGCCAACATCGTGCTCGTCCTCGAGGTGGAAGATGCGCGCGCCGTCCATCGCGAACTCACCGCAGAGGGAGTCCGCTTCCTCGCGGACCCGTACCAGCCGCCCTGGGGTGGATGCCGCTTCTTCTGCGTCGACCCCGATGGCTATCTCGTCGAGATCGAGCAGCCGGCATGAAGGCGGTCGTGCTCGCGGGCGTCGGCGACGTGCGTATGGAGGAGGTCGCGGACGCCGGGATCGTCGACGAGACCGATGCGGTCGTCGAGGTTCACCGCACGGCCATTTGCGGTGCCGACCTGTTCCCGTTCCACGGCATGACCCCGGGCTTCGAAACCGGGACGATCCTCGGTCACGAGTTCGCGGGGAGAGTCACAGAGGTGGGCTCGGCCGTCGACGGCGTGAAACCTGGGCAGCGCGTGGTCTGCACGAGCACGATCTCGGACGGAACGTGCGCGCACTGCCGCGCGGGACGTCCTTCCCAATGCCTCGGCCGCGCGCTCTTCGGCTATTCCGGCGTCTACCCACGTCTCGACGGCGGCCAGGCCGAATACGTTCGCGTTCCGCACGCCGACCGTTGTCTCCTCGTGCTGCCCGACGAGGTGGACGACGAGACCGCGATCTTCCTGGCCGACATCCTCCCGACCGGCTACGGCTCGGTGACACGCGGCGACGTCGGCGTCGGCGACACCGTGGTAGTGGTTGGCTGCGGACCGGTCGGGCTGATGACCGTGCTCTGCGCTGCGAAGGTGGCGGGCACGCTCCTTGCCGTCGACGGCGTTGCGGAGCGCCGGGCGCTCGCCACACGTCTCGGCGCCCACGCGGTGGCGCCGGACGGGGCGGAGGCCGCGGTTGCGGACGCGACCGGCGGCCTTGGCGCCGACGTCGTGATCGAGGCGGCCGGGTCGCCGGGGGCTCTCGACCTGGCACTCCACCTCGCGCGCGGCCGTGGAACCGTCTCCGTCGTCGGCGCCCACTTCGAGCCCGACTATCCCCTCGACAATGCGCTCATGTTCGAGCGCGAACTGACGCTGCGGTTCACGATCGGCGATCCCGTTCGGGATCGCGAACGTCTCCTCAGCTTGATGGCGACCCGCCGGCTCGAGCCGGCGCAGATCATCACGCACCGGCTGCCGCTCGAGGCCGCGCCGGAGGCCTACCGGCTCTTCGACAGCCGGGAAGCGACGAAGGTGGTGCTGACGCCGTGACGCCGCGCAGACGGAAGGCCTTGATCGGCGCCGCCGTGCTCGCCGCGGCCGCGATCGCGGCGGCCGTGCTTGCGACCCGCAGCAGCGACGGCGCGAGCACGGTTCGAACCGCCTCGCCCGCCGCGGTGCGGGCTGCGCTGATCACGCGGCTGAAGGCGAGTCATCTGACGTACCGCTGGGTCGTGTGCGTCCGCACGGGCCGCGTCTTCCGGAGGCAAGCCGTCGTGCGTTGCAACGTCAACTTCGGCGACCCGCACATCGAGGCTTACTGCTCGATCATCGACCGCGGCCGCCTGGTGACCAATCACGAGACGCCCTCGTTCGCCTGCCCTGCTGATCTACGGGGGTGGACCACGACGATCATCACCGGCCCGTAAGCGAGCTCGATCTTGAACGTAGTCCGGCGCGCACAGGGCCGCGAGATCGCGCTCCGACGCTCATCGCCGCGAAACTTGAAACGTAGTCCGACGCGGACACGGTTGTCGCGTTTCCGCCAAAGTCCGACAGCTGCGCACTTCGACACGAGCAGAGCGAACTACTGCTTGCCGCTGCCGGCGCTCTGCGGAGCCCGTTGGGTGGGGCTCGGCCGGGAGACCTCAATGATGCGCGATCACTCGGTCGATGATCCCGTACTCGCGCGCCTCTTCCGACGTCATGAAGTAGTCGCGCTCCATGTCCTTCGAGACCCGTTCGAGCGGCTGGCCCGAGTGCTCGGCGATGATCTCTTCCAGGCGCCGCTTGACGCTGATTACTTCGCGCGCCTGGATCTCGATATCGGTTGCCTGCCCTTCGAAACCGCCGGAGACCTGGTGGAGCAGAGTCTTCGCGTTTGGCAGCGCCGTCCGCTTCCCCTTCGTGCCGCCGGCGAGGAGCAGGGCCCCCATCGACATCGCGATCCCGACACACGTCGTCTGGATGTCGGGCCTGACGAACTGCATCGCGTCGTAGATCGTGAGCCCGGCGTAGACCGAGCCGCCGGGCGAGTTGATGTAGATCGAGATGTCCCTGTCCGGCTCCTCTGACTCGAGGTGCAGGAGCTCGGCCACGACCAGGTTTGCGATTTGGTCGTCGATCGGCGTACCGAGGAAGATGATCCGGTCCTTGAGCAGGCGCGAGTAGATGTCGAAGGCGCGCTCCCCGCGCGCGTCCTGCTCGATCACCATCGGGATCACGCTCATCGATTTCTCTGTTCGTGGATTGTCCCGTCCGCGAGCGACTCCGGGAGGGGGTCGTAGGCGAGGCTGCGCGA
>DASWGR010000106.1:0-7684 GCA_036393535.1 Gaiellaceae bacterium | reverse complement strand
GGTGTCGTACCACGACCCTCACGTCCCGGAGTTCGACGGCATGCGCTCCGTCGACTACGCGCCCGAGAGCTACGACTGCGTCGTCATCGTCACAGCGCACAGCGCCATCGACTACGACGACCTGGTCGAGCGCGCGCAGGTCGTGGTCGACCTCAGGAACGCAACCGGTAGGAACGGCACCGGCAAAGTGTGGAAGCTATGAGTGTGGTAGCCCAAGTGGGGTTGGGCCAGTGGGGCAAGAACCTGGTCCGCAACTTCGACGATCTCGCCGACCTTGCCTGGCTCTGCGACATCGACGAAGAGCGTCGTGTCGACCTGGCGCAGCGCTATCCCAGCGCCAGGATGACCGCAGACTTCGACGAGGTCCTCACCGACGACTCGGTCGATGCCGTCGTGGTCGCGACGCCTGTGCCGACGCACCACGAGCTCGCCAGACGCAGCCTGGAAGCGGGCAAGCACGTCTTCGTCGAGAAGCCTCCCGCCATGCGCGGCGCCGAGATGGAAGAGCTGTGCGAGCTCGCCGAGGAGCGGGGCCGCGTTCTGATGCCGGGCCACCTGCTGCTCTACCACCCGGGCGTGCAGAAGCTGAAGGAGATCGTCGATTCCGGCGACCTCGGGGACGTCCTGTGCGTCTACGGCAACCGACAGAACCTCGGCACGATCCGGACGCATGAGAACGCGCTCTGGTCGCTCGGCGTGCATGACCTGTCGGTGCTCCTCTACCTGATCGGCGAGGAACCGGCGGAGCTGTGGGCGCACGGTCACGCGTTCCTCAACCCGCACGTCGAGGACATCGTGTTCTGTTACCTCCGTTTTCCGTCCGGCAAGATCGCGCATCTGCATCTTTCCTGGCTGGACCCGCACAAGATCCGGCGTATCACCGTCGTCGGCCGCGACAAGATGGCGGTGTTCGACGACATGGAGCCGGAACGCAAGGTCACGGTCTACGACAAGGCGCCTGAAGAGCCGACGACGACCTACGGCGAGTGGCGGACGCGGACGGGCGACATCCACAGCCCGAAGGTGCCGCTGCTCGAGCCGCTGCGCCTCGAATGCGAGCACTTCCTGAAGCTCGTCGGCGGCGACGGCGACCCGCTGCGCGCCGCGCGTGACGGCCTCGCGGTCGTGCGTGCGCTCGAGCAGCTGCAGGCCTCGCTCGAGACAGTCACGGCCTGACCAAGATGAGCGCCGAGGTCGCCGAGACCGCGATCGTCTATCCGGGGACGGTGCTCGGCGACGGCTGCAGGATCCTCGACTACGCCGTCGTCGGCAAGCAGCCGACGCTTGGGCGACGCTCCACGGCGAAGCCGGAGGACCTGCCGCCGCTCGAGCTTGGACCGGGGACGATCGTGTCCACAGGTGCGATCGTCTTCGCTGGGACACGGATCGGCGCGCGTGTCATCGTCGGCGACCAGGCCTGCGTGCGCGAGCGTTGTGACGTCGGCGACGACGTGATCATCGGCCGCGGCGCGCTCGTCGAGAACGACACGACGGTCGGCGCGCTGACGAAGATCCAGGCCGACGCGTACATCACGGCCTATTCCACGCTCGAGGACAACGTGTTCATCGCGCCGCGGGTGATTACGACGAACGACAACTTCATGGGACGCACCGAGAAGCGGCACGCCCTGCGCAAGGGCCCGACGATCAGGCGTGGAGCGCGTGTGGGCGCCGGGGCCGTGCTCTGCCCTGCGGTGGAGATCGGCGAAGAGGCGTTCGTCGGGGCGGGTGCCGTGGTGGTGAAGGACGTCGCGGCGCGTGTCGTCGTAGTGGGCAATCCGGCGCGGGCTCTGCGCGACGTCTCGCCCGAAGAGCTCCTCGAGAACTAGGGAGACCTCTAACGCCGCGCGATCGTCAGCTCATACGGGCCGAAGCCTGGCGCGGTGACCTTGACCTCCGCGTAGTACCAGCCGGTCGCCGGCGCCTTGTAACCGATCGCGTGTGTCGGACCTGGTCCGATCGCCTGGGCCGCGCGGAGATGCTGGTTGCGCAGTTCGTTCACCCGTATCGTCCCCGGTTTCCAGAGCAGCAGGTTCGAGGTGGAGCCCTCGGGGCCGTTGAGCGTGAGCTTCAGCTTCTGGTTCTTCTTTAGATAGAGGCGGTAGACGTCGATCTGATCGTCCCAGAAGTCGATCGTCGCCTTGATGGAAGTGACTCTCGTTCCGATCCGGGCGGCAGAGCCGCCGGCGTCGTCATTCGGCTCGAGCCGGTCTGGGGGCGGCAGTACCCCCTCGAGTGCGCCGATCGCCTTCGCGATGTCGAGCCGTCCCCAGCCGCTGAACTTGTCGCGCGTCAGCGGGCATTGCTTGCAACCGTTCGACGCGTTCAGGTCGGTTGCCGTGCGTTCGAGGAGGTTCATGACCTGATCCGGCTGCAACGTCGGTTTGAGTGCGAGCAGGATCGCCGCGGCCGCCGTCACCTGTGGTGCCGCGAATGATGTGCCCGCCGCGTGGCGGAACTCGTCTGGTCCGCAATCTGAATACCCCTGGTTCTGGCAGAGCGGATGGAGCGCCGTCAGCGCTCGAGGCAGGGTGGAATAGATCTCCTGCCCGGGCGCCGAGATGTCGTTGTAGATGCGGTCGAGGTTGGAGAACTGCGGAACGTTGCCGGTCGGGCTGAGCGCGCTCACTCCGATCACGTGCGGCAGCGCCGCTGGGTAGCTGGCGAACGGCCACGGCGACTGCGGTGCGTCATCGGAGTTCCCGACCGCCGCGACGAGCACGGCGCCGCGGCTGACGGCGTAGTTGATCGCGCTCGCCTCGACACGCGAGAACGTGTCGCGTCGCGGGTTGAACGGATCGCGCAGGCCGCCGATCGACAGGTTGATCACACGTGCACCGGCGTCGACCGCCCAGCGGATTGCTTCGGCCTCGTCGCGGACGTCGATGGACTGGTCCGCGCGCGCGATCTTGGCAATGATGAGCTGCGCGGGAAACGCCATACCGGCGATGCCCTCGTTGTTGTTGATGGCCGCAGCGATCATTCCCGCGACGAAGGTGCCGTGGCCCTCCTCGTCGGTGTCCGCTCTGCCTCCCACCCAGCTCCTGGCCAGCCAGATCCGGGAGCGGAACTCCGGGTGACTGCCATCGATGCCCGAGTCGATGATCGCGACACGGACCGGGTTCACGACAGGAAGGTCTGTCGGGAAGGCGTCGAAGGTGTGGTCCTGAGCGAGGTAGTACTGCTTCGGCGCGAGGGGGTCGGTCGGGACGAAGCCCGCGCGGAAGGGCAGCGCGGCAGCGGCCGGCGCCAGGGCGAGCGCCAGGACCGCAAGAGCGGCTGTCTTCACGAGGTGGAGACCTGGAGCACCGGCGAGAAGCCGACCACGAACCCGTGGCCCGAGCTGACTCGCGCGCGATAGACGCCGGTCGTGAGCTGCAGCTTCGCAAGGAAGTCACCGTTTGCCTCGACGGTTGCCTGCCCGACCGTGGACCAGGCTTCGCCCTGCTGCTTCTGGATCAGGACCGTCGTGCCGGCCAGCGACGTCGGGCGAACGTAGCCGCTCAACCGATCTTGTCTTCGTGTCGGATAGAAACGCGCGAGCGGCGCAACGGGAACGCGTACGGACTCTGCGTTCACCTTGCCGCTCGATAGTCGGTAGCGCGTGGTGACGGTGGGCTTCACCAGCGCCGTCACGACGCCGTTCTCGTCCGCCGTCAGAGCCGCAACCTCCGTCCAGGTGTCTCCCTGCTGCCGTTGCAGGACAGCATCTGTCAGGCCGCGCGCAATGCCCGTCAGCTTGCCACGTCCTCCGAAGGTGACGGGTTGCAGCGGCGCAGTCAGCGAGAGGACGCCGACGCTGAACCAGGTCGACCGAAGTCCCAGTAGGCGCCGCAGGTCCGCGCCCGGCACGACGAGCGTGCTCTTCGTCCCAACGACGTTGAGCACTTTGATTCGGCCGGACGAGTTCAGCTCCGGCTGCAGATCGACCACGCGGCCTTTCAGCTTCAGCACCTTGGCGAGCTTTGCCCCCGTGAAGACGAGCGGGCCCCAATCGTGGTGTGGCGAGATCGAGTCGTACGGGTCCGGGACCGAAACTAGGTACGGCAAGGGCTCTCCCCAAACGTCCTCCGCCGACGCAGTGCGCCCGCCCGACGTCGAGAAGAAGTATGTCTTTGCGACCTCGCCCTCGTACAGCACGACCTGGCCGGCCGTGTCGTTGACTGCGGTATTCGTCGACGGCTTCTCATGCTCGATCCCGAGATACACCTGGCTGCGCGTATCGGGGTAGAGATCGAACGCACCGGTCCTGCGCGTTGCCAGCGCGTACGAGCGCGCGACGACTGCCTGGGCTTTCAGCGCCTCCGGGAGCCAGGTGAACGGCATCTCGGATGGGATGACGCCGTAGAGATACTGCTCCAGGCCGACCATGTTGATCGCGCGCAGCTTGCCGGCGACGACGTCGATCTGGATCGAGCCGCGGTAGCGCTGCTTGAGGCCGAGTGCGGCAGCTCCGGGCTGGAACAGCAGTGGGCCCGGCAATGCACGGGGCGTGGCCTGGCCGTCGACGGCGAGCTTGAGTGCCGGCTTCAGGGTGTACGTCCCGGCGGTGACGGTGTGCACCACGCCGTTCGCGTCGCGCACCTTGAAGTTAGCCGTGGAACCGATGTCGAGTGAGGTGGCGCCGGTCTTCAGGAGGACGCGCAGGCGCGAGACCGGAGCGGCGCCGAGTTCCGTCCCGGTGAAGTAATGGAGAACGATCTCCTCGTAGCCGACTCCCTTCTGCGCGTAACCGTACGCACCGTACTGGCTCAGGCCGACCCCGTGACCCCAGCCGTGGCCGGTGACCACGAACGTCGCGGCTCCGGCTGGAACCGGCTGTGCGAGTGCAGAGGTCCGTGCGTGCGCCGAGCCGGCGACGAGCAGCAGAACGGAGAAGAGTAGGAGGGTTCGGCGCATCGTGCTGACCCCAACAAGGACGCAACCGAGGCTACCAAAGGGCTTCATCAGCAGCCTGGTTCTTTACGGAACCCTCATCTCATCGTTTGCGCGACCAACAGCCGGGCAAATCCGTTGATGTACTGCTGTGGCCGTGAAGACCTCGATCCTTCCGCCTCGCTACCGCGAGCCTGAGCTGATCGGGCGCGGCGGCATGGGTGACATCTACCGCGCGACCGATGCGGTGCTCGGCCGTGTCGTGGCGATCAAGATCCTCGTCGAGCGCTTCGCGCAGGACAAATCCGTCCGCGAACGATTCACCCGCGAGGCGCTGTCCGCGGCCCGTCTTTCGGGAGAGCCCAACACCGTCACGATCTACGACGTCGGCGAGCACGACAGCCGTCCGTACATCGTCATGGAGTATCTGGGCGGCGGCTCGCTCGACGATGTGCTCCAATGCGACGGCGTCCAGGCTCCGGAGCGCGTCTTCACCTGGCTCGAAGAAGCAGCGCGCGCGCTCGACGTGGCGCACCGCGAAGGCGTGGTTCACCGAGACGTCAAGCCCGCCAACCTGATGCTCGACGGCGAAGGGCACGTGCACGTCGCGGACTTCGGGATCGCGAGCTCCACCGGGATGGCCTCGTTGACGATGACCGGGACGGTGCTCGGAACGGCCGGCTATCTCTCACCGGAGCAGGCACAGGGTGACCGGGCGGGACCGGCGAGTGACCGTTATGCGCTGGGGATCGTCGCGTGGGAGCTGCTCACCGGCACGCGCCCCTTCGAATCGGAGAGTGCCACTGCGGAGGCGGCCGCTCACATCAACGCGCCGATTCCCGCGGTGTCGGCTGCCGGCGATCTACCGCGCGAGCTCGATCCCGTGTTCGAGCGCGCGCTCGCAAAGGATCCGGCCGAGCGTCACGGGACTGCGGGCGAGTTCGTTGCTGCACTGAGGGCCGCGTTCAGCGAGGCGGCGGGCTCGACGAGCAAGCTTGCCGCGGCGCCTCCGCCGACGGCAGCGACACGGCCCTTGCGGCGAGTCGACGAAGCGGAGTACGTGCCCGCCCCGTCGCGCGCCTACACCTCGCGCGGTGCGTGGCCGCTGCTCGCCGTGCTTCTCATTCTCGGTGCAATCGGTGGGGCAATGCTGGCGTATTTCCTCACGCGTGGTGACGGGGGAGCGGGCACACCGACGATCATCACCAAGACTCAACGTGTCACAACCCAGGGGCAGGTCACGACGGTGGAGAAGCCCGTCACTGTGACGACCTCGCCCGCGGCGGGTGCGCCGTCGCCCCAACCGAGCGGTGAGGCACTGAACGACGCCGGCTACGCGAAGATGCAGGCCGGCGATTACACAGCGGCTCTGCCATTGCTCGAACAGGCGATCCGGAAGCTGCAAAACACCGGGAAGCTCTACGAGGCGTACGCGAGCTACAACCTGGCGTTCACGCGCTTCCAGCTCGGCAACTGCAATGGCGTGCTCGACCTCCTCGATCGGGCTGAGTCGATCGAGGGACGCAAGGATGCGATCGACAGCCTCCGGCAGCAAGCGCAGGAGAACTGTTAACTAAGACGCGTCGCGTACTGCTTGTCGTAGTACTCGCGGAACCCGCCGGAACGCTTGATCGGCTCCCACCAGTCACGGTTGTCGCGGTACCAGTCGATCGTCGCGCGCACACCTTGCTCCCAGGCGCGCCGTGGCTCCCAGCCGAGTGAGCGGATCTTCGTCGTGTCGAGCGAATAACGCCGGTCGTGCCCTGCGCGGTCCTCGACGGTTCGGACGAGTGAGGGATCCGCACCGAGGTGCTCGACGATCAGCCGGGTGAGCTCGACGTTCTCGTGCTCCTCGTTCGCGCCGACGTTGTAGACCTCGCCCGCCTCCCCCTGGCGGAGCACGAGCTCGATCGCCGCGCAGTGGTCGTCGACATGGAGCCAATCCCGCACCTGGCGGCCGTCGCCGTAGAGCGGCAGCGACTCGCCGTCGAGGGCGTTCGTCGCGAAGAGCGGCAGTATCTTCTCCGGATATTGGTTGGGCCCGTACGTGTTCGAGCCTCGCGTGATCGATGCGTTGACGCCGAACGTCCTCACCGCTGCAAGCACCTGTAGGTCGCCACCGGCTTTCGCCGCGCTGTAGGGGCTCGAGGGCCGCAGCGGATCGTCCTCGCGTGATGACCAGCCCGGCTCGACGTCACCGTAGACCTCGTCCGTGGAGACCTGGACGAAGCGGGCGCTCGACTCCTCCGCGGCCTGGAGCAGCACGAGTGTCCCCAGCACGTCCGTGCGCACGAAGTCCTCCGGACCCAGGATCGAGCGATCCACGTGTGTCTCGGCGGCGAAGTTGACGATGACGTCGACCGGGCCGATCTGGTCGACGTCCTCGCGGGTCGCGATGTCGCCCCGGCGGCAGTCGATTCCCTGGGGCAGATTGGCCGGATTCCCTGCATACGTGAACTTGTCCAGCACCAGCACGTCCTCGCCGGCCGCGAGCATTCGCTTGACGAAGTGCGAGCCGATGAATCCCGCTCCACCGGTGACCAGTAGGCGCACGGCGTCACCGTATAGACTCCATCCGTCAGTGAGGCAATGGAGCCTCGGGCGCCTCGTCTGCGCCTGGGGCTTTTCGCGTTTCAAGGGAGGATTTCATGGCGCAGGTCGAGACACAGAACAGGGCGACGTCGAGCGAGGAATCACGCAAGCGGGTGCACGGCCGGATCGAGAAGGAGGGGATCGAATTCGTCCTCCTCTGGTTCACGGACATCGAGGGGCACCTCAAGAGCTTTGCCGTCACGCCGAGCGAGATCGA
>DASWGR010000105.1:0-4789 GCA_036393535.1 Gaiellaceae bacterium | reverse complement strand
CTGCTCGTCGCCGGTGCGGTTGTGGCAGCTGCCGTTCTCTCCAGCCTGCCGCCCCCTGCCAAGGCGCTTGCTGCGGCCGGCGGTGCGATCGCTCGGGTCGGGCCCGGCCCGGTGCAGGAACTCGTGACCAAGAACGGACGGATCGAGCTCCGCGTTACTCCGAACCGCGCCGCGGCTCCCAACACGTTCTCGATCCGGGTCACGAAAGACGGTGAGCCCGTCCGCCACCTGACCGTGATCGCCGGCTTCGCGATGCTCGACATGGAGATGGGCACCCAGAAGTCCGTTCTGCCCGAGCTGGCGCCCGGGCTCTACGAGCGTGCCGCTCCCGCGCTCGTCATGGTCGGGCACTGGGGACTGTCGTTCGAGATCACACCGCCCGGGCAACAACCGTTCACCATCACGCTCGTGGATCGGACAACCGGATGAAAAGCGTTGCCCTCCTACTCGTAGCCTCCCTGGTGTCGCTCGCCGCCGGAATGGGAGCCTGCGTCGTTGTCATCCTTCTGGCGGTTGACACGTTTGGTTAAGAGGCGGCTGGCGGTCCTTGTTGTTGTGACCGTCTGTCTTTTTGCGCCGTCGGCGGCGTGGGCGAACGGCGACCCGGCCAGCGACTACCTCCTGGCACAGAACGTCTTCCTCCCGTTCACGACGAAGATCGACAACGGCGCGGTGAAGCGCCTCGACGGCACCCTTCGCGAAGCCGACAAGCAACACTTCCGGATCAGGGTCGCGGTGATACTCAGCCCGTCCGATCTCGGCACGGCTTTCTCGCTTTTCGGCAAGCCGCAGAAGTACGCGGAGTTCCTCGGGCTCGAGCTCTCGTTCGTGTACCGCGACCGGCTGCTTGTCGTCATGCCGATGGGGTACGGCTATTCCGTCAAAGGCGATCCCGATCCGAAGGCGGGTGCCGTGCTCAAGAAGCTCCCGCCTCCCGGGCGGAACGCGACGAAAGAGGTCGAGGCAGCGATCGTCGCAGTGCAGCGGTTGGCCGCTGCGGGAGGCCGCCGGATCGCGGTGCCGAAAGGCGGAGCTTCGGCCAGCCGTGATCGCATCACGATCGCCGCCGCCGTGACGGCCGGAATTGCCTTTGCAGCGGCTCTTGTGCTCTATCGGCGCCGGGAAGGGCCGGCCGGCACCTAGACCGCCTCCGCGTTCGCCCGTACGCTTTGGCGGTGACGATCTGTCCGAGTTGCGGCCAGGAGAACCCGCCGGTCGCGAAGTTCTGCCTGGCCTGCGGGGAACCGCTCCCGGACCGGTCGCACGGCCTGCGCGAGGAGCGGAAGGTAGTCACGGTTCTTTTCGCGGATCTCGTCGGTTTCACGGCACGCGCCGAGCGCCTCGACCCTGAGGACGTCCGGGCGATCCTGACGCCGTACTTCGCGCGCGTTCGCTCCGAGATCGAGGCGTTCGGCGGCACCGTCGAGAAGTTCATCGGCGATGCCGTAATGGCGGTTTTCGGAGCGCCCTTGGCCCACGGGGACGATCCGGAACGTGCGGTCAGAGCTGCGCTCGCGATGCGCGCCGCCGTCGACGAGCTCAATCGAAACGATGCCGAGCTCGAGCTGAAGATCCGCATCGCGGTCAACACGGGCGAGGCTCTCGTGTCGCTCGCTGCAAGCGTCGCGCATGGGGAAGGGGTTGTCGCGGGCGACGTCGTCAACACTGCTTCGCGCCTGCAGGAGGCGGCTCCGGTCAACGGCATCCTCGTCGGTGAAGAGACGTATCGAGCGACTCGTTCTGTCATTCGCTACGAAAACGCGGAGCCCGTCGTCGCCAAGGGCAAGCAAGAGCCGGTGCGTGTGTGGCGGGCCCTCGCCGCTTCCGCCGGTCCTGGTGAGCGCGCCGCAGGTCGCGTGGCGATGCTGGGGCGAGAGTCGGAGCTGGCCGTTCTGGAACGGACGTGGGAGCGAGTTGTCGCCGAGCGGCGGCCGCAACTCGTGACACTCTTCGGCCCGGCCGGCATCGGCAAGACGCGGCTGGCAAGCGAGTTTGGGCAGCTCGCGCAGGCCGGAGGCGCGCGCGTGATCAAGGGCAGATCCCTTCCCTACGGCGAGGTGATCCCGTACGGCGCCTTCGTCACCCAGGTGAAACAGGTGGCGAAGATCTTCGACACGGACGAGGCCGAGACCGCCGGCAAGAAGCTCGACGAAGCAGTTGCAGAGCTGCTCGGCGGCGACGCGGGTGACGCCTCCTCGCACATCGCAATGCTGATCGGTGTGGGGAGGGAGGGCGGCGTCGGCGACCGCCAGACGTTGTTCTTCTCTGCCCGTCGCCTGGTTGAGGCGCTTGCCCAGGAGCGACCGACGGTGCTCATCTTCGAAGACATTCACTGGGCGGACGCCGGCATGCTCGACCTGCTCGAGGTGCTCGCCTCGCGCGTCCGAGACGTCCCGCTCCTCTTGCTCGCCCTGGCCCGTCCGGATCTGCTCGAGCGCCGGCAATCCTGGGGAGGTGGCCTGCCCGGGTTCACCGCCCTTCCGGTCGAGCCGCTGAGCGAGGAGCACGCGAAGGAGCTGGCGGCCCAGGTGTTGCTGCAGATGCAAAAACCCGGCCGGCAGTCCGGCGAGATCGGCCTCGTCGGGGAAGGAAATCCTCTCTTCATCGAGGAGCTGGCGGCGTCGGTGGCCGAGCACGCGAAAGCGACGGCCGCAGAGCTGCCCACGACGATCCGCGCCATCGTGTCGGCGCGGTTGGACGCACTCCCGCCCGGCGAGCGGACGGTGTTGCTCGATGCAGCGGTCGTTGGAAAGGTTTTCTGGACAGGCGCGCTGGAGCGGATGTCCTCAGGCCAGCTCGACCTGGCCGAGCTGCTCGACTCGCTCGAGGGGCGAGACCTCATTCGGCGAGAGCCCGTCTCCAGGCTGCGTGGAGATCAGCAATTCAGCTTCAAGCACGATCTGATCCGCGACGCGGCGTATGCGACCCTTCCACGCCCACAGAGGCGCAAGCGACATGCGGAAGTCGCGGCCTTCCTCGAGGAGACGACGTCGGAGACTCCCGCCGCGGCTTCGGCTCTTGCGCAGCACTGGCGGGAAGCCGGTGAGGACCGGCGGGCCGCCCACTATCTCGTGATCGCGGGCGATCAGGCCGGGCGAGGCTGGGCGAAGGAGGAGGCGGTCGGGCTCTACCAGCAGGCGCTGGATCTGATCGGTGACGAGGATCCGGAGCTCCGGCGCAAGGTCACGCAGCGGCAGGCCGTTGCCGCGGTCGCGGTCGTCCACGTCAGCGATGCGGACCTAATGGGGCGTAGAAGCGCCCAGGCCGCCGAAGGGCACTAGTCCAGCGGGAAGTCGTCCGGTGTGACGTCGCCCGCGACCTCGTAGACCCCTTCGACATCGTGGAGGCCGAGCTCGGCGGCGTGGGCCCGGACGATGTCCTCGGTCGGTGCTTCGTAGATGCAGTAGGTCTTCACGGTCCCGGCGCTGTCGACGACCACGTGGCTGTGCAGCCATGTGATCTCCGGATAGCTCTCGATCGCGATCCTCTTCGAGCGTCGGCTGACCTCGGGCATGTCGGCCTCGCCGACGTGGAACTTCCGTTCGATCAGGAATTTCGTCACGGAGCAAAGGCTATGTCCTCAGGGCCGCTCTTGTCCACCGAAGCGCTCTGGCCTCTCAGGAGAAACTTAAGTTCTCCTGCTCTCGTATATGACTCTGTATAAGCGAAGGAGGGAGACGACGTGACCGAGCAGCCCAACGACCTGCCCGTGCCCTCGCCCGCCGAGGCCAAAGACCGGCTCGAGCAGGCGCTCTTCGAGATCCGGCGGGTCATCGCAGGCCAGGACGACATGCTCGAGCGAGTTCTCGTGTGCCTGCTCGCTCAGGGCCACCTCCTGATCGAAGGAGTGCCGGGCCTGGCAAAGACCTTGACGATCAAGACGACGGCCGGCGTCCTCGGAGGCTCGTTCTCCCGTGTGCAGTTCACCCCCGACCTCGTTCCCTCCGATCTCGTCGGCACCCGCATCTACCGACCCGGCGAGGGCGCCTTCGAGACGGAGCTCGGTCCGGTGTTCTGCAACTTCCTGCTCGCCGACGAGATCAACCGCGCCCCGGCCAAGGTCCAGTCGGCCCTGCTCGAGGTGATGCAGGAGCGGCAGGTCACGATCGGGCACACGAGCTACCCCGTTCCGGATCCGTTCCTCGTGATGGCGACGCAGAACCCGATCGAGTCGGAAGGAACGTACCCGCTGCCCGAGGCGCAGGTCGACCGCTTCATGCTGAAGGTGCTGATCGACTATCCGGAACACGACGAGGAGCTGACGATCGTGCAGCGCCAGCTTGTCGCGGCGCCCGAGCTGCGACAGGCGCTCTCGCTCAAAGATCTGCAATCGCTGCAGCGCGCAGTGTTCGACGTGTACGTCGATCCGGCTCTCGTCAGCTATGCCGTCGGCATCGCGACCGTCACGCGGAACCCGGCCGCCCATGGAGTCGAAGACCTGAAGGACTTCATCGCTTACGGTGCCAGCCCGCGTGGACCGATCAGCCTGGTGCAGGCATCGCGTGCGCTCGCGCTCGTACGGGGCCGCGACTACGTCCTGGCGGAGGACCTGCACGTGCTGGCGAAGGATGCGTTGCGCCATCGTCTGGTCCTCACGTACCAGGCGCTCGCGGAAGAAGTGACGCCGGACGCGATCCTCGAGACGGTGTTGGCCGCCGTTCCCGTTCCCAAGCTCGACCTCGCCTCCACCAGCGTCGCGTGACGGTCGCTCGCCTTCGGCTTGCTCCCGTGAGGGACTCACAGGTTCGAGCTGGGGGAACCTCCCGGTTCCCCCAGACCCCCTCCACCG
>DASWGR010000104.1:0-14591 GCA_036393535.1 Gaiellaceae bacterium | reverse complement strand
AGTCGAGGTGGTCCTGCGTCAGGTTGGTGAAGACGAGCACGGCGAAACGAGTCCCCTCGAGCCGTCCCTTCACCGACGCCATCGAGGTTGCCTCCATCACGCAGGCGCGATTCCCCTGCTCGAGCATCTCGCGGAAAAGGCGCTGAAGGTCGATCGACTCGGGCGTATTGAGACCGACCTCGCGCACGTCCGTGCCGACCCGCCGTTCGACGTTGGTGAGGAGCCCGGGCTGCTGACCTGCGGCGGAGAGAATCGACTGGAGCAGATAGGCGGTCGTCGTCTTGCCGTTCGTGCCGGTGACCGCCGCGACGGGCAGCCGCGCCGTCGGATCGTCGAAGAACTCCACCGCGGCCACCGGCATCGCGGCGCGCACGCTGGGCACGACCAGTTGCGGCGCATCGAGCACGAGCCTGCGCTCGACCACGAGCGCGGCCGCCCCCCGCTCGAGCGCCTCGGCCGCGAAATCGTGGCCGTCCGCCTTCGCGCCCGGGACGCAGAAGAACAGGGAGTCGCGTGGCACCTCCCGCGCGTCGTACGCCAGCTCGCGGATCTCGAGGGCACCGTCTCCGACGACGTCGGTCGGAGCGAGCGCTGCGATGAGCCGCTCCAGCTGCATTTCGCCGCCCAAGTCTAGTGTGGGCGTCCTACGGCGTTACTGTTGCACCGTGCTGGACCGGCTCCCGCACCTGGTACACGCGAGAGCCATGTCCCAGGGACAGTCCCCCGGACCTGTCCTACTGGCCGGGCGCCGCGTCGGGCGGGACCTCGAGGTACTGCAGGTCGAAGCGCGCGATCTGCTGGAAGGCCGGCGCCGCGACGGTGCCGCCCCAGATCGCACCGTGAGGCTCGTCGACCGCGACCAGGATGACGAACCGCGGCCGGGAAGCAGGCACGATCCCGACGAACGATGCGACGTAGCGGTCGCTCGCATAGCCCCCATGAGAATCGGGCTTCTGTGCGGTCCCGGTCTTGCCGGCCACCTGGTAGCCCGGCATTGCCGCGTACTGCCCGGTTCCCTCGGCGACGACGTCCTTCAGCATCATCATCAACTGGTCTGCGGTTCGCGGCGAGACGAGCCGCCGCTTGTTGAGCGAGGGGCGGCCTCCTCCGGCGACATGGTCGACGAGATGCGGCTTGGACCAGACGCCGCGGTTCGCGATCGCCGCATAGGCAGCCGCCATCTGAACCGGCGTGACGGCGATCCCCTGCCCGATCGGAACGTTCCCGATCGTCGAGCCGGACCATTTGTCAGGCGCCAGGACGATGCCCGGGCTCTCACCGGGGAAGTCGACTCCCGTCGTCCGCCCGAAGCCAAACCGGGTGATCCAGGAGGACAGTCGGGTGCGGCCGAGCATCTGGGCCAGCGTGATCGCGCCGATGTTCGACGAGTGCGCGAGGATCTGTGCGACGGAGTAGTTCACGGTGCTGCGCTTCTCGGCGTCGTGAATGACGCGGTCGGCGACATGCAAGGAGTACGGCAGCCTGAAGCGCGTCGTCGGCGCGACGATCCGCTCGGTGAGGGCGCCCGCGACCGTGATCAGCTTGAACGTCGAGCCGGGCTCGTACGTGTCTGTGACCGTTCTGTTTCGCTGCAAGTCGATCGGCGCCGACGGGAAACGGTTCGCGTCGTAGCCGGGCTGGACAGCCATCGCGAGGATCGCGCCGGTTCGCGGATCCAGCACGATGGCGCTTGCGCTCTTGGCAGCCCACTTGCGCACGGTCTCGCGCAGCACCTCCTCCGCGTTCGCCTGGATGCTGTGGTCCAGCGTGAGGTACACGTCGCGCCCCGGCACTTCTGGACGCTCTCCCTGCACTTCGATGACGCGGCCGCTCGGATCCTTGACGATCGTCTCCTTGCCGGCGCGGCCCGCGAGCGCCCGTTCGAACTTCAGCTCGAGCCCCGACAAGCCATTGCCGTCCGTCCCGACGAACCCGAGGACCTGCGCAGCAACCGATCCTTGCGGGTAAGTGCGGCGCTCCTCGGGGTAGAAGCCGAACCCGGGCAGCTTCATGCGCTTCAAAGCGGCGGCCTGCGCCGGGTCCGCCTGACGGGCTACGTACACGAAGCCGTGCGAACGGTCGGCGAGGATCGGGAGGAGCCGATCGGCGCTCAGCCCGAGCGTGCGTTCCACGGCGACGGCCGCGCGGCGTGGATTCGCGATCTGCATCGGGTTCGCATAGACCGTCGTCGCGCGCTCGCCAAGCGCGAGCTCGACGCCGCCGCGGTCGTAGATCGTCCCGCGGCCGGCGGGAATGGTGACCGATTCCCGATGCTGCGTCAGTCCAAGGCTCGACAGCGATTCGGCCCGCACCGTCTGCAGCCACGTCGCACGTACGAGCAGCCCCGCGAACGCGAGAGCGATCGCCGCGAGAAAGAGCCTGATCCGCCGGTTGACGAGGCGGTTCACGCGCTCACCTAGGGGAGGGTGAGGTAGGTCGTCTGGTCGGAGGTCGCCTGGACCCAGCCGAGTCGCTTCGCCGCGAGCTTCTGGATCCGCGGAGCGGAGGCGGCACTCGACAGCTGCGACGAGAGCTGCGCGTTCTGGGCCTGCAGGTCGGAGCGCTGACGGCCGAGGCTGTCGAGCTTCATGTTCAGGCGCAGGACGGCGACGTTGGTCGCCACGACGCCTGCGAGCAGCGTCGCCACGATCCCGATCCAAAAGACCCCGCCCGTAACCCGGCGCTCGCGCCTGACGGCACGCGGTCGCGCGCGCGGCAGTGCGACTGTCTGTTCGGCCCTGGCGGCGGCCCAGGCAGCCATTAGTGGTCCTCCCGGTCGCATCGGTGGATGCCTGGGTAGCGAGCACCAAGCCGGCGGCCGCACTCGTTCGCAGCCAAGGCTGTCAGCCTTGGTAAGAGCAAGGGGCGGCGCTGGCGCCGCGTGATCGCGGGCCAGGCGCCGCCGAACGTGGCCGGGAGGGCCACTAAACCTTGACTCCTACACGCAGACGCCCGGACGAGGACCTGGGATTGGACGCGGTCTCGGAGGCACTGGGGCGGATCGCCTTCCGCGAGGTCGAGCGGAGCTCGGGCGTCTTACCGCACACGCAGACCGGAAAGTCGGGCGGGCAGTCGCAGCCGCGCTCGCGATCACGCATGAAGCGCTTGACGATGCGGTCCTCGAGCGAATGGAAGCTGATCACCGCGAGGCGTCCGCCGGGTCGCAGCATCGCGAAAGCGGACGGCAATGCGGCCTCGAGGGAGCCGAGCTCGTCGTTGACGGCGATCCGCAGCGCCTGGAACACGCGCTTGGCGGGATGTCCCTCGCCGAAGCGGGCCGGCGCCGGAATCGCGGCCTTGATCGTCTCAACGAGATCGCTCGTTCTTTCGAACGGCTCCTCTTTCCTGCGCCGAACGATCGCCTTCGCGATTTGCCGCGCATACCGTTCCTCGCCGTAGCGCTTGAAGATCGTCGCGAGATCCCGTTCTGCGGCCTCGTTGACGATTCCGGCCGCGCTCACGTCGGCCCCTGGATCCATGCGCATGTCGAGCGGCGCGTCGGCCGTGTACGAGAAGCCTCGTTCCGGCCGATCGATCTGCATCGACGAGACTCCGAGATCGAGCAAGATCGCATCCGCCTGGACGCCGTTGGCGGCGAGTTGCTCGAGGACGACCGAGAAGTCGCCGCGCAGAAACCGCGTCTGAACCGGCGTTCGCTTCGCGAGCCGGTTGAAGTAAACGCGGGCACCCGGATCGCGATCAATCGCGATCAGCTTCCCCCTGTTCGTCTGTAGGTCGGCGACCAGCAGCGACGCATGTCCGCCGGCACCGAAGGTTGCATCCACGACCGTTTCCCCCGGCCGGACCGCAAGGAGCTCCCGCACCTCATCGGCGAGAACGGGGACGTGATCAGTCGCGCTGGTCTGCAAGGCGTTCGGCAACATCCTCCGCACTCCCTTCTACTTCTGCCAGCTCTTGGCGCCAGGCGGCGCGGTCCCAGATCTCGAGCCGGTCGTTGACGCCTGCGATGACGACCTCCTTACCCAGCTTCGCGTGCTCGATCAGCTGGGCGGGGATCATCACGCGGCCCTGTTTGTCGAGCTCGGCCTCGGACGCTCCGGAGAAGAAGTGCCTCTGGAGACGCCGGCCCCCCGGGCTGAGCGGATCCAGCGTGGACAGTCGCGAGTCGACGAGTCGATCCCAATCCGCACGACGGAAGGCATACAGGCAGCCGTCGAGGCCGCGGGTGACGACAACACCGTCAAGGAAGGCTTCCCGGAACTTGGCTGGAAGAGTGAGACGGTTTTTGTCATCGAGGGTGTGGTCGTATGCGCCTAGGAGCATCCTGGGGGTTGTGGGGAGATTACCACTTCGCCCCACTTTAATCCACCCTCCCCCACATGTCCACCCCGGAAGGGGGATTTTCGGGATGTCTAGGGTGTGAGCGCCTCGGCCCCGAGCTGCCCTGTGTAGGGCCCGCGGCCGGTCATCACCGCCGCCCCGCAGCGGGCCGCGAGCGCCACGGCGTCTTCGATCGCATCCCCGCGAGCCAGCCCGAAGGTAAGGCCCGCCGCGAACGAATCGCCCGCTCCGTACGTGTCGACGACCTGCCCCGGCAGCGAGGCCGGCCGGAACGGGCCTCCGGGCTGCAACCAGCCGCCGAGGCCGCCGGCGGTCGTCACCGCCACCTTCGGCGGCGGAACGAGGTCGCCCGGGTGATAGAGCTCGGCCTCGTCCTCGCCGCTCCCGACCAGGGCATCGAGCTCGATGCCGGTCTCTTGGATCGTCGAGAGCTCCCTCGAGGTGGCGACCAGCACCCGGGCGGTGCGGCAGTGGTGCAGCGCCTCGGCGTCGCCGCTGACGAAGAAGACGCCGTCCATTCCGGCGAGCTCGCGCCAGGGGAGCCGGCTGTCCCCACCGCGGGGCCGGAGCTTCGCGCTCAGGACGGTGATCGTCCGCTCGCCGGTGTCGTCCACGTACGTGAAGGCGCGCCGCGTCGCCTGGGTCTCCGGGATCGCCCGAACGTCGACGCCAAGGTGGCTCAGCTCGGCGCGGGACCGGCGGCCGAGCTCGTCCGACCCGAGCGCCGTGAAGAAGGTGCAGGAGCCGGCGAGCCGCGCCAGCTGCGCCGCGGCGACGGCCCCGGCTCCCCCGGGCTCTTCCCAGGTCTCCAGGGCTTCGGCGATCTGGCCGGGAAGCGGCACGGCCGCGACCCGGACGAACTCGACCCACTCGAGGTGACCTACGACGGCGACCCGCATGGTGGGATCCTCACACCTGAGGCCCCTCCTGCGTTTCAAGATGTCGAGGATGAGCTTGCTGCCCTTCGAGCGCTTCTACGAACAGCACCGCGAGGAGATCTTCGGGTTCCTCGTCCGCAGGCTCGGGCGCGATCGCGCCGAGGACGCGTTCCAGGAGACGTTCCTCCGCGCCCTTCGTGCGTATCCCAGGCTCCGTCACGGCGAGCATCTCCGCGCCTGGGCGTACACGATCGCGAGCCGGATCGCCGTCGACGAGCATCGGCGTCCGCGAGCCGACGCCGATCTGCCCGAGCTCGCATCCCTCGACGGCCGGCCCGCTTTTGCACAGCTCGAGCACCTCGCCGACCGGCTGCCGCCGACCGAGCGCGCCGCGGTCGTGCTGCGCTACGGCTACGACCTCGACTACTCCGACATCGGCGCCGCCCTTGGATCGAACGCGACCGCCGCCCGTCAGGCGGCCTCGGCCGGCATACGCCGGCTACGACAGAAGGAGCTTCAATGACCGCCGTCACCCCCGATCTCGACCGCCGCTTCCGCGACGCAGCCGCAGACGAAGGCCTCCTCGACGCCGCCTACGACTTCGTCGACTCTCCCGTCGGCCCGCTGTTTGTGGCTGCGAGCAAGCGCGGCGTCTGCCGGATCTCCTACGACGCGGAGCCCGAGCGCGAGCTCGACCGCCTCGCCCACGACTTCGGCCTGCGGGTTCTGCGATCGGCGAAGCCGATCGATCCTGCGCGCCGCGAGCTCGACGAGTACTTCGAGGGAACACGGCGGGAGTTCGACCTACCGCTCGACGTCGCGCTGCTCGCCGACTTCAACCGTCGCGTCCTGCGCGAGCTCGCCCGCGTCCCCTACGGCGAGGTCGTGACCTACGGCGAGCTCGCAGCACGCTCCGCGCGGCCGCGAGCCGCTCGCGCCGTCGGCACGGTGATGAACCGCAACCCACTGCCGATCGTCCTCCCGTGCCACCGCGTGATCGGCGCGAACGGGAAGCTGACGGGCTACGCAGGTGGGCTCGAGCGCAAGGAGACTTTGCTTCGATTGGAGGGCGCGATCCTTTAAGGCCAGCGTGGTTCGCGCTGCTCGATACGCTCGGCCTCGCGCCAGTCTTCTCGCGTCGGCGCGAACACGTCGATGACGACCGCACCCTCGGGCCCCACCTGGACCTCGTGCGGGATGTTGCCGGGAATCGACCAGGTGTCGCCGGGACCGAGGTCGCGGGTCTCGTCACCGACGCGAAACACGAGCGAACCGCTGAGACACATCCCGAGCTGCTCGTTCTCGTGTTGGTGCTCGGGGACGTGGCTGTCGGCGTCGAGCTCGATCACGCCGAGCGTGATCTTCTCACCGTGGACGACGCGGCCGTGCACGCTGTTCCAGATCCGCTGCAGGTCGAGCGAAGGAAGACCGGCGAACGCGCTCATGACTCAACCTTGTCCCGGCGGTGCCAGCGCATGAACCCGCACTCGTCGCACGAATACGCGATCGCCTCGAGCCCTCCCTCGAGGGCTATAAGGGTCGAGACGCCGTCCAGCAGAATCCACTTCGTGCCGCCGCACATCGGACACTTCCGGCTCTCGTCGGTGATCTCCCGCCCCACACTTGCAGTCTAGAAGCTACTCCGCCAGGAGCCGGTAGCCCACGCCCCACACGTTGAGGACAAACACGCCCTGCCCCGCGGCAGCGAGCTTCCGCCGCAGCCGGGACGCGTGCGAGTCCAAAGTTCTGGTGCGTCCCAGCGAGCGAAACTCCCAGACCTCCCTGAGCAGGTGCTCCTTGGTGAATACCCGAGTCGGGTCCGTCATCAGCTTCAACAGGAGCTCGTACTCCTTGCCCGCGAGAGCAACCGGCACGCCGTCGACGGTCACGCACCTCGTCGCGAGGTCCGCGGTGATGGGCCCGGCCCGCAGCGTCTCGTGCGCCGCCGGCGTCGTGCGCCGCAACACGGCCCGGATGCGCGCCAGCAGCTCCTCGTAGTCGAACGGCTTCGCCAGGAAGTCGTCGCAGCCACGGTCGAGCGCCCGCACGCGGTCGACCGTGTCCGACTCGGGCTCGCCGAGGACGATGACGGGAACGTTGCCGTGACGCGCGCGGCACGCGTCCAGCGCGGCCGTGTCTCCGAGCAGGACGAGATCCGGTCGTGTCTCGGCGTCGACGACCTGGAAGCCGTCGTTCGTCAGATGCCGCTCGAGAAATCCGCGTGTCTCGGCCTGAGATTCGGCGAGGAGGAGCGCCTTCGACATGCGAGCGAACGTAGCGCCGGCGTCGCCGTGCGACCAGATGTCCTTTCGCGCGAAACTGTGACGAACGATCTACAAACGGCCGCTTCGGACAACCCCCCAGAGGAGCCAGAGCCCGAGCAGGCCGGAGAACGCGAAGCCGATCACGGAGATGATGTTGATCCCGAGCACGTGCGGCCCCGTCTTGGCGAAGATGCCGATCAGGCTCGATCCGATCAGGCCGCCGGCGACGACCATCGCGATCACGAGCCGGTTGAAGACGACGTCCATGCGGTTGAGCAGGTCGTCGAGACCCTTGTGGACGAACCCGATCTCGATCTGGCCGTCCCGGAACTCCTCGAGCACGTCGTGGATCTGGTACGGGAGCTCGAGTGCCATTGCACCCAGACGCAACGATTCCTTGCGAGCACGGTTGGCCATTCGCTGCGGCGTGAACCGCTCGAGCATCAAACCGCGGGCGTAGGGGCGGGCCACCTCGAAGACGTTGAATTCTGGGTAGAGATCCACCCCGACTGAACCGAGAGTGGCGATCGCCTTGTCGAGCAGCAAGAACCGCGAGGGCAGCCGGAGATTCATCGAATAGATCAGCTGGAAGGCCTCGCGGATCACCTGCAGCGGGTCGATCTCGGCGAGGCTCGCCCCGTAGTACCTGTAGTAGAGCTCGCGCAGCTCGGTGAGGAACTCTTCCTCCCGCTCCTTCGGGTAGCGAACGCCGAGGTCGGCAAGGCGGCGGGGCAACGCGTCGACGTTCTCCGCAGCCGCGTCGATGAACATGCGCGTCAGCTTCGTGATGTCGTCGTCCGTCAGCTTCCCGACGGCACCGAAGTCGACGAGGCCGATCTGTTCCCCGTGACCGAGAACGAGCACGTTGGCCGGATGTGGGTCGCCGTGGAAGAACCCATGGCGGAAGATCATCGTCATCCAGGTCTCCGTCATCAGGTACGCGATTGCGCGACGGTCCTCGAGCGACCAGTGCTCCGGATCGATGTCGGCCACCTGGATCCCGTCGATCCATTCGAGCGTCAGCACGCGGCTCCGCGTGTAGGTCCAGAAGACGCGCGGCACGCGAACGTGCGGATGGCCGGGGAAGTTGCGGTGGAACATGTCCGCATTCCGTGCCTCCAGCCGGTAGTCGAGCTCCTGCCGGATCGAGCGCGCAAACTCGTCCACGAGCTGATGCGCATCGATGAAGTCGAGCGCGCGGACGCGTTCCTTGGCGATGCGCGCCGCCTGGTACAGCAGCGCCACATCGGCTTCGATCTGTCGCGGCGCACCCGGTCGCTGCACCTTGACGGCGACCTGCTTGCCGTTCGGGAGCGTTGCGCGGTGCACTTGGCCGATCGAGGCTGCGGCGATCGGCTTCTCGTCGAACTCCGCGAAGAGCTGGCCGATCGTAAGGCCGAGGTCTTCCTCGATCACCTTCTCGACGTCGGAGATCGGAAACGGCCGCACGTCGTCCTGCAGGCCGCGCAGCTCCGCGATGATGTCGGGGGGAAGCACGTCGGGCCGCGTCGAGAGCAGCTGGCCGAACTTCACGAAGGTCGGGCCGAGCTCGTCGAGCATCTCGCGCAGGTGCTGGCCGCGTTGCGAGGGCTGGCCGTCGTCCTCGAGCTGTGTCCCGCGCCGCGGGAAGAGATCTGTCAGCCGGTGGGTGTCGAACCAGTAGCCGAAGCCGTGCCGGACGGCGACCTGGGCGATCTCCGAAAGGCGTCCGAGGTTGCGGGTTGCTGTTTGGGCCACCGCTTCAGTGTGACGGATTACTCCGGCCGGACAAGCGAAAATGGGCGCTGCCGAGCCCATGGGCCCGGCGGAGTCAGCAGCGACTCCACCCGGAGGTACGCAAGGCCGACCAAGAGCAGGTCGGAGCGCCGCTCCACGCAGAGGTACCTCGGGCGCCATTCCGGCGTGAACTTCCGGCTGAACACGAGCAGCCGCTCGAGCTGGAAAAGATGGTCGCCGACGCGCAGCATTGCGCGCGCGACTGCAACGAGCCGGTTGCGCGGTGTTTCCGCGAGCAGATCTGCGAACACGCAGAAGTTGAGCGAGATCTCCTCTGCGTCGCGCTCCCGCGCCCAGCCGAGCAACTCGACGATGAGGTACTCCATCAAGCCGTTGGGTGTGTCGCGGCAACGGCGCATCGCCCCCAACGAGAAACCGCGTCCACTCGGCACGAGATGGAGAAAGCCGCCGACCGCGTCGCCCCGCTCGGCGATCGCGAAGAACGTCTCCGGCTCGCGGAACTGATCGTCCATCGTCATCGAGAAGCCGCGCTCGACGTTCGAGCCGCGCCACGCATCGGACACACGCTCCAGCTCTGTTCGCAGCTTCGTGTCGACGTCACCCGCCGCAACGACGCGGAACCGGTAGCCCTCACGCTCCAGACGCGTGACCGACTGCCGGACCTTGCGAATCGCCCGCCCCTCCAAGGAGAACGTCGCCGGTCGCACGACCGCTTCGTCGCCGATCTTGATCGCACGCAGTCCCAGCGAGCGCGCTGCCGGCAACAGCTCGCCGCTGACACTGAGCAGCGCGAGCCGCCAGCCGCGGGTGTGGCAGACGCGCTGGAACTCTGAGAGCAACTGCGGGAGCTCGGCCGTGTCGCCGACGGGATCGCCGCTCACGAGCGCGCAGCCGCCGACGACCTTGTAGGCGACGAAGCTCCTGCGCGTCGGCGAGAAGAAGTAGCTCTTGTCCCGGCGCAGGCTGAAGAAGGAGAGGCTGTCGTTGCCGTGCGAGCGCACGAGCTTGCGGACGAGCCGCCGCTCTTCGGCGGACTGACGCACCCGTTGCGAGATCGGCCGCAGCCAGAGGTGCAGCGCCCGGAAGCCGAGCACGAGGCTGAACGCGGCAAGGAGGTCTTCGATCCGGTCGCCGCGGAACCCCCGCAGGTCGAGCACGACGACGAGTGCGGCAGTCGTCGAGAACGCGAGCGTCGTGACGACGAGCGGTCGCACGAAGAGTGGATCGCCCGGAACGTCGAAGCGCCCGCGGAAGCGGAAGAGTGCTGCGAGCACGAGCAGGCTCAGCGAAGCCTCCTCGACGTCGAGGCCTTTCACGAGATGGGCGACGGCCAATCCGACAACCAGCATGACCGCGAGCTGCCACGCGCGGCGGCGCCTGCGCGCAAGCGAACGTGAGAGCCAGATGAGCGTCAGCCCGAAGGTGAGCGCCAGGATGCGAGCGGCGCCGGGGAACCCGGGCGGCAGCACACCACGCACGAAGTCCGAACGATCGGCGAACTCAGGAGTAAGAGCGGAGACGATGCCGGTGGCCCCCACCGCCGCGGCGGCCCAACCGAGCACGAGCTCCCCACGAAGTCGGCGAAGCTCCACGCCCCCAGGGTAGCGCCGCCTGCGGCTACCCGCCGGAGGGCGGCACGGCCCGTGGCCGCGATTCCACGAGCCGCAACCTGTGCTCGATCTGGGCGACGCGCAGCTCGAGCTCATCCCATTCGTCGCGTGTCACGAGACCGAGCTCGCGAAATGCGCCGTGGAGCGTTGATCCGGCACGCTCGCCCACGCGGACGGCATCACCGCGCCACCGCGCCGTTGCTTCGTCGATGAAGCCACGCACCTCTTCCTTACTCATGCCCCCGCGTGCCGCGAGTGAGTCGGCCAGCTCGTCCGCGCGCTCCGCCGTCAGCGACACCGCCCCGACGAGAGCGAGCATGAGCCGCTTAACGGGCTCGTCCATGTGGGCGCGTGCGTCTGCGCTGGCGTCGGCGTTCGCGCTTTGCAGCCGCAGCAGCGGCTGCCGATCCATCCGTGGGCGCGACGGGCACGAACGCCGGCGCGGGCTCGTCGGCTGCCTGCTCCTCCGCTTCCTCGAGCACCGCCTCCATGCCTTCCTTGCTCAAGGTGTCGCCCTTGCGCCTCACGTACTCCGGCTCGCGCTCTTTAAGGATCGTGAGGAGCGGTGCCGCGATGAAGATCGACGAGTACGCACCAGAGGCGATACCGACCATCAGTGCGAACGCGAAGTCCTTCAGCGTGTCGCCGCCGAACAGGAAGAGCGCACCGACCGGCAGCAGCGTGATAAACGACGTCGCCAGCGAACGGCGGATCGTCTCCCAGAGCGACACGTTGGCGATCGTCGCGAACGACGATCGCCGCATGATCGGGACGTTTTCCCTGATGCGGTCGAAGATGATGATCGTGTCGTAGATCGAGTAGCCGAGCACCGTCAGGATCGCGGCCACCGTCGAGCTCGTCACCTCTCGCCCGAGCAACGCATAGATCCCGACGCAGATGACAACGTCGTGCAGCATCGCGACGATCACCGGTCCCGCAAACTTCAGGTCGAACCTGATCGCGATGTAGAGAACGACGAGGAAGAGCGAGACGAGGATCGCGATGATCGCCGACCTCGCGATCTGGCGGCCGAAGCTGGACGAGACGGTGGTTGCGCCGGGCGCGGTGGTCTGGAGCTGGTCTTCGAGCGCGCGTGTGACCTGCGTCAGCTTCGCGCTGCTCAACGCCTTCGTACGGATCTGGAAGGTCTTGTACTGGCTGTTCGTCCCCGGGCCGCGACCCTGGATGACTGCGTCGCCATAGCCCAGCGGCTTCAGGATCTGACGCACGTCGCCGGTCGTGTGCGCCACGGGGGTCTTGAAGGTCAACTGGCTCCCGCCCTTGAAGTCGATGCCGAGGTTGAGGCCCCTCACGCCCAGTGCGCCGGCGCCCAGCAGGACGATCGCGCCGGAGATCGCGAACCACAGGTAGCGCTTGCGCATGAAGTCGATCTGCAGCCACTTGGCGGTCTGCTGGCCCTGCGCACCCATGAACCGCGGCTTGTTGAACCAGTTGAAGCCGGCGAGCAGCCCCAGCATCGCGCGCGTGGCGCCGACCGCGGTGATCAGCGAGATCACGGTGCCGATCAGGAGCATGAGGGCGAAGCCCTTCACCTGCGCCGTCGCGACTGCGAACAGGACCAGCGCCGTGATCGCCGTCACGACGTTCGCGTCGAGGATGGTGCGGAAGCCCTTCGAGTAACCGGCAGAGATCGCAGCGCGCACGGACTTGCCGGCGCGCACTTCTTCCTTGATGCGTTCGAACACGACCACGTTCGCATCGGCGGCGACTCCGATCGTCAGGATCAGCCCTGCGAACCCCGGCAGGGTCATGGTGACGTGGAAGAGCAGGATCGCCGCATACAGGAACGCCGCGTAGATCCCGAGCCCGATGACCGCGACGAGACCGAGGAAGCGGTACAGAAGGAGCAGGAAGAGCGCGACGACCAGGAGGCCGACGAGCGCCGCCTTCTTGGCCTGGGTCAGCGAGTCCTTGCCAAGTGTCGCCGAGACGTCGGTGCGCTCCGCGGTCTTGAACTCGACCGGCAAAGCTCCGGTCTGCAGCACGAGCGCCAAACGCTTCGCGTCGCCGAGCCCACCGCTCCCCATGGTGATCTGCGCGCCGTTGTCGCCGGGGATGCCGTCCGGATTTTGGCAGTAGTCGATGTAAGGAGTCGACTGGATTTCTCGGTCGAGCACGATCGCAAAGTGCTGGACGTGCGGCGGCGGCCTCCCCTGGTTGCAGTCGCCCCCCAGGGCCCCGCGCTGCGCCTCTCTCCGCGTTATCTCGTGGAAGATCTTCTTGCCCTTGCCGGTGAACTGCATCAGCACCACCGGTCCGGTCTGAGGATCGATGTCGGCGCGCGTCCCGGAGAGCTTCAGCTGATTACCCGTCATCTCGGGGATCGGGTTATTCGGGAAGGTCTTCACGTCGTGGTGCTTGAGGAGGTAGAACCCCTTCCTCCCGTTCGCCGGCGCCTGAGGGCAGTTCACGGCCACGCAACTGACGGCGACGGTGTTGTGCGGGACTGTCAGGATCGTCCAGTCCTTGGGCACATGGTTGCCAAGGCCGCCCCGCGCCTTCGGTTTGCGGACAATGTCGCTCGCGAGGAGCTTGGCTCGCGTCGGAGCGGGGCCCGCCTTGACGACGTGCTTGTCGCTGAAGAGGTACCACTGCGCAGCGTCGCCCTTGTTCGCGAGCACGCGCGTGGCCGGATCCGACAGAAGGTCGTAGAGGGACCCCCTCGAATCCGGCGTGGGGTTGAGCAAGCCGCCGGTCACCGACGGACCGATTACGTCGGCCTCGAAGTCGTAGAACTCCAGCACCGCCGTCTTGCCAATCAGCGCCGCCGCATCGTTCACGTTGTGAATGCCGGCGAGCTGAATGACGATTTGGTCCGAGCCCTGCTTCCTGATCTCCGGCTCGGACACGCCGAGCTTGTCGATGCGGTTCCGCATGATGTCGATCGAGCGAGTGAGATCCTCCGGCGTGAGCTTGTGGCCCTTCGGCGGCACGGCTTTCAGGACGACCTCGAGGCCGCCCTGCAGGTCGAGGCCCAGCGTCAGCTTCCTATGGACAGGCGAGCCCGGCACCGCCAAAAAGGCCACGCCGACGAGCGCCGCCAGGATGCAGCCGATGAGGACCAGATGGCGACGGCGATCTTTCAAGCGGAATCAGGGGGAAGCGTAGCCGGGGCCTCCTCAGGCGGCGCCTCCTCTGGCTCCTCGTCCTCGCCCACCACCCCAGCCACGGCACGCCTGGCGATTCGCACTTCGACTCCGTCCGCGATCTCGAGCCGCACCTCGTCGCCGTCGACGGCGGTGACCCTGCCGTAGAGCCCACCGGCCGTCACGACCTCTTTCCCCACGCCGATCCTCTCGAGCATCTGCTGCGCTTGCTGCTGGCGACGACGCTGCGGCCGGATCAGCATGAACCACATCAGGGCCAGCAGGGCGAGAATGAAAATGTAAGCGGACACCGGGGCCTCCTCAGGCGGCGGCGGATGCGAGCCGGCCGAGGGCTTCGGCCTTGTACGCCGCCAGCCGGCCCTCCTCGATCGCCGCGCGCGCGTTCGCGGTCAGGTCAAGGAGGAATCGTAGATTGTGGAGGCTCAGCAGGCGTAGGCCCAGCAGCTCTTCCTGGTTGATCAGGTGGCGCAGGTAGGCCCGCGAGAAGCGGGTGCAGGCTGGGCAGGGACAGCTTTCGTCCAGCGGCCGGGGGTCGCGGGCGAAGCGGGCGTTGCGGAGATTCAACCGCCCCTCCCACGTCATTGCGCTGCCCGTCCGGGCAGTCCGCGTCGGCAGGACGCAGTCGAACATGTCGACCCCGCGCTCGATCACCTCGAGCACGCCTTCCGGGTC
>DASWGR010000103.1:0-5167 GCA_036393535.1 Gaiellaceae bacterium | reverse complement strand
GTGATTGTCGACCGTGCAGAGGTAGTAGTACCTCCCCGGTTTCTTGAACCGGACCCGGAGCGTGGAGCGATGACCCGGCTGCAAGACCGGCGTGATCGCGTGCAGGCGTTGGACTTCGAACGTGTGGGGGATCTGCCCCCTGTTGATGACGGTGAAGATGACGGTTCCGGTGTGAACCGTCTTCTGCGAGAGACGGAACCGGTACTCGACCATGCCGACGGTGACCTTCGTCGTGGCCGTCGAGGCCGCCGTTCCGTCCGGTGAGGCTGCGGCGATCGCTCCGGCGACGCACGCGCCGACAGCCGCGAGAGCGAACGCACGGAACCCTCTACTTGCCGAGCGTGAACGCATTGACGCTGTCGCCGTGGTTCGTCGGCTTCTGCTGGTTGCTGTTCCCGCCTCCGCCGCCCTGGAACACCGCGACGTACTGCTTGCCGCCCGCCATGTACGTCATCCCCGGAGCGCTGATCCCGACCTTGGCGTTCGTCGGGTAGTTCCAGAGGTTCTTGCCGGTCTTGGCGTCGTACGCGCTGTAGGTCGGATTCGCGGTGTTTTCGTGGCCGACGAAGACGAGTCCGCCTGCGGTCGTGAACGTCGCGTTGTAGCAGTCGCCGAGGGTCGGCATCCGCACAGTCCAGGCGATCTTGTTCGTCGTCACGTCGATCGCCTTCAGGTAGCCGCCGCGGGTGCCTCCCTGGTCAGGGTCTTTCGCGACCCCGAAGCCGGTTGCGACACCGAAGCCGAACCTGACGCCGAAGAAGGACTGGCCCGCAATCCACTTCGGCAGCTGGGGCAGCGGGTACGCCTCGAGCGCGCTGCTCCCGTTGTAGCCGCAGACGTACTGGAAGTGGGTGTTGGGGTTGTAGCTGGACGGCTGCCAATCCAATCCGCCCTCGGTGCCGGGCGCGTATGCCACGTACCGCTTGGTGTTGTACGGCGTGAAGATGCAGCCCACCTTGTACGGCTTGCCGTCCGGCGCCTTCAGCGGCTTGCCCTTGCGGTTCGAGTAGTCGGACTTATGCGCGCATTGATCGGCGAACGCGTCGCCGATCGGCGTGGGCTGGGTCGGTGACGTGTACTGCGACTTCTCCTGCGGGACTTTCTTCTCGGGGATTCCGATCAGCGGCTTCCCGTTCGTCCGGTCGAGGATGTAGATCCACCCGCTCTTGCCGGGCGCAGAGATCCCGTGGCGGAGCTTGCCGTTGACGGTGGCGTCGAAGATGACCGGAGGGCTCGTCACGTCGTAGTCCCAGAGGTCGTGGTGAACGGTCTGGAACCACCAGCGGAGGGCACCCGTGTCGGCGTCGAGCGCCACGAAGGAGTTCGCGAAGAGGTCGTCCCCCGGTCCGCGATCCGACCACGGATCAGGATTGCCGGTCCCGATGTAGACGAGGTTCCGGCCGGGATCGACGCTCGGCGTCGACCAGACCGCGACGCCGCAGTGCTGCCACTCGTTGCCCGACCAGGTCGCTCCTCCGACCTCGCCGTACACGGGGCAAGTGTAGAAGCGCCAGATCCGGTTTCCGGTGCTCGCGTTGTAGGCCGTCTCGCTGCCGCGGACGCCCATCTCCCCGCCCGACACGCCGACGTAGACCTTGCCGTTGTAGTAGAGGGGCGCCATCGTCATCGTGCCGCCCTCCTGCCAGCGGGTGTTCCACCGCTTCCAGACGACGCCGCCGGTCATCTGGTCGAGCGCAACGAGCTGGCCGGGGATTTGGGCGATGAAGACCTTGCCGTCCCCGAGCGCGACCCCGCGGTTGCTGAAGCCGCAGCAGACCGTCGTGATCTGCTTGACCGGAATATGCGAGCGATACGTCCAGAGGTGCTTGCCGGTTGCCGCATCCAGCGCGAAGACGTCGTCGTTGCCGGTGGAGATGTACATGACGCCGTCGTAGACGAGAGGCGTCGCCTCCTGGGAGTACACCTTCGTGGCGCCCGAGCCGTCGAGATGCGTCGTCCAGGCCAGCTTCAGCTTGGAGACGTTCGTCGTGTCGATCTGATCCAGGGCCGAATAGCGATCGTTGGTGATGCTGCCGCCGTTCGTGATCCAGTCCCGCTCGGCCGGCGCGTTGAGCTGGTTCGCGCTGAACGCAGGCGCCTTGGGAATGCCTTTCTCTCCCTTGCCACGACCTACGCCTGTCGTGACGAACGCGATCCCGATCGCGAGGCCTACAACGACAACAGCGACGAGTGCCAACCGGCGGCGTCCCATGATCTCCTCCTTCGAAACAACTGCTCGCTCAGCCTTTAAGCCTGCGCCCCGCGTATCTCACATGCGAGGCTGCTCGTCAAGGAACGCCGGGCGTCGAGGAAGGTGTTCTCGGAGAGAGCCGACGCGCGGATTCGAACCGCGGACCCCTTCATTACGAGTGAAGTGCTCTACCAGCTGAGCTACGTCGGCGCGGGGAAGCCAGTATAGCCCTCGTTTCTCGGCTAGCCTGCACGCTTTCCATGCGGCTTCTCGGGGTCATCGCGGTCGCGTTCCTCGGCGTTCCGAACGCCGCCTTCGGCGCGACCTTCGTCGTGTCCGGACACGGCTGGGGGCACGGCGTCGGGATGTCGCAGTGGGGTGCGGAGGGGCTCGCGCTCCACAACTGGGGCTACCGGCGGATCCTCGCGCACTACTACCCCGGCACGTCGCTCGGCAACGAGCGAGGCGTCACGGTCCGGGTTCTTCTCGCCGACGGACAGCGGAAGATCACGATCTCCTCCAGGTCACCGTTTCGGCTTGTCGACGGACGCGGTCACTGGCACGACCTCGGGCGCCGGCACATCGTGCTCACGCGACGGTTGCTGCACTTCTTGCCGCCGCTCGTGTTCGTGCCGAGCACGGCGCCGCTCGCGCTGAACGGGAGCGGTTACCGCGGCGACCTCGTCGTCCGCCGCAACAGCGGGACGCTTCGCGTCGTCAACGTGCTGCCGCTCGAGCAGTACCTGCGCGGCGTCGTCCCCTGGGAGATGCCGTCCCGCTGGCGCCAGGCTGCGCTGCGCGCGCAGGCGGTCGCCGCGCGCACGTACGCGCTCGCAACGCGCAACCCCGGCGCGACCTTCGACCTCTACGCGGACACGCGCGACCAGATGTACGGCGGCATCCGCGCGGAGAAGCCGTCGACGAACTGGGCGGTCGGCGCGACGTCGGGACGAGTCGTGACATGGGACGGCGCACCCGCGCTGACGTACTACTCGTCGACCTCGGGCGGGCGCACGGAATCGGCGAGCGACGCGTGGGGCGGGTCGCTGCCGTACCTGCGCTCCGTCGCGGATCCGTACGACTCGATCTCGCCGCACCACAGCTGGGGGCCAAGGCGGTTCAGCGGCCGGACGCTCGCGCGGCGGCTGGGCGTCCCGTCGATCGCGGACGTGATCGAGCGCTGGAACTCGTCCGGACGCGTCGCGGCCGTCGCGCTGCGCTGGCACGGCGGCGCGTGCGTGATCGACGGCGACGCGTTTCGCAGCGCGCTGCGGCTGCCGTCGACGTGGTTCACGATCCGGCTCGCGGGCCGGCACATGCGTGCCGATGGGCATACACACGCACAGGGGTACACATGGGCCGGCCGCTACATCGTCCTGCTGGCGTCCGTTCCGCTCGCGGACGGGCGGCCGCACGGAGGCCGGGTCGCCCGCTCGAACACGTTGCCCGGGCTCCGGCCGGGCTACTGGGTGGTCTTCCGCGGCCCCTACGCGACCCGCGACGAAGCAGCCCAGCACGCAGCGGGCGGCTATGTCCGTCGACTCGGCTAGGACATGTCCCCGCTCAGCCACGGGTCGGGACCCGGGTCACCGCCCGGCGCGGCGATCACGAGCCGCTCGAGATAGTGATCCCAGCCGTGCGCGTGCGACTGCGCGGCCTCCGCGCTCGGCAGGTCGCGGTGGGTGAAGCGGAGCGTCGTGCCGTCGCCGTCGGGGACGAGCTCGATCTCGATCGTGCTCGAACCGGCGGGCACCGCGTTGTCGCCCTGCTCGCCGGGTTCCCAGCCGAAGGTGTGGACGAGCCGGCGCGGCGGGTCGAGCTCGACGAACTCCCCGCTCGCGATGTGGCCGGGAATGACCTCCACGCGGTACTGACCGCCAGGCCGGGGATCGAACGAGGCGGTTTGGCCCATCCAGCGGATTGCCTTGTCCGGGTCGACGAGGAACTGCCAAACCGTCTCGGGGCTCGCCGCGATCGCGACCTCCCGCTCGACCGTGGTCTCAGTCGTCGTTTCCATGCTTCTTCTGCTCCTCTCTTTCTGCCTCGCGCTTGAGCGCTTCGAGCCGGTCGTCCCAGAACTCTTCGAGGAATGCCTTGAGCTGAACGAGTCCCTCCGGTCGCGCCCGGTAGAAGCGCCTCGTGCCGTTGCGTCGCTCGCTCACCAGTCCCGCCTCCTTCAGGACGTTCAGATGCTGCGAGACCGCCGGCCGGGTGACGTCGAAGTGCGCCGCGATCTCGCCCGCGGAGAGCTCGCCGTCGCGAACGAGCGTCAGGATCTGGCGCCGGCGCGGCGCGGCGATCGCTCTCAGCGCGGCTTCCATTCGAGGAATGTAAGCACGTTCTAACGTAAGATGCAACTTAAATTCAACGATGGTTCCGGTTTGACAAACGCTTATGCCGTGCATTAGAAGTCCTGATTCCCGACTAAGTCTGTCGACAAAGCCAGGAGGACATCTGTGCGCCGCATCGCCCTGCTCTGCCTCACTCTCGGAATTGCAGCGACGAACGCACCCGCCGCATCGAAGGACACGACACTCGCGCTCGTCGCGTACTCGACGCCGAAGGAGGCGTTCGCCAAGATCATCCCTGCCTTCCAGGCGACGCCCGCGGGCCGCGGCATCAATTTCACGCAGTCGTACGGCCCCTCGGGCGACCAGGCCCAGGCAATCGTTGCCGGCCTGCCGGCGGACGTCGTCGACCTCTCGCTCGCGCCGGACCTCCAGACGCTCGTCAAGGCAGGCCTCGTCGACAAGAGCTGGGACAAGAACGCGTACCAGGGAATCGTCACGCGTTCCGTCGTCGTCTTCGTCGTGCGGCAGGGAAACCCGAAGCACATCAAGGACTGGGGCGATCTCGTGAAGCCGGGCGTCGAGGTGTTGACGCCGAACCCGTTCACGTCCGGCGGCGCGCGCTGGAACGTGATGGCTGCCTACGGCGCGCAACTGCGTGCGGGGAAGACGCCGGCGCAGGCGACGG
>DASWGR010000102.1:0-4892 GCA_036393535.1 Gaiellaceae bacterium | reverse complement strand
TTGAGCTCTTTGAGGCTTGTCGTGAAGAGCACCAGCACCTCCACGCCGGGCTTCGCGCCCAGCTTCTTGCCCAGCGGCGTCCCCGAGTAGTCCTTGTCGGACATCAGAAACGCTGCAGAGCGCGAGTCACGGCTTCCGTGCCGAACTCGAGGGCGCCCACGGGGATGCGCTCGTCTGCAGCGTGGACGATCTTCAGGACCGGAAAGTCGGGCGGCAGGCGCATCGGCATGAAGCCGTAGGTCTGGATCCCGAGCTGCGCGAAGAACCGGCCGTCTGTGACGCCGCCTTGAAGCAGGGGCATCGGGATGCCTTCGGGATCGAGCTCGCGCAGGACGCCGGCGAGCATCTCGAAGAGCGCGAGGTCGGGCTCGGCGAGGCCGGGATCGTGCCGCACCAGCTCGACCTCGATGTCGTCCCCGATGACTCCGTGCAGCTCGCCGATGAGGTCGTCGGGTGTGAAGCCAGGCAGTAGGCGTCCGTCGAGCTCGAGGTCGATCTGCGCCGGGATCACGTTCACCTTGTCGCCGCCGCGAACAATCGTCGCGTTGACCGTGTTGCGCAGCAGCGTCTCGAGCCAGCGCAGCTTCGGCCCGAGCTTCGGAAGCGCGCGGTCGGCGACCGCCGGTTTGAGGAGCGCCAGCATCAGCTCACGCTTTGGCCGGGGCAGATGGGCGGCGATCGTCTCGATCATCTCGCGGACGATCGGAGTGACATGGATCGGCATCCGCTTGCGATTCAGGTCGTCCAGCATCCGCGCGAGCCGGGCCATCGTGCCGTCGGTGGATCATGGCGCCGTGGCCGCCCGGGCCGCGGACGGTCGCTTTCAGCCAGCAGATCTGCTTCTCGCCGAGCTGGATCGGATAGAAGCGCTTCCCTGCGATGACCTGGGAGATACCTCCGGCCTCGCCGAGCGCGTGGCGAACGCCCTCGAAGAGCTCGGGGTGTTCCTCGACGAGGAACTTCGCACCGAAATCGCCTCCGTTCTCCTCGTCGCTGAGCACGACGAGAATCACATCGCCGGGAAGCTCCAGCTTTCCCTCAGCCGCGCGTATGAAGGCAGAAACGAACATCGCGATCGCGCCTTTCATGTCGACGGCGCCGCGACCCCAGATCTCCCCGTCGACGAGATCTCCTCCGAATGGAGGTCTCTGCCACTCCTGGCCGGTAGTCGTGACCACGTCGACGTGGCCCTGCAGCAGGAGCGGTGGGCTGACGCCGGCACCCTGCAGGCGGGCGACGAGGTTCGGCCTGGCCGGGTCCTTCGCGTAGGTCGCGGTCTCGCAGCCCGCGTCTTCCAACAGGCTCCGGACAAAGCCGACGCACTCGGATTCGTTCCCCGGCGGGTTCGTCGTGTCGAACCGAATCAGGTGCTGGAGGAGCTCGACGGGTGTCACTGAGGTAAAGGCGCAGTAAAGATTTGGCTGGGGGATTGTGACAGAGGGATCCCTGTCGATACCTTGAGTGGAAGGAAAGCTTGTAACAGATGCAAAACGCCCTCACCATCATCCTCCTTTTCGCGGCCGCCTGGGCCGTGTCCCGCCTGAGCGCCATAGTTGCGCGTTGGGTGATGGCCTGGTCCGATCAGAGGCACCGGACCCCCAGCGGAGACCTTCGAGCCAAGATCGTCGAGCTGAAGCGGCGCGAGACAAGCGTGGCCGTGATCCGGACGGGGATCGCCTACATCGCGTTCGCCGCCGCCCTCGTCCTCTCCGCGGCGCAGCTGACGGGCGGCTTCAACAAGCTCTCGACCCTTGCCGGGGCGTCGTTCGTCCTGATCCTGGTCGCTTTCTCGGCCCAGCGCGTGCTCATCGACATCATCGCCGGCTTCAGCATGTTCACGGAGAAGTGGTACTCCGTCGGCGACACAATCGCGATTCCCATGATGGAGCTCCAGGGCGTCGTCGAGGACCTCTCCCTCCGTTCGACGAGGCTGCGCTCGCTCGACGGAGAGGTGATCAACATTCACAACTCGCAGATCGCCGCCGTCCGCGTTCTCCCGGGCGGCGTCAAGGAGTTCGACATCGAGCTGGTGGCCAGCAGCCGCGAGACCGCCGAGGTGCTGATCGATCACGTCGCCACGATCCTGCCGGAAGGGCCGACAACGTTCATTCAGCCGCCGACGATCCACCAGATCGACGAGCTCGCTCCTGGGCTCGTCCGGTTTCGCCTGCGTGCCGCCGTTGCGCCCGGACGCGAATGGCTCGTGAACGGCTTCTATACCGACCTGCTCAAGGAGCGGGCCGACAAGCACCTGATCGTCCACGGACCCGTCGTCTTGACGGTGGACGAGGGTGCGACGCGCAGCTTCGCCCGCGCCAGCGCCGCAACGCGCTGGGCCGGCGCCCGCTAGAGCTTCGAGATCTCGGCGAGCAGGCCGTCGACCTCGTCGGCGGTGTTGTAGTGGACGATGCCGGCGCGGACCGCACCGCCTTGCTCGAGGCCGAGCCGCTTCATCACCTCGACCGCGTAGTAGTCGCCCTCCCAGACCGCATAGCCCGCCTCGCCGAGGCGTGTCGCCGTCTCCCGTGTGGAAACGCCGTCGACGTTGAACGCGAAAGTCGCGACGCGTCCTTCCATCGTGGGACGACCGTACAGCGTGACGCTCTCCGGCAGGCCGTTGAGAAAGCGTTCGCCGAGCGTGCGCTCGTGCGCCTTGATCGAATCCCAGCCGATCGACTCGATGTACTCCACCGCGGCCACGAAGCCGGCGAGCAGTTCGTGCGCGAGGGTGCCGGTCTCGAAGCGGCGCCCGAGTGGTGTGTCGGACGCAGGCCGCACCTTGTAGGGGCGCCACGTCTCGAGCAGCTCCGCGCGGCCGAAGGCGAGGCCGAGGTGCGGGCCGAAGAACTTGTAGGGCGAGCAGATGAGCACATCCACGCCCCAGTCCGTGACATCGATCGGACCGTGTGGGCCGTAGTGGACGGCGTCGGCCCAGGCGAGCGCGCCCGCGTCGTGTGCGAGTTCGATGATCCGCCGCACGTCGGTGAGGGTGCCAACGGCGTTGGATGCCACTGGGAACGCCACGACCCGCGTGCGGTCGGAAAGCTGCCGCTCGAGGTCGTCGAGATCGAGAGTCGTGTCGTCGTTGATCTCCACGAAGCGCACCGCGAGGTTCTTGTCGTGCGCGAGCTCCAGCCACGGCGACACGTTCGCGTCGTGATCGAGCTTCGTGACGAGGATCTCGTCGCCTTCGAGCCATTCCCTTCCGGCGGTGCGCGTCAATGCGAATGCAAGCGTCGACATGTTCGCGCCGAAGATCACCTCTTCGGGACTGGAGCCGAGGAACTCGCCGGCCGTCAGTCGCGCCTGGGTCACGAGCGCCTCGGTGCGCCGGCTCGTCTCGTACGGTCCGCTGACGTTTGCGTTCGACTCCCGGTAGTAACGGGAGACTGCGTCGATCACCTCGTCGGGAACTTGCGTGCCACCGGGGCCGTCGAAGAAGGCCAGCGGCTGGTCTAGAGCCGTGTAACGGGCGCGGACTGCCTCGACGTCGTAGGTGACGGTGGACACGGACGAAGACGTTACTACGATTGGTGCATGGCTCCGGCGACGAAAGAGCGGATCGACACTGGCACCGGGACGGGTCTGGGTGCGCCGTGGAATGTCATCGTGCTGAACGACAACCACAACACCTTCGAGGGTGTCGCGTCCGCGTTGTCGTCGACGATTCCCGACGTCTCCTACAACAAGGGCCTGCGGCTCGCAGACCGGATCCACGCGAGCGGCCGCGCCATCGTCTGGTCAGGCCACAAGGAAGTCGCAGAGCACTACTGGCAGCAACTGCAGGGCCACGGCCTAACGATGTCCCCGCTCGAGCGGTCGTAGCGAACTCAGAGTTTGTGGCTCTGAGCCACTAGCCGTTTTCGGCACAGAATCTCCACAGAGTCGCGAGGGGCACGGGGCGATGCTGTTCACGTGGTCGAGATCGCTCCACGCTATGACCGCCGCATTCTCGAGGCCGTCCGCGCTCTTGACGATCGAACGGAATTCATGGCCGAGATCTCGCGGCGCGTCGGCGTGGCGGCTGCACAACTTGGCTTGCCGAAGCCAAGCTATGTGCATTTACGCCGATTCATCGTCGCCTATCGAGAAGAAGAGGACGCAGAGCGCGCGCGGCGCGAGGAAATCCGGCGGATCCTGTACGACGCTTACTACGACGTCCTGCGGAGCCGGGTTGTCGACGCCTACGACGTCGCGGAGCGCATCCGAGAGGCGGGGCGGTAAATCGGCTTGTGGCTCTGAGCCACAAGCTAGAGAGCGATGCCGTTCACACGCCAGCTGTAGCACGGTGACAGCTTGAACGAAGCGCCGACGAAGCAGTCTCGCTCCGCTTTTGCCAGTAGCGCCGCGAGTTCTTCGCCGGCCGGCGCCGGGTCGAGCTCGAGATCGAGCTCCACGTCGATCTCGACGAACGCGTAGCGGCCGTCCTCGGGTCGGCGGGTCACCATGCCCGAGGCGGAGGCATTCGCGATGAAGTCGATCCCCAGTGGCTCGGCGTGAAAGCGCAGGCTCTGCAGAGTGCAACGGACGAGTCCCGCCAGCACCAGATGCTCGGGCGTCCAGGCGGCGTCGAGGTCGAGCGGCGACTGCCCGTCAGCGGTGACGCGGCCGGTGCGGTCGAGTCCGACGGCGTACCTGAACTCTTTGGCCTTGCCCGCCACGGTCGTATCCTGCCCAGCCGAGGCAGGAACCGTCCGGAGTGCGGCGTAATGTCTGACCATGCGACGGCTGCGGTCGCTCAGCGAGGCTGAGTGTTACGCCAGGTGTTACGGCGGCTGGGAAGACACGGTCCGCATCGTCGCGCTCGAGCCGCGCCGCTCGCGTCGGGAGCTGGCGCTCGAAGGCGAGGCACTTCGAGCGCGTTTCGAGGAGTTCCTCGATGCCCGTGACCC
>DASWGR010000101.1:0-8882 GCA_036393535.1 Gaiellaceae bacterium | reverse complement strand
TCGTACCTGTTCACTGCAAGGCTCACGAAGCGTTTGAGTCTAACCGCGGCCTCGCTCCGGCCCTTTAAGATCAGCGCAGTGCAAAGCTGGAACCTGCGCGAGATCGAGACGCCGGGCGGAACTCGCTCGCCGGTCGTCCTACGCTCCGACGAATCGGCGCGCGCCGTCCTGATCGTGCTCGAGCCCGGACAGGCGCTCGGCGACCATCAGATGAAGGAACGCGCGCTCATCTCGGTGATCGATGGCTCCGTCCGCGTCGAATCGGGCGGCGAGACGATCGAAGGCGGCGAAGGCTCCTTCTTCTCCTTCGACGCAGACGAGCGACGGTCGATCTCCACGGACGAGGGCGCACGCATCCTCCTCGTGTTCGCGCCGTGGCCGGGTGAAGGCCACTACCGCGGCGACGTGAAAGTCGACTAGCTGACGGCCTGACATCCCGAAGGAGGGCGCGATGCGCTGGTTCCTGGCTTTCCTCGTTCTCTCGATACCGGTGGCATTTGTCGTCGGCCGCGAGACGAGTCCGAGCACGACCCAGACCGCGCCACGCACCACGCGGACGGCGCCGACTACCCACGCGTACACGATCCGCGGCGGGGACATAGTCCACGTTCCGACAACTGCGACGCGATGCGAAGCGAGCTATGAAGGCAATGTCCCCAACTTCTTCTGCAGTCGTGACCCTGAGGGCCGGCATCAGGTCGTCTTTTACAACGACGCCGTTTTGGTCTTTCGAGTCGGCGATCCCGATCATCCACACGTCTTCCGGTGGAAGCCGTGAACCCGACCTCCGCCGCGAGGCAGGCGCTCTAGCGGGTCTTCGCGCTGTTGCGCCCAGCGAGGCGCTTCTGGAACATGCGGTACGCGAGCGAGTCGGTGAAGTAGCTGAACGGGATGAAGAACGCGATCAGGAAGACCGCGGGGAAGACCTGCTGCAAGAGCGGCTGGCCCTTATTGAGCAGGATCATCGCCACCACCAGCACCGGTCCGAAGAGCAGGCCTCGCCGGGCCGAGCGTCGCCACGACGGGGGCTCGATCTTCCGGCGCCCACTCGCGCCTCTCCCGGCCGCTGCCTTTCCGCTGCCTCCCTTGCGGGGCTTCGAGTCGCGCTGCCCGTTCTTTTCTGCGCGTAGCTCTGACGGTTCGACCGGGACCTCGTTGCCCTCCTCGTCGAGGTAGACGTATTCGTACTCGTGCCGGAGAGCCTTCTGGTGGCGACGCCTCTGTTTCCTCGTGGGCATGCTCGCCTAGCCTAACTCCGCAAGCACACCATGGAGGATCACCTCGGCCACGAGATTCGCTCCGAGGTGGTAGGCGAGGTACCGCCAGTCCGGCGCTCCGAGCAGGACGACGTCGGCGTCATAGCCGGGAGCAAGCCGCCCGCGGTGGTTCGACCTGCCGAGGACGTGCGCCGCATTGACCGTGCAGGCGGCAAGCGCTTCGGCCGGCGAGAACCTCAGCTGCGTAGCGGCGAGGGAGCAGATGAGCGGCAGGCTTTCGCAGAAGGCGCTGCCGGGGTTGAAGTCGGTTGCCAGGGCGACGATGGCGCCCGCTTCGACGAGTGCCCGCCCCGGCGGCATCGGCCGCGCCAGGAAGAGCGCGCTCGCCGGCAGGAGCACGGCGGCGACGTCGCTTTCGCCGAGCGCCGCCACGCCCTCGTCGCCCGTCGCCTCGAGATGGTCGATCGAGCGCGCGCCGAGCTCAATCGCGAGCGGAACCGCACCCTGCTCGGTGAACTGGTCACCGTGCAAGCGCAGCGCGAGACCGGCCTCGGCGCAGGCCGTGAGATAGCGCCGGGCCTGGTCGGCGTCGAACGCGCCTCGCTCGAGGAAAACGTCGGCCGCCTCCGCGATCTCCGCCGCGGCCGGGAGCACGTCAGCCAGTGCGAAGTCGAGGTACGCGTCCGCATCGTCGAACTCAGGCGGCACGGCGTGCGCACCGAGCCACGTCGGGACCCCACCCGCGGCTTTGACGGCACGCAGTGATGCGAGCTCGGTCTCGCGATCGAGGCCGTAGCCCGACTTCGACTCGAAGGTCGTCGTGCCCGCGCGCAGCATCCAGCCGCGGTGCTTGCGCACCGCCTCGGCGAGCGCCTGTTCCCCGGCGGCCCGTGTCGCGCGAACCGTCGACATGATCCCGCCGCCCGCCGCGTGGAGCTCCTCGTAGGACGCGCCCGCCGCGCGCAGCGCGAATTCCTCGACGCGGTCGCCCGCGAAGCACGCGTGGGTGTGACAGTCGACGAGCCCGGGGATCGCACAGAGCCCGCGCCCGTCGACCTCCTCGACGTCGCCGTCGAGAGGCGCCAGGTCACGCATGCGGCCGACGGCCTCGATCGACTTGCCCACACAGAGGACGTACGCATTCTCGAGCACGTCCACCTCGCCGAGTGCGCGACCGCGCAGCGGCGCGGAGGTGCCGGCAGGCGTCGCGAGCTGCTCCAGGTCGCGGACGAGCAGGCGGCGCTGGCCGCCCGTGGAGCTCATCCGCTTTCGGGTGGCGGCATCGGCAGCTCGAGCCCGTGTGAGTCCGCGGCGGCCAGCGCGTCGGGGTAGCCGGCGTCCGCATGACGCAACACGCCGATGCCCGGGTCGGCAGTCAGCACGCGCTCGAGCCGTTCCGCCGCATCGCCGGTGCCGTCGGCGACGACGACCATGCCTGCGTGGATCGAGTTGCCGATCCCAACGCCGCCGCCGTGGTGGACGCTCACCCACGTCGCTCCCGCGGCGACGTTGAGCAGGGCGTTCAGGATCGGCCAGTCGGCGATTGCGTCGGAGCCGTCGCGCATGGCTTCCGTCTCGCGATAGGGCGATGCGACCGAGCCGGAGTCCAGGTGATCGCGACCGATCACCACCGGCGCCTTGACGTCGCCGGAGCGGACGAGCTCGTTGATCGCGAGCCCGGCTCGGGCACGGTCTCCGAGCCCGAGCCAGCAGATCCGCGCAGGCAGGCCCTGGAACGCCACGCGCTCCGGTGCGAGCACGAGCCAACGCTGGAGGAGCGGATCATCCGGGAAGAGGTCGCGGAGCACCGCGTCGATCGCCGCGATGTCCGCCGCCTCGCCCGAGAGCGCCGCCCACCGAAACGGGCCGACTCCACGACAGAAGAGCGGTCGGATATAGGCCGGGACGAAGCCCGGATATGAGAAGGCCTCCGCTACACCGGCTTCACGGGCCTCGCCTCTGAGGTTGTTGCCATAATCGAAAACATAGCTCCCGGCTCGGACGTACTCGAGCAGCCCTTCGACATGGCGCGCGATCGAAGTACGCGCGCGCGCGAGGTAATCCTCCGGGTCGGATGAGCGGAGCGCCGCGGCCTCTTCCACCGACAGACCGGAGGGGACGTAGCCGGTGAGCGGATCGTGCGCGGCCGTCTGATCCGTCACGAGATCGAAGTGCTCGCCGCGGCGCGCAAGCTCGGGAACGACCTCCGCGGCATTGCCGAGCAAGCCGACCGAGAGAGCGCGGCCTTCCGATGCCGCTGCGCGAATGCGCGCGAGAGCATCGTCGATCGAGTCCGTTGCCTCGTCGAGGTAGCGGGTCTCGATCCGCCGCTCGATGCGCGAAGGATCCACTTCCACGCAGAGGATGGCGGCGCCGGTCATCGTCGCGGCTAGCGGCTGCGCCCCGCCCATCCCGCCCAGCCCCGCCGTCAGGATCGTGCGACCGGAGAGGTCGGGCGAGCCGAAGTGTGTCTCACCGGCCGCGGCGAACGTCTGGTACGTCCCCTGCAGGATCCCCTGGGTGCCGATGTAGATCCAGCTCCCCGCGGTCATCTGTCCATACATCGTCAGACCGAGCGCTTCGAGGCGGCGGAACTCGTCCCACGTCGCCCAGCGCGGCACGAGCATCGCGTTCGCGATCAGCACGCGAGGCGCGCCGGGGTGCGTGCGGAACACGCCGACGGGCTTGCCGCTCTGCACGAGCAGGGTCTCGTCCTCGCCGAGCTCGAGCAATGAGCGGACGAGCGCGCGCAAAGCCTCCGGGTTCCGCGCTGCCTTCCCGGAGCCGCCGTAGACCACCAGCTCCTCCGGGCGTTCCGCCACGTCGGGGTCGAGGTTGTTGAGCAACATCCGCAGCGGTGCCTCGGTCGCCCACGCGCGCGCGTGTAACTCGGTGCCTCGTGGAGCGCGGATCCGGGCAAGGTCGCCGCACAGCTCGTCGACCAGAGCTTCCAGCGGGCGAGTCGTGCTCATGCGAGCTCCCCGACCTCGGCCTCCACAGCCGCGACCAGCGAGCCGTCCCGGACCGCGCCCGCCACCAGCTCGATGTCACGCGACAATGAACGGTCGTCGTCAAGGCGCGGTGAGAGTGAGCGGATGAACGCGTGCGTTGCGCGAACTCCGTGTCCCGGCTCGAGGGGCGCGAGGAACTCCACAGCTTGAGCGCCGGCGAGCAGCTCGATCGCGAGCGCGCGCTCGGCGTTCGCGAGGACCTGCCACGCCTTCAGTCCCGCCGCATTCCCCATCGAGACGTGATCTTCCTGGCCCGCGCTCGTCGGAATCGAGTCCACGCTCGCCGGATGACACAGCGACTTGTTCTCGCTCACCAGCGACGCGGCGACGTACTGCGGGATCATGAAGCCCGAGTTCAGCCCGCCGTCCACGGTGAGGAAGGCCGGCAAGCCGTCGGACAGGTTCGGATTGACGAGACGCTCGACTCGACGCTCCGAGATGTTCGCGAGCTCGGAGCTCGCCATCGCCAGCGCGTCAAGCGCGAATGCGAGCGGCTGCCCGTGGAAGTTGCCGTTCGAGACCAGAAGCTCGTCTTCGACGAGCACGAGTGGATTGTCGGTCGCCGCATTCAGCTCGACCGCAACCGTTCCCTCGACGTAGGCGAGCAGATCTCGCGATGCCCCATGCACCTGCGGTGCGCAGCGCAACGAGTAGGCGTCCTGCACCTTGTCGCACCACCTGTGCGCTTCGTTGATTGCCGACCCTTCAAGCAGGTGGAAGACGTTCGCGGCAGACTCGGACTGTCCGCGCAGCGGGCGCAGACGGTGGATCTGCGGGATGAAGCTCGTGCGTGATCCCTGCAGTGCCTCCAGCGACAGCGCGCACGCGAGGTCGGCGGTTTTCGCGAGCCGGCGCGCCCGCATCACGCCTAGGGCCCCGAACGCCGCCATGAACTGCGTGCCGTTGACGAGCGAGAGCCCTTCCTTCGCTGCGAGCCGCGTCGGTTCGAGACCGGCAGCCGCGAGGGCATCCGCTCCCGGCAGCAACTCGCCGTCGTGCCAAGCCTCCCCTTCGCCGACCAGCGGCAGGGCGAGATGGGCAAGCGGCGCGAGATCGCCACTCGCACCGACCGAACCGCGGCTCGGGACTCGGGGCAGCACGCCGCGCACAAGGCACTCGAGCAAGAGCTCGACCGTCTCGATGCGCGCGCCCGAATTTCCTTTCGCCAGAGCGTTCGCGCGCAGCAACATCGCGGCGCGAACGATCTCGTCCGGATACGGATCTCCGACCCCGCAGGCATGGCTGCGCAGCAACCGCAGCTGCAGCTCCTCGGTTTGCTCCTCGGGAATCGACTTCGAGACAAACCGTCCGAAGCCGGTGTTGATCCCGTAGGTGTGCTCGTGCGTCCCGTGCGCGGCACGTTCCACGAGCTCGCGTGCGGCGCGCATCTTGACGCGCGCCTCGTCCGACAACACGGCAGCGGCAGTGCCGAAGGCGATCGCCCACACGTCGTCGATCCGGAGATCCTCTCCGGTCAGGCGGATCGCGGTCGCCTGAGCCATCGCGCGGCCAGTCTAGCTCCGAGCCGCGCAGGCTCTCATGCGCGCCGTTCGAGGAGGCGGAGCTCTAGCACGTGCGAGCGGTTGAAGCCTTCGATGCGGAGCATCGCGCCGGCGGCGGCGGCAGCAGCCCCGGCGGGCATCAGCCCGACGAGCTCCGAGCCCGAGACCTCGACGCCGCGAGCCCGCGCCTCGCCCTCGACCCGCTGGACGATCTCGTGCAGCGCGGCAGCCTCGAAGTCCTCGACGTTCATGCTGACCTGCGCCCGACCGGCTCTCGGCAAGAGCAGCCCGAGCGCACGCACACCCGGAAAGCCGCCACCCTTCTCGCGTACCACTGCTGCGATCGCGCGCGCGATCTCCGCGTCGTCGGTGGCGAGGTTGACGTTGAACGCGATCAGCGGCCGGCGCGCACCGACGATCACGCCGCCCGCGCGCTCGTCGAGTCGCGCAGGCCCATAGTCCGGGCGAAGCTCGCCCGCGTCGATGCGGCGCTGGAGCTCTTCCGGACCTCCGCGCCGGTAGAACGCCGGGCCTCGCTCCAGCGCGGAGTCGCCATAGAGGAAGACAGGGAGTCCGAGCTCGGCCCCGATCCGGTCCGCAAGTCGCAGGGCGCAATCCCGCGCCCGCTCGCGGTCTTTGGGATCAAGGGCGACGATCGGCACGACGTCCGCAGCCCCGATTCGGGGATGAGCGCCTTCGTGGCTGCGCAGGTCGATCCGTTCGCGGGCACAGGCGATTCCTGCCAGAAGAGCCTCGACGAGTGACGTGTCGTCGCCGACGAGCGTGAAGACCGAACGGTGGTGATCTGCGTCTGAATGAACGTCGAGCACGTCGGCGTGGGCGGAGAGAGAAGACAGCAGCGCCTCGATCGTCCCGGCGTCACGTCCTTCCGAGAAGTTCGGCACCGACTCGAGCGGCAACTCCACCGCACGTACTCTACGAAGGTGTGAAGGCGTACTACGACCGGCGCGCGTTCGAGTACGACGACTGGTGGCTGGGCCGGGGGCTGTACCGAGACCGCGAGCGGCCTGGCTGGGAAGACGAGCTTCGCCGACTCGAGGGCGTGATTCGAGATCTCCCGCCCGTACGAACGCTGGACGTCGCCTGCGGCACGGGTTTTCTGACCAGGCACCTCCGCGGAGACGTGGTCGGCCTCGACGCGAGCGAGCGCATGCTCGAGGTCGCGCGCGGCCAGGCTCCGGCTGCGCGTTTCGAGCATGGAGACGCGCTCTCCCTCCCGTTCGAAGACGGGGCGTTCGACCGCGTCTTCACGAGTTACTTTTACTGCCACCTCGAGGACGAGGAGCGCGAGCGCTTTCTGGCCGAAGCGCGGCGCGTCGCACCCGAGCTCGTCGTGGTCGCGTCGATCCCAGGAGACGGGGACGCCTCTGAGCGTTGGGAGGAGCGGCGCCTCAAGGATGGCTCACGCTGGAACGTCTACAAGCGTGTGTTCGAAGGGCCCGACCTCGCCGATGAGCTGGAGGGCGAGATCGTGTTCACGGGCCGCTGGTTCGTCATCGTGCGAGCTTGACACCGCGACGCTCGTCCTACCGCTCGCCCGCTTCGCTGCAGGGTGACCTGCGTGTCTGTCGCGCCTGTGTCGAGGCGGGCTATGACCTCGAGTCCTGGCCCGTGGTCAACGACCTCCTCGGCCAGCGTGCCTATATGTACGGCCAGGCGCCCGGCGTCGTTGAGGGAGAAGAGCGGAGGCCGTGGCGCGGGCGTGCCGGCAAGACCCTGCGGCGCTGGCTCGAGCTCGAGGAGGACGAGTTCTACGAGACGTTCTACTGCGCGTCCGTGACCCGGTGCTATCCAGGACGTGCGCCGTCAGGTCGTGGTGACCGCACGCCGACGCCGCGAGAACAGGAGCTCTGCTCGTTCTGGAAGGACTGGGAGCTCGAGCTATTGCGACCGCGGCTGATCGTCCCTGTCGGGGGCCTCGCGATCCGCCGCCTGCTCGGCATTTCCGGCCTGGCCGGTTGCATCGGCAACCGCTATGAGCTCGACGGGGCGGCTGTCGTTCCTCTGCCCCACCCTTCCGGCGCGAGCAGCTGGCTCAATGCTGCCGCGAATCGCGAGCTCACCGCGGGGGCGGCGGCGCTCGTGCGCCAGGAGCTCGCTCGCCTGTAGAGACAACGCACGCCGCTAGATTTCAGGGGTGAAGGAGCAGAGCGGAACGCCGTATCGGGTGACATTCGCCCGTCTGCTCGGCTTCCTGCGTCCCTACAAGATCTCGCTCGTCGTCTCTACGCTCCTCGCAATCGCCTCGCAGGTCGCCCAGATTGCGCTCGTCTGGGTCACAGCACACGTTGTCGACGACGCAATCGTCCCACGCCACTCAGGCAAGCTCTGGATGTTCGTCTGGGTCTTGATCGGCCTCGGCGCGCTGCGCGCCGTGTTCATGGCCGCACGGAGGTTGATTTCAGGCAAGCAGGCGCTCGCTGTCGAGATGGACCTGCGGCAGGGGCTCTACGCGCACCTCGTGCGCCTTTCGTTCGGGTTCTACGACCGCCATCAGACCGGCCAGCTGATGTCGCGGGCGACCGTCGACCTGCAGGGAGTGCGCTTCTTCCTGGGCTACGGGCTGATCTTCTTCTTCCAGAACATCCTGACCGTGCTGTCGGTCACCGTCGTGCTCTTTTTCTTCGAGTGGAAGCTGGCGCTGATCGCGCTCGCGATCACACCTGTCCTCGTCGTGGTCGCCTATCGCTACAGCCACGTCGCCCATCCGACGCTGCGCGACGTGCAGCAGAAGCTCGCCGACGTCGCCACAGTCGCGGAGGAGAACATCGTCGGTGTCCACGTCGTGAAATCGTTCGCTCAGGAGCCACAGGAGCAGGCCAAGTTCAACGACCGGTCGGAGGCGGTCTTCCGCCAGACGTTGCGCGCCAATCGGCAGCGGGCCCTGTACGTCCCGTTCATCTCCTGGGTGCCGATGCTCGCGCAGGCCGCGGTCTTGCTGGTCGGAGCGCGCATGGTGGCGAACGGCCAGTTGACCGTTGGCGGGTTCTTCGCCTTCAACCTCTATCTCGGCATGCTGATCATGCCGCTGCGGTCTCTTGGCATGTGGATCGGCCAGGCGCAGCGCGCGACCGCATCCGGAGAGCGCATCTTCCAGGTCATGGACGAGCCCGAGGAGATCGCGGACCGAA
>DASWGR010000100.1:0-22338 GCA_036393535.1 Gaiellaceae bacterium | reverse complement strand
CGAGAGCCTCGAGGTGATTAGGGGCGTGACGTATCGCCCGCTCGGATGGTTCGAGCGATGGCGACGCCGAGAACAGGTCCTCGGAAACTACGCCGTGAACCCACCGGGAACCCTCGGTTTCTAGTCGTTCCAGGGCAGCTCGTCCCATCCGTCGGGACGGCCGATGCGCCAGTGCGGGAACGGCGCGTACGCCTCGTCGGGCGACGGCGTGTCCTTCTCCACGCCCGCGCCGTGCTTAAGCGCGACATCGTCGCGCGGGTAGAGGATCGTCCCGTCGTCGGTCCGCGCACCGACCATGAGGATCACGCACGGGCCGTCGCCGGCTCCGACGAACGAGTGCGTCGTGTTCGGCGCGCAGTAGAAGAAGTCCCATGCTCGGAGGTGGCGCTCCTGCCCGTCGACGATCAGCAGGCACTCGCCTTGGAGGACGAGGAAGCTCTCCTGGTCCGACTCGGCGTGGTACATCGTGCTCGGTTTGCCGGGCGGCAGCACGTAGACGGTGACGCCCACCTGCGGGAACGACTGCTGCTCGAGCTTCGGAAGCTCCTTCACCAGACGCCCGCCGGCTTCGAAGCTCGTCCGCGCGCCGAAGTGGTCGTTCCGCAGCCAGGGCGCGTCGGCGACGTTGACGACAAACCAGCCGTCGCCCTGCGGCACGAGGCCGGCGTCCGACTCGGCGAGCCGCGCTTCGTCAGGCACGGCGGATCCTCGAGCCGAAGAGCTCGTTCTTCCGCAACTCAGCGCCGCAGTCTTCGCATTCGACCGCCGCGATGGACGAGAACGGCGCGTTGCACGAGGGACAGCGGCGGAGCAGCACGCCGCCGCACTGCGCGCACGCGTCCGGCAGCTCCGCCTCGAACTCCTCGAACCAGCGGAGCGCGGCGCCGCAGGAGAGACAGACGGCGACCCAGTCGCCGAGCACCTTGCGGCGCTCCTCCCGCAGCCAGTCCGAGGCCTTGCCCACGCCGTGAGGCTAGCCTCTCGCGCGATGCGGCGCACACTCGCGATCTTGGCTCTCGGCCTCGTAGCGATCGGCGCCTGGATGCTCGTGTACGACCGCCTGCGCGGCTACAGCTCGACGCGCGGCACGCGCGTGGAGCACGTCACGATCCACAGTCGGCTGCTCCGGCGCGACCTCCACGAGATCGTCGTCACGCCGGCCGGAGCCGCGCGCGGACGACTCCTGCTGGTGTTTCTGCACGGCCGCAGCTCGTCGCCGGCCTCGAATCTCCACCAACAGTTCTTCGACACGTTGAAGGCGCTCGGTCCCCGCGCGCCCGTCGTCTTGCTCGCGGACGGCGGTGATCACAGCTACTGGCACGACCGCCGCGACGGCCCCTGGGGAAGTTCACTCCTGCGGGAAGTGATTCCCGACGCTGTCGAGCGATCTCATACCGGGCAGATCGCGGTCGGCGGCATTTCGATGGGAGGCTTCGGTGCACTCGACGTTGCGCGACTTGCGCCGCGCGAATTCTGCGCGGTGGGCGCGCACTCGGCGGCCCTTTGGTTCTCCGGCGGCGAAACACCCGCGGGCGCGTTCGACGACGCTGCCGATTTCGGTCGCCACGACGTCATTCGCGCCGCGCGCGAGCGGAGGCTCTATCGCGTGCCGGTATGGATCGACGTCGGCCGCGACGATCCGTTCTTCCGGGCCGATCTCGCGCTGGCGCATGCGCTCGAGGCGCACGGAACGAACGTCAGCCTCCACGTTCACGGCGGCGGCCACGGGGGCTGGTCCGGACGCATGGCTCAGTACCTGCGCTTCTACGTGGGTGCGTGTGCCTAGTTACAGTTAGGGAGCATGGCGATCGCAACGAGAGCGGAGCCGGTCGGCTCGCTGAACGAGATCAGGGACGCCGGTCTCGACCGCGAGGACCTGCTCGGCGTCTACCGGAACATGGTGCTGACGCGCGGGATCGAGGAGCGCGGACACATCCTCTACCGCCAGGGGAAGATTCCGGGCTCGTTCTACACCGGACGTGGCAACGAAGGCGCCTCCGTCGGCGTGGCGACCGCGATGGGGCCCGACGACGTCGGCACTCCGCTGCACCGGGACATGGGCGTCCACGTCGTGCGCGGCGTCGAGCCGTGGCGGATCTTCGCGCAGTACATGGGCCGCGCCGACGGGCCGACGCGCGGGAAGGACGGCAACGTCCACATGGCGGACGCACGCCTTGGGTTGCTCGCGATGGTCAGCCACCTGCCGGCGATGCTTCCCGTCGCCGTCGGCTGCGCACTTGCGTTTCGCATCCGCGAGGAGAAGCGCGTCGCGGTCGGCTGGTTCGGCGAAGGTGCGGCAGCCCGCGGCGACACGCACGAGGGAATGAATTTCGCGGGCGTCCGCAGGCTTCCCGTGGTGTTCATCTGCGACAACAACCAGTGGGCCTACTCGACGCCGACGCACCTGGGCTACGCAATCGAGCACGTCGCCGACCGCGCGCAGGCGTACGGCTTCGACGGGATCGTCGTCGACGGCACCGACGTCCTCGCCGTTTACCGCGAGACGAAGCGCGCGATCGAAAAGGCGCGCACGGACGGGGGCCCGACGCTGATCGAGTGCGTGACCCTCCGCATGGAAGGCCACGCCGTGCACGACGACGCCTTCTACGTCCCGAAGGAGATGTTCGAGGAGTGGGCGAAGTCCGATCCGATCGAGCGCTTCCGCACCTGGTTGCGCGACAACGCCGAGATGACGGACAAGGAAGAGGAAGAGATCGGCGCCGGCGTGAAGAAGCTCCTCAACGACGCATTGAAGCGCGCGGAGGACTCGCCGCTGCCGGATCCCGAGACCGTAACCGAGGGCGTGTACGCGACGCCCGAGGACCTCGACACACCCCATCACAAATGACGGCTCGTTAATGGCCGAGCTCACCTACCTCCAGGCGATCTCCGACGGGCTGCGCACCGAGATGCGCCGCGACAAGCGCGTATTCCTGATCGGCGAAGACGTCGGCGTGTACGGCGGCGCGTTCAAGGTTTCGGCCGGCTTCCAGGAGGAGTTCGGGCCGTGGCGGGTGATGGATGCGCCGCTCAGCGAGACCGCAATCGTCGCCGGCTGCACCGGCGCCGCGATCATGGGCATGCGGCCGGTCGCGGAGATGCAGTTCGCGGACTTCATCTCCTGCGCGTGGGACCACCTCGTCACCGTCGCAGCGAAGCAGCGCTACCGCGCGGGCACACCCGTGCCGATCGTCGTCCGCCTCCCCTCCGGCGGCGGCTTCTCGGGCGGGCCGTTCCACTCGCAGAACCCGGAGTCGTCGTTCGCGCACATCCCAGGCCTGAAGTGCGTCTGCCCCGCGACTCCCGAGGATGCGAAGGGGCTGTTGATCAGCGCGATCGAGGATCCGAATCCCGTGCTCTACTTCGAGCACAAGCACCTGTACCGCCGCATCAAGGGCGAGGTGCCGGAGGAGCGCTACACCGTGCCGATCGGCAAAGCGCGTACGCACCGCGAGGGCGACGACCTCACGGTCGTGACGTGGGGCGCGATGGTCTACACCGCGGGCGAAGCCGCGCAGCAGCTCGACTCCGACGGCGTCTCGGTCGAGATCGTCGACCTGCGCTCCGTCATGCCGTGGGACAAGCTCGCGGTGCTCGAGTCGGTGCGCAAGACGTCGAAGGTGCTCGTGCTGCACGAGGACACGCGCACGGGCGGCTTCGGCGCGGAAATTGCGGCGACGATTGCCGAGGAGGCGTTCGAGGACCTCGACGCGCCGGTGAAACGCATCGCGGCTCCGGACACGCCGGTCCCGTTCTCGCCGCCGCTCGAGAAGGCATTCATCCCGCAGGTCGACGACGTCGTCGCCGGCCTGAGAGAGCTGGCGGAGTACTGATGGCCACCACGTCCGTCGTCGACGTCGTCATGCCTCAGATGGGCGTATCCGTTTCGGAGGGGACGATCACGAAGTGGCTCAAGCAGGTCGGTGACACGGTCGAGGCCGACGAGAGCCTGCTCGAGATCTCGACGGACAAGGTCGACACGGAGGTGCCCAGCCCGGGCACGGGTGTCGTTCAGGAGATCCTCGTCCAGGAGGGCGAGACGGTCGAGGTCGGGACGAAGCTGGCGACGATCGCACCGGAAGGCGTCGCCGCGACGCCGTCCGAGCCGGCGCCGCCGGAGCCGGCCGAGGCCGCCGCGGCAGCCGACGCCGCTTCGCCCGCCGAGACACCCGCACCCGTCAAGGAGCCCGAGCCGGCTCCTGTCGCCGCGCCCGTTCCCGCCGGCAACGGCGCGTCCACGGACGGCAAGACATTCGTTTCGCCGGTGGTCGCCAAGATCGCCTCCGAGCACGGCGTCGATCCCGGCCAGGTGCAGGGCACCGGTCGCGGCGGCCGCGTGACGAAGAAGGACATCCTCGGCTTCATCGAGTCCGGCGGCGCCCAGGTCGCGCCGGCCGCGCCCACGGAGGCCCCGGCTCCCGCTGCCGCTCCCGAGGCGCCGAAACCCGCACCGGCACCCGCGCCGGCACCTGCGGCCGCTCAGCCGGGCGAGTCGTTCGAGCCGGTCACCGCGATGCGCCGCGGTATCGCCGAGCACATGCGTCGGTCGCTCGACACTGCGGCGCACGTCACGAGCGCGATCGAGGTCGACATGTCGAAGGTCGTCGCGATCCGGGCGAAGCTGAAGAAGGAGTACGAGCTGAGCTACGGCGTTAACCCGACGTACCTGTCGTTCGTCGCGCGCGCGGCCGTCGAGACGCTGAAGGACTACCCGTGGATCAACGGCGAGCTGCGCGGCGACCAGATCGTCACGCGCAACTATGTGAACCTCGGCTTCGCCGTCGAGCTCGCGGACGGCAAGGGCCTCATCGTTCCCGTGCTGAAGAACGCGGAGACCCTGAACCTGCTCGGCATTGCGAAAGGCGTGACCGACATCGCCCAACGTGCTCGCGACAAGAAGCTGCTGCCTGAAGAAGTCCAGGGCGGAACGTTCACGATCACGAACCCGGGCGGCTACGGCACGTTCCACGGGACGCCGATCATCAGCCAGCCGCAGGCAGGGATCCTCGGCACATACGCCGTCGTCAAGCGGCCGTGGGTCGTGCAGGATGAGCTGGGCCAGGACGTGATCGCGATCCGGCCGATCATGAACCTGACGCTGACGTACGACCATCGCCTCGTCGACGGCGCGCTGGCGGGCCGCTTCCTGCGCGACCTGCGCGGGAAGCTCCAGACCTGGGACGAGGCGGCGTACTAAGCACGGGGGAAACCATGTTTCCCCCGTGTGCCCCCTTCTTCTTGGCTCGTCAAGCCGGTCGGGTAAGCGCGCCTCCCGCCGGGCCGAGCCCGGCTCCGGCGGCAACCGTTTCCGAACCCTGACGGTAAGGCGACATACTGGCCGGATGAGCTACCGCGTTGTCGATGCGGGCGACCTCGAACTCGCTCGCGGGACGACTCGGCTGCTTCGGCGCGCGCTCGGCATCCAGCCGTTCGCCGAGGGTCTCGACGTGCTCGCAGTCGGTGCGCCTGCCGACCATGCGCGCGGCGGCTGGGACACGCTTTAACGGAGACGAAGGTGTGCGAACGAGGGGCCGCCGGTGCGGCGGCCCCTCGTCGATTTCGGTACTGCAGCGTTTACGGGAGGTTGAGCGACCAGGCGGCCATGCCGTGCGTTGCGGCGTAGAGCTTCCGCTGAGCCGGCACGATCGTCAGTCCCGCGACCTCGACGTTCGGCATCCCCGGTGCGGCCAGCGTCCACGTGGACGACCCGGACGCGAGCGCGAGGACCCCGTAGTCCGTCCCCGCGTACAGGTCTCCCGTCGGATCGTCGCGGACGAGGTCGGTGATCGGGATGTCGCCGAGCGCGCCCGAGCCGGCACCGTCGAGGTTCGTCCACGTCGCGGTGGCACCGTTGTACGTCACCTCGAACACGTGCCCGGGCGTCGCGGGGGTTGCGGCGCTGAAGCCGGTGTACGAGATCCACGCATGGTTCGGGTTCGCCGGATCGATGTAGATGCTCGAGACGAACCGGTTCGGGTCGTTCGCCGCGAACGAGTCGAGCCGCGTGAACGTGACCCCACTCGCCGGATCGGCGCCCGCGTTCTTCGAGATGAAGACGCGGCCCGTCGACGTCGCGGCCCAGAGCGTCGACGTGTCGCTCGACGCCCGCTCGACCGCAACGACGTCGCCGCCGGCTCGGTCGCCGAACGTCGCCGACGTCAGCGTCGGCCCGCCGAGCGGCTGCCAGTCGCCGCACTGGACCGTGAAGTCGCCCGTCCACTCGTTGCAATGCGAGCGAAACTCCGAAAGCGACATCGAGCCCATGCCCCACGTCTTCGTCCGCCAGACGTGAGCAGTACCGACGAACAGCGTCTTGCTGACCTTCGGGTCGGAGATCATCGGCACGTAGAACTCCTGCGGCTCCGTGCCGAAGATCGGGTCGGCGATCCAGTTCCAGTCCGCGGTTGCGCCGTCCGAGAAGTTCACGTCCGGCGACGCGTTGAAGAAGTTGTGGAACCGGAAGTGCGAGTCCGCGACGTCGAAGCCGGACTGGCCGCCGTCTCCGATCATCGTGTTCTGCCACTTGACGGGGTTGTTGTAGTTCTCCCACGTCCCGTTGTCCTGCGTGCCGCCCTGGAGGTCGTTCACATTGAACGGGTCGACCGACAGGCTCTGGAACTGGAGCGTCGTCAGCCCCTTGTTGATGCCGGCCAGCTGCGTCGGCACGCGTGAGAGCATCTGCCTGCAGCGGCTGAGCCTCGGCTCAACGAGCCCGCGCGAGTCGCACCAGCTCGAGACGTCGGCGAACTGACCGCTCGACCGCATCATGCCGCCGTCGTTCCCCTCGAAGAACTGGTACGGGTTCGACGGGTTCGTGACGAGCGCGTGCTGGTCCGGGTGCAGCGCGTTCGGGTGCACCGGATCCGTCGCATCCGCCGTCATGTCCGTCCACGTCGCACCCGCGTCGGTAGAGAGCACGACCCCACGGTGGTTGGCCGTCAGCTCACCATAGGAGTACGAGCCGCCGACGTAGACGACGTCCGGGTAGCCCTTCGGCGTGTAGACGTAGTTGTCGTACCAGCATTGACCAGTGCAGAAGTTGAACGTCCCCCACCTCGGGTCGGCGACGCTCGCGCTTGTCAAGTCGGTCCAGACCGGAGCCCCGGTGGCGACGTCGTCGCTCCGAAAGACGCGGCTGTACTGCCCGCCCGAGCCGGTGTGGCCCTCGCTGACGTACGCGCGCGTCTTGCCGTTCGCGAGCGTCGTCACGACGATCCACGGCAGCGTCGTCGTAATCGCCGAGTTCAGCGACGGCTTGATCTGCGTCCACGTCGCGCCGCCGTCGTTCGACCGCCAGACACCTCTTGCGTACGAGGTGGAGTACACGGTGTCGGGATTCGACGGGTCGAGCACGACCTGGCGCACGCCGCGCGGCGCGCACGGCGTCGCGTTGGCGGCGACGAGGGCCGGGTCGGCGAACTCACAGGTGGCCGCGTTCGCGGAGCCCCCGTGGATGTACGACCAGCTCGTTCCACCGTCGGTCGACTTGTAGACGCCCCACATCTTCGCGCCCGGAACGACGATCCGCGAGATGCCAGAGCAGCAGACGGACGACATTCCGTGGAGCGCGAACGTCGAGGACGCGTAGATGACGCTGGAATTGCGCGGGTCGACCGCGATCGAGCTGACGCCGCGGCCGCCGAACGCACTCTTTCCGTACGGCCCCGTCCACGTGTCGCCTCCGTCCGTGGACTTGTAGAGCCCCTGCCCGTGGACGCAGCCGCTGCCGCACGTGTTGCCCTCGCCTGTTCCGACCCAGAGCGTGTTGCCACTCGGATCGTTCGGATCGAGCGCGATCGAGCCGATCGCGTTGATCGCGAACGACCCGCTCAGGAACGTCCACGACGGCGTGCCGGCGAGTGCGTTGTCGGTTCGCCAGATGCCGCCGCCTGCCGGACCGATCCAGATCCGGCAATGCCCCGGCCGGCACTCGGGCCCGATCGCGATCGCGTCGATCCGGCTCGCGGCGATGTAGGTGTTCGGGACGTAGAGGCTGAGGTCACGCGGACCGAAGAGCGGGTACTCCGCGGTGCTCGGCCCGACCGTCACCCACGTGCCGGGGCGGCCCTTGCCCCTCTGGAAGTCACGGCCCTTTGCGGCCTTGAATGCCGCGACCGCGCCCTCGATCCGCGCGAGCGGAATGTCCGTATCCGGGAACGCGAGCCGTGCCAGCTCCGCGTCCTGCGCCGAGCCGGGCCCCTCGCCGGATTCGCCGCCGTTGCCCGGAATCGCTTCGCCAAGCGCCCCGAGGTGCGCCGCCAGCGCCGACGGGAATCCAGTCCCTGTCGGTGCGGCCCGCTCGGCGCCGCCCGCTGCGGCCAGCAGGATCGCAGCTACGGCGGCGATCAACACGGCAAGCGCGACAAGCGCCCACCTCACACGTGTGTTTCGCATCATGCTCTCCCCTCGTACCAACCCGGTTGCCCGGGGGATATATACGAGCCTTCGCCGGAGGACTCTCACGCGTCGGAGCGCCACCGTCAAGCCGCAGTCCGCTGCTAGCCTCGCCGAATGAGCCACGGCGCCTACGTCATGCACCTCGGTGTCGTCCCGTACGGCGAGGCGCTTGCGCTTCAGCGTTCGCTCGCGGGCGCGGTCTCGCAGGGTGCGATCCCGGACACCGTCCTCTTCCTCGAGCATCCGCCGGTCATCACCCTCGGCCGGCGTACCGAGCCGGGCGAGCTGCACGTCCCGCCGGATGCAGACGTCGAGATCTGCGAGACCGACCGCGGCGGCAAGTCCACCTACCACGCGCCCGGGCAGCTCGTCTGCTACCCGATCCTCGACCTCGAGCGGCACGGGCAGGATGTGAAGAAGTACTGCCGCGACCTCGAGGAGACTCTGATCCGCACGCTGCAGCCGTTCGGGATCGAGGCGACGCGGATCGAGGGGCTGACGGGAATCTGGCTCGAACGGCCGCCGCGCAAGATCGCGTCGATCGGCGTCCACATCTCGAAGTGGATCACGACACACGGCTACGCACTGAACGTCGACCTCGATCCGACGCCGTTCACACAGTGGATCACTGCGTGCGGGCTCGAGGAGGCAACGTTCACGACGATCGCGCGGGAGCTGGGACGGCCCGTGACCGTTGACGAAGTGCGCCCACTCGCTGCGCAGGCGTTCTCCGAGGTGTTCGAGCTCGAGCTCGAGGAGCTGCCGGCGCAGGACGGGCCGGGCCTGTGGGCCCAACCCGTCCACGCACGGCTTGCAGCGCGCTAGTTCAGTGCGGTGATCTCCAGGTAGTTGTCCTGCTGATTCTGCGCCGGCGCCGTCGAGAACGGCTCGCCGAAGACACCCAGCAGCGGCACCTTGCGGTAGTTCGCGTTGATGTGGACGTAGTAGCGGTTCTTGATCAGCACGCCCTCGATGTAGTCGCCGATGAAGAAGCCGCCGAGCAGCGGATCGGCCCCCGGCTCGTTCGACGACGATGTCAGCCGCTTCAATCCGCGCGACTGCCCGTTGAGCGGATTGATCGACGTCGCAACGGCGTCTTGCTCGCTCTCGAACTGGATGTCGTAGGCGTTCGTGAACCACGCCGCCGCGACGTTGTTCGTCGTGCCCGTGCGGTCGGCAGAGATCGTCGGGAAGTAGTTGATCCCGCCGTTCGAGAGCACGATCGGCGCGACCCACGTTGCGCCGTCGTCGTCGGAGTAGCTGAGCTTGATCAGCGGCTCGATGCAGTTGAACCCGAGCAGCCGCACCTTGCACGCATCCCAGATGACGAAGATCCGGGGATGCCCGTTGACGTTCACGACGTCGCTCTTCGGATACGTCGCGATGCGGAAGTCGTTCCCCTGCAGGAAGCCGCCGAAGGGGATCGCGTTCGTCTCCGCATAGATCACCTTCTCCGGCCCGAAGACCCCACTCCCTGGAGCCGTCTCGATCCGGATCTTGTGCGTGAACGTCTGATCGGTCCCCTCGAGCTCGCCGTCGATCCGCGACCACGTGATGTACGCGCGGCCGTCGGGGCCGACGGTGACGTCGCTGAACTGGACGTCCAGGTCGACCGTGCTGATGTTGATCGGCTGCGTGCAGGTGACGAGATCGAGCGTGCAACGAACGGCCTTGATACTCGCCTCGAACGGGTGCTCGCCGATCTCCGCGGGATTGAAGTTGAAGTCCGAATACGTGACCCACACGAAGCCGCCGCCGACGAACAACCACTCCTTGTCGAGGAAATGAGACGCGTCGGACTCGGCCACCAGCCGCCGCGTCGGCCAGCACGCGGGATTCGACGGAACCGAGGTGTCGCACGTGGACAGCGTCGCCGGGTCGCTCCGATAGACCGCCACGCCGTTCGCGCTGCCGAACGGGTTAGCGGGGTTGTAGGCCAGACTCGCCGCGTAGACGAACTGGCACGGCGCCTGGATGAAGTCGACCGGATCACCGCCGGACGGCACCGTGTGGTTCGGGTTCGAGATCAGCCTGACCGGCGGGAGCAGGCCCTCGTTCTTGATCGAGTGGCCGCCGTCGATCGACCAGTGCCAGCCGGTGAGGTTGCCCTCCGGGTCGATCAGGCCGCGGTAGTCGTTCGTCCCGCCGAGCACGAGGTTGTCGTTCGTCGGACACGCCGTCACCGACTCCTCGTTCTGGGGCAGGCCGAAGACGTCACAGTTGTAGACGTCCTTGTTTGCGTTGGACGTACAGCTCCCGACATGGCGGCCAGGGGGCGTTGCGATTCTGCTCGCGGCCGCTGCAAATTGCGGCGGTGCCTGCTCGGGATGAGCGATCCACTGATGCACAACGACCGCCTGCGAGACGTGCTCGAGCAGCCCCTTCGCCGGCTCCCCGCTCGTCAACGCGCCGGCCGCTGGGATCACGCCCACGGCGACGCAGAGACAAGCGAGCGAAGCGAAGCGAAAGAGCCGCGTACGACGTGCTCTCATAGCCCTCTCCTCTCCCTCCCGGCGGACCCCGCCGGACCCGGCGACCCTAACGGACGCGTCCGGGCGCGACAAGGTCGGGCAGCCAGCCGTCTCGGTAGGCGATGCGGCTCGACTTCGGAAAAGCCGCGTACGCCTCGGACGGCTTCGTCGTCTCTCGCTCGACTCCGGCGGCGTGCTTTAGCGCCGCCTTCGATACCGGATAGACGAAGCCCTTGCGGCCGCGGCCCCGCGCGCCCGCCGCGAGCACGACGGCCGGCTCGTCGCCGGCTCCCACGATCACGTGCTCGGTCTGCGGCGGGCAGTGGAAGAAGTCCCACGTCCTCAGCTCACGCTCATCGCCTTCGACGATGAGCAGGCAAGCTCCGGCCAAGACGAGGAACGCTTCCTGACCGTTCTCACGGTGGTACATCGCCATCCGCTGCCCGGGCTGCAGCACGCTCAGGTTGATCCCAAGCTCCGGAAAGCGCCGCTTGCCCTCGAAGTCGCAGTAGCAGCCGAGTGGGCCGGTGTCGCGCCAGCGGGTGTCGCGGGCATTGACGACGAACCAACCGTCGCCGTCCGGCACCAAGCCGTATTTCGTCCGACGGAGCGGCGCCTCGGGAACCACCGCCCGTACACTGTCAGACATGCGGAACTCGCTCCCCGTGGCCGAGCGGCCCCGCCGGCCCGAGTGGATGAAGGTTCGCGCGCCGAGCGCCGACTCGCGCTACTTCGACGTCAAGAAGCTGATCCACGGCGCTTCCCTGCACACGATCTGCGAGGAGGCGCGCTGCCCGAACATCGCGGAGTGCTGGGGACGCGGCACCGCGACGTTCCAGATCCTCGGCGACACGTGCACGCGCGCCTGCCGGTACTGCTACGTCCATTCCGGCAAGCCGGACTCGCCGCCCGACCCGCTCGAGCCGCTGCGGCTCGCGCAGGTCGCGGCGCAGATGGACCTGAAGCACGTCGTCGTCACGTCCGTCGACCGCGACGATGTGCCCGATCGCGGTGCCGGCCACTACGCGGCGACGATCCGCGCGCTGAAGCGCAAGCTGCCGCACGCGAGCGTCGAGGTGCTGACGCCGGACTTCCTCGGCGTCGAGGAGGAAGCGCTGCGCACCGTGCTCGCGGAGCGCCCGGAGGTCTTCAACCACAACATCGAGACCGTGCGCCGCCTGCACCGTCGAATGCGCGGCGCGAAGGCCTCGTACGACAAGGCGCTCTGGCTCCTGCGACGCGCGAAGGAGCTCGCCGACTATCCGGTGTTGACGAAGAGCGGGATCATCGTCGGCCTCGGCGAGACGAACGACGAGGTCGTCGACACGATGCGCGACCTGCGCGCGCACGACGTCGATGTCGTGACGATCGGGCAGTACCTGCAGCCGTCACCGAAGCACGCGCAGATCGACCGCTGGGTGCATCCGGACGAGTTCCGCTGGCTCCGCGAGCAGGGTGAGGCGCTCGGCTTCGGCTCCGTCTTCGCCGGCCCGCTCGTGCGGAGCTCGTACCGTGCGGACGAACAGCGCCGCGCCGCGGCGGCAGGCCGCGGCGCGGTCGCCTCCTGACGCGGGCTAAGGGATCACCGGCTCGGGGCACTCGCTGAGGGGCCGACCCGTGAGCACGGCGCGGCTCCCGTGGTTGCCCCGTGACCAGGAACGTGCCGGCTTGCGTCGCCGTGGCCGAGCGCGTCAAGTCCCGCTCCTCGAGCAACAGGCGGACCCGAACCAACTCCGCCGGCTTGAAGTCGACGCCGCGCACAGTGAGCGGCTGCATCGCGACCAAGCGGAGTCGCGGGGCCGCGGCGCTCGTCGCGAGGGCCATCGCGGCGAGCACTGCGCCGCCGCCCACGAGAGCAGCGAGAACGAGCAGTCGTCGCACGCCGACGAGATAGCCGACGCGCCGGGATCGCAAACACAGTTGGGGCGGAGCCCTCTGACTCCGCCCCGACTGCAAGGTGTCGCTTGCTCAGGGAGTCGACTTTCCGGCGCCGAGCGCCGCCGCGTAGAACGAGTCCGGAATCCCGTTCCTCCCGTCGCCCCAGAGGGCGAGCACGCGGTTGCCGCCCGACCTCGCGTCGATGTAGTCACCGAAGTTCGGCCTGACGTTCGACACGGCGGTGCACCAGTTCGAGGTCGCTGCGCTGAGCTTGATCGGCGACGAGAAGGTCGCACCGCCGTCCGTCGACTGCGCCCAGAACGTGTCGACCAGCGAGCTGTTGAGACCCTGGCGCCGGATCCCGCCGCCGACGCTGATGTTGCACTCGACGTCGGACGGGTTCGCGGTCGCCTGTTTCTCCTGGCTCTCGTAGTAGACGACGTTGACGTTCCCGCCGGGCTCGACGCTCACGACGGGCCAGAACCGCTTGACCCCAGTCGCGGGCACGGGCCCGCCGAGCGCATTCGGCGCGCTCCACGTCGCTCCCATAGCGTCCGAGAACCGGATGAAGACCTGCGAGGAGGTCAGGACCTGCGGCCGGCAGCGCGTCCCCGGCGGCACCGGGGTCAGGCAGTTGGCCGCCGTCGCCGGGGGCTGCGTCGTCGGGGCGACGGCGCTGTAGTAGACGACATAGACCCGTCCCTTGTTCGGCCCGGTCGTGGCGACCGCGATCCGCGGGTGGTCGTTGATCCGGTCGCGGTTGTAGCCGACCGGCGGGTTCTGACGCATCGAGTTGATGTCGTCGACCTTCGACGGCGTGCTGAAGTGGACCCCGCCGTCGAGCGAGCGCGCGAAGTCGATGTCCGCGTCGGTGGACGTCACCGCCGTGAACGTCGGCCCGAACTGCCAGACGACGTAGACCTCGCCGTTCGGGCCGATCGCCGGCGCGGAGCTCTGCTGGAGCGTGCCGGTGAAGCCGCACGATGCGACGGAGTCAGCCGCCTCGGGTCCGGCGATCGCGGGTCCCTGCCACGTATCGCCGCCGTCGTGCGTCCGCCAGACCTCGATCTGGCCGAACCCGAACTGCGGTCGGCCGCAGAGCTCCTGGAAGTTCGTGAGCGACACGTAGGCCGCGCCGCTTCCGTCCTTCGACGCGACGAGCGCCTCCTTGTCGTAGAAGTCAGCGTTCGGCGTGATGGCGTTGCGGGGCGAGTCGAACGTGTGGACGTCGCTCCAGGAGAACGACCCGCCGGCGAATTGGCCGCGATGGACGCTGACGCCGAACGAGACGCCGGCGTCCCGATCGTCGACCGCGAGATTGGCATAGAAGAACGTGTTCCCGTCCACCCCGCCGCGGTCCATCCACGGGTCGCCTCGGGTGAAGACGTGGTTGATGACCTGCGGCGCGCCGCCGTCAGTCCACGTCAGGCCGCCGTCCGTCGAGAACGCGTAGCCGGAGAGGCCTGGAGGCGACTGCGGCGTACAAGCCGAGCCGAACGGCGCCCCGCAGAAGCCCTGGGCGTCGTTGAAGCCCGCGACAATGTTCTGCCCGTCAGCGCTCGAGGCGAGCGTTGTCTCGCTGCGGCCGAAGAGCCCGTTCGGAGCGCCCTGCTGGACCGCGTTCACGCGGGCGTTCGGCCCGACGCGCGGCGGCCGCCCGGTGCCCGTCGGGCTCGCCGGCCCCGTGGCGAGCGCCTCGAGGTCGGGCGCGGTCGCGCCCCCGCTAAAGACGTCATGAGGATCGGCTGGGAAGATCGGCTCGACAGCACGGGCGCCACCGCCGCCGAGCCCGACCAGCAATGCGGCTACGAACGCAGCCGCAGGAATAAGCTTGCGCATCATCTCTCCTCGGCTCGTGAGCGGTGGGCCCGCGACGTGCTCTAACGCCGGTCGAGCGCCAAGCCGATCCAATCTCTTCCCGCGTCCGTCCCACCGTCTCCCTTTCGGCCTTGGCGCTCTCGGCCGAGGATATTGATCTCTCTCTACCGGGATTGCAACGGTTCCCGAAACGGAACGGGCGACCCTTCGAGTCGACGTCGACCCACATGTAGTCGCTGAGGACGCTGCCTGATCGGGTTTTGAGGCGAGGTCGAGGTTCGGCGCTGGGGGAAGGAGAAGGGCCGCCCGCAGGCGGCCCTCTCCTCCCAACGTCTTCGAAGCAACTACGGCCCGAAGAAGGTCATGGCCCGGCTGATCAGATCAGTCTTTTGGGCCGCCGTCCCGTAGGACTCCAGCCCGAAGGCCAGGAAGACGACCTTGTACGTCCCGCTGAAGGACAGCGCGTCCGGCTGCGCCGTGTCGTCGGTGAACGCGTTCAGCGCACCGCCGTTCGGCGTGATCCGGTCCTCGAACGCCACGCCGAGGACGCTGTGGTCGATCGGCACGGCTCCGATCCCGTTCGAGACGGGGCTACCTGCCACGCCGTGCACGGCCGAGGTCGCCTTGTCATTCTGCGTCTCGGAGCCGTCCCAGCTGATGTGCAGGTAGTCGTGGACGAACGCCGTCGTCCCGGCCGCCTGGTCGAGGATGTCGTGGCCCGACATGAACAGCCGCCCGCCGTTGTCGAGGAAGGCCTTCAGCGTCCCCTCGTACGGCGTGATGGGACTCGGGTAGCTGTTGCCCGTGAACCACACGACGTTTTTGAACGCCTTCGTGTAGTTCACCGGCAGGTTCTTGTCGGCCGCCAGATCCCACGTGCTGTACGCGACGCCGGCGCTGTTCAGCGCCGCCGTGTAGTACGGCTGCACGTTCGGGCCGTTGTCGTCGTCGTCAACCAGCAACGTATCGACCGACACCGCGATCGTCGTCAGCGTCGCACCGGCGCTGACGCTCGGGCTGGCGACGGACGTCGCGGTTACCGTTCCGGTGTTGGTGGCACCGTTGCTCGCACCGCTCGGCACCGCCACCTTGACGCAGACGTTCGCCGACGCGCCGGCCGCAAGCGGACCGACGGTCGTCAGCGGCGTCGTGCAGGTGGCGTTGAAGAACGACGTCGCGTAGGCACTCGTGGCCGACATCGTGTAGCTGTCGGAGTTGAAGCCCAGGTTCCGCACGGTGATCGCGTACGGAACGCTCGTGCCCACGCGGCCGCCGTCCGTCTGCGCCGCCGGTGAGATGCTCACCGCGTACGGCGGAGCGATCGGCGTGATGAACGGCGAACCGGTCGTGAACGGACCTTCGGCCGAGGTGGCCTTCATCCCGTCGTTCACGATCGAGTCCACCTTGTTCTTGATCGCGTCGGCGATGCTGACGGTGAAGTGCACCGTCACGTTGCCGCCGGCGGCGATCGTGAGGCCCGACCAGGTAACCGTGCCGCCAGAGTTCGTCCCGCCGCTGTCGGCCGAGACGAAGCTCGTGTTGGCGGGCACCGGATCAGTGATCGTCACTCCGGTCGCCGTGGCGTTGCCGATGTTCTTCAGCGTCAGCGTGTACGTCACGTTGCTCGACGGGCCGACCGGGTTACCGGCGTCGACCTTCGACAGGACGAGCGCCGGAGCGCTGACCGTGTCGGAGATCTTGTACGCGCCGCGGCCGTGCGTGCCCGCCGCCATGAACCTGTGCGACGGGTCGAGGTCGAGCTGCCAGATCGCGACGATCGGGAAGCTCGCGGCCGTGCCGAGCTCCGACCAGGTGGCGCCGCCGTTGTAGGTCACGAACGGCCCGACGTCGGTGCCGATGTAGAGCGTGTTCGCGAACGACGGGTCGAGGATGATCGAGTTGACCGGCACGTCCGGGAGGTTCCCGGTGATGTCGGCCCAGCTCCGGCCGCCGTCGAGCGTCCGGAAGACGTGCCCGGGTCGGCTCGGCGTCGCGGCGTTGAAGCCGTTGTAGCCGAGGTACGCGATCCGGTAGTTGCTCCGGTCGACGGCGATCGACGCGACCGGGCGCTTCGGCAGCTCGCCCCGGTCGATCCGCGTCCAAGACGGGCCGTCGTTGACCTGCGCATCAGTGCTGACGTAGACGAGACCGTCGAGCGACCCGGTGTACACGGCCTGGCCGCCGCCGACGCCGATCGCGGAGATCGTGCAGTTCCGCGCGCCGTTCGGGGCGGTGCCCGTGCAGCCGCTCGTGAGGTCAGGGCTGATCGTCTTCCACTTCACGTCGCCGGCCGACGATGCTTTCGCGTTGTCGGTGCGGTAGAGCCGGTACGTGCCGAGGTAGAGCTGGTTCACGTTGTTCTGATTCAGCACGAACGGGATGTAGAAGTCCGAGCGGTCGCCCAGGTTGATCCCGGCGCGGATGAACTGGTTCGTGAAGAAGCCCCCGCCGTCGGTGTAGCGGTACGGCGAGATCCCGAAGAACGTGCCGTAGACGTGACAGGCCGGCGCGAGGGCACAGGACTCCGGGGTCGGGTCGACGAGCACCTGACCGCCGTCGCCGCCCGCCACGTCGAACCAGTGGTGGTTGACGAGGCTGCCCGTCTTCCGGAGCGTGCCGTTGTCCTGCGTGCCGCCCCAGAAGCGGAGGCCGGCGAGCGGGTTCTGCGGAACGGTGGCGATCGAGGTGAACTGCGCGATTGCGAGGTTCGTCCGTGCGAGCACAGCGGCGTTCGTCTTGTTGACCGTCCCGTTCAGGTTCTGCCACGTCACCGCGCTGAGCGGGTCGGAGGCGTTCGGCCGGCCGCCGCGGTCGTTGCTGTACCAGACGCCGCCGTCGGAGCCGCTGATCACCTGAGCGGTGTTCGCCGGATTGAAGGCGAGCGCGTGGAAGTCCGGGTGCTGCTCGTAGCCGAGGTTCTTCCACGTCGAGCCGCCGTCGTCCGAACGGAAGATCCCGCCCGAGCCGATGGAATAGTTGAACTGGCCGGCCGCGAACACGATGTCGGGGTTCGTCGGATCGGCCTCGATCACGTTGTCGTAGAAGCACTGCCCGCCGCAATAGCCCTCGACGGTGTCGTCGCCCGAGCCTGCGGGCAGGATCGACCAGCTCCGACCCTGGTTGGTCGACTTGAAGACGCGCGACGGCTGACGCCCCGCGGCGTCGACCCAGTCGAAGCCGGCGTACAAGACGCCGCGCGGACCCTTGGGGTGCGACACCGAGATGGAAAAGCGCGTCTGGGCGGCCGCGAAGTTGCCCGCAGGTAGCCCGTTCATGATCGGCGACCAAGAAGCGCCGCCGTCGGTGCTCTTGTAGATCGCGTCGCCCCAGAACGACGAGTACAGGATCTGCGGGTTCTGCGGATCGATCTCGAGGTCGGTGGCGCCGAGCGTGTCCTGCACTTCCTGGATCAGGTTCCAGTTCGCGCCGCCGTCGGTCGACTCCCAGACGCCGTAGCGGGAGTGGACGGTCGGGGACGTACGCCGTGCACCGCCGCGGCCCCGCAGGACCGCCGCATAGACGTGGTTGGCGTTCGTCGGGTCGACGACGATCCGGCTCATTGAGACGCCGCGGAAGTAGTCGCCCGAGACCTGCGTCCAAGTGTTGCCGCCGTCCGTCGACTTGATCACGCCGTCGCCGAAGTAGGAGTCGCCCGAGAGCGCACCCTCGCCAGTTCCGGCATACACGATCGAATCGTTGGACGGCGCGATCGCGAGCGAGCCAATCGCCTGCGTCGATTCGCTGTTGGACTTCGGGACCCACTTACCCGTCACGGCGTCGTACAGCCAGATGCCGCCTTGGGCCGCGCCTAGGATGAACTGGCCGTTGCTCGGACGGATGGCAAGCGCGCCGATGCGGCCGCTCATCGCCGAGAAGGGCCCTCCACTACGGGTGACTTGCACGATCGGATTGGGGCCGATCTGCGTCCAAGCACCTCCGAAGGTGGCGGGGCCGGGCGCCGGAGTCCCTTCCTTGCGCAGGCGAGCCGCCGCGCGGGCGGCCTCGGCGCGGAGCGCGCCGGCCTGCTGGTTGTCGAGCGGAATGTCGCCCGCCGTGCGCTCGCTCGTGAAGGCGAGGTCGCGCTGGAGGAGCTCATCCTCGCCCTCCTGGTCCTGAGTCAGCGGTGTTGCGCCGGCGGCGAGCGTCGGCGTGTCGCCGTCGCCGCCGATCGGCCCTGCGCCCGCAACGGCGAACGCGGCACCGGCGATGACGGCTGCAAAGACGCTGACCAGCGCAATCGAGCGCAGCCAGCGCAAAAGTCCATTCAGCATGCCCTGCCTTCCCCCTGTCCGAAGTGATAGACGACTCGATTTCGAGCCAGCGCGTATCTTCGAAGGGAAACGCTCCGCAGTCAAGCCGGAACGGTCGCTCTTTGCAGCCTTGTCGCCCCAAGGAAGTACGATTTACGAGGCATGAGAGCCCGCACTTTCTCCGTACTCGTGACGTCGTTCCTGGTGTTGGGTGCGCCGAGCTCGGCGCCCGGCGCGACGAGGCCGGCACTGCACCTCGTCCGCGATCTCCCCCTCACCGTGCGCGGGAGCGCCTTTCGACCGGGAGAACGCGTGCGCGTCACCGTCCGGATGGGCGAGCAGCGACTGGTGCGACAGACGCACGCCGGGGCGACCGGCGGGTTCACGGTCCGGTTCGCGGGCACCACGCTCGACTACTGCGCGACGCCGCTGACGATCACCGCCCGCGGGGCGCGAAGCGGGCTGGTCGCCGCGAAGATTCCGGTCCGGGAGTGCGCGGCGCCCTAGTTCTTCGGAATCGGATCGGTCGGATAGAGCGCGGCCGGCTCGGCGGGCGGCGGGCATTCGGGCATCACCTTCAGGAACGCGGTGCTGCCGCGGTCTCCCGTCGCGCGCACGGCGTAGGCCGTGCAGCCAGCGAGGCTCACGCTCGTGAAGCGCGTCGTGAACGTTCCGACCGCGGTGGCGGTCAGCGTGTGCACATGACGGCCCTTGATCGTCACGACGACCGTCACGCGCTCGCGCGCCAGAAAATGCGAGCCGTGCACCGTGAACGGGGTGACGTCCGTGACCGTGACGCGCGCCGTGCGCGTCGTCGCCGCTTGCGCGGAGAGCACGAGCACGGCGATCAGAGCGATGACTACGGCAAAGAGCTTCACGTCTCAATTGTGCCCGGCCTGGCCGGAAGCCGAACCTACCCTTCGTGCGGCTTCGCCATCGCGCTGTAATCGAGCGCTTTGTCGAGGACGTCGTCCGCGACGCCCTTCTCGCGCGCGACTTCGCGCAGCGACCGCTTCGACGCGGCGGCCTCCTTCACGATCTCGGTCGCGAGGTCGTAGCCGATGTACGGGTTGAGCGCGGTCGCAGCGGAGAGCGTCAGCTCTGCGTAGCGCTCGCATTGCTCTCGGTTCGCCTCGATCCCGGCGACGCACCTCTCCGCCAGCAGCCGTGACGCCGATGCGAGCAGCCGGATCGAGTCGAGCAGGTTCCGCGCCAGCAGCGGGACGAAGACGTTCAGTTCGAAATGACCCTGCATGCCGCCGACCGCGATCGCCTGGTCGTTCCCGATCACCTGCGCCGCGACCTGCGTGACAACCTCGGGGATCACCGGGTTGACCTTGCCGGGCATGATCGAGCTCCCCTTCTGCAGCTCGGGGAGGAAGATCTCCGCGAGACCGGCGCGCGGCCCCGAGCCCATGAAACGGAGGTCGTTCGCGATCTTCGTCAGCGAGACGGCGACGGTCTTCAGCGCGCCCGATGTTTCGACGAGCCCGTCACGCGCGGCCTGCGACTCGAACGGGTCGGCCGGGCCGCTGATCTGGAGTCCCGTCTCGGCGCTCAGCTTCTCACGCACGCGGGCGGCAAACTCGGGATGCGTGTTCAGCCCCGTGCCGACCGCGGTGCCGCCGAGCGGGATCTGTCCGAGCCGCGGCATTGCGTCGCGCACGCGCTCGATTCCCTGCCGGACCTGCGCCGCGTAGCCGCCGAACTCCTGACCGAGTGTCACGGGGACGGCGTCCATCCAGTGCGTCCGCCCGGACTTGATCACGTCGTCGAACTCATTCGCCTTTGCCTCGAGGGACGCGGCAAGGGTGTTCAGCGCCGGCAGCAGGTCGTTCACGAGCTCGCCGAGCGCGGCGAGGTGCACCGCGGACGGGAAGACGTCGTTCGACGACTGCCCCATGTTGACGTCGTCGTTCGCGTGGACGTCGTCGCCGGCGAGCGACGCAATCACCTCGTTGGCGTTCATGTTCGAAGAGGTTCCTGATCCCGTCTGGAAGACGTCGATCGGGAACTGGTCGTCGAGCTCGCCCGTTGCGATCCGCGTGCCCGCTGCGGCGATGCGCGCAGCTTTGTCGTGATCGAGGAGCCCGAGCTCCGCATTCACGACCGCGGCTGCTGCTTTGATCCGGCCGAGCCAGCGTGCAACCGCAACCGGGATCGGCTCGCCGGACACGCGGAAGTTCTCGATCGCCTTGCGCGTCTCGGCGCCCCAAAGCTCCTGCCGCGTCTCGGTCGCCACGGGAGTCGAGTCTAGCTAGAGGCTTGATGTGGAATTGGCGTGCCTGTGGGGACGGTCCAGACCAAGCAGCTGAGTTCGAGCGGCCGCAGTTCGTACTAGCAGTACGAGCTGCGGTCGATCGGGCTCAGATGCGCCGTGTCTGGGCCGCCAGCCACAGGTGCGGTAGTTTCACATCAAGCCTCTATGCGATGTGCAGGCGCCGGCGCTCGACCGGCCGGTCACGCAAGAGGCGCCGCAGCGTCTCCGTCAGCGACTCCGACTCCGCCCAGCCGACGTAGCCGCAACGGGGACACTCGCCGACGGCGGCCGCGTCGACCATGCGGCGCGACTTGCCGCAGTTGAGGCATTCCACTGTCGGTGCTTCCACGGTTCGATCCATCGGTTCGCGTTGACAGGGGGCCGCTCCCTCGTTCGAGGGAGCGGCCCCCGCTGCCTAGTAGATGACCGGTGCGAACTCGGTGTCGGTGTTGCCGAAGTTCGTGGCGCACACCTTGTCCGGGTTCGGCGCGACGGCGGTCTTGGAGCCAGAGTAGACGGCGTTGCGGTAGTCGTCGACCGCCTGGCATCGCGATGCATCGCGTGCGTCCGTCCAGACGAGGTAGGCCTGCGTGGGCCCGGCGACGATGTCGATGTAGTCGCCGATGAACTGCTCCTTCAGGTTGTTGTAGCTCGACGCGTCGGGGTTCGAGCTTGCCGTGCTCACACGGATCGGCCGGCTGAAGCTCGCACCGCCGTCCGTCGACTCGACGTAGTAGTTGTCGTAGACCTGCACGCCGGTCGACCATGGGTCGTCCGCCGGCGGCGCGGTCAGCGCGTCGAACGTCACGGCGACCGTGCCGTTCGGTGCGACCGCGACCGCGGGGAAGAACGCGTTGCGCCCCCTGACGGCGGCGATCGTCCCGAGGCTTGTCCAATCGACGCCGTTCGTCGAGTACACGGCCCTGATCACGCCCACGCCGCCGCTGAAGTCGCACCAGACGACGTAGACGCGCGGGCTCGAAGGATCAGCCGCGGGGTGCGGATAGCAGTCGACGCGCGCGCTCATCCCCGGCACGCGGTTGAAGAGATCGACGACGTCGAACGGCGTACCAGTGAGCGGGTAGTCGGTCACCTGAGCGATCGGGATCGGATCGGTGAAATGGTCGCCTCCGTCGGTGGAGACCGCTACCACCTGCGTCGTCGGATACTTGCCCTTCGAGTCGGCGTGTTCGGGCCAGAAGGCCTCGACAACGCCCGTGGACGACACGGCTATCTGCCCCGTCTCGCGCTGGCCCTGCACGAG
>DASWGR010000099.1:0-12677 GCA_036393535.1 Gaiellaceae bacterium | reverse complement strand
TCCGGCGATTCACCGCGACGGTTCAGGTATTGGTTGTCCCCGACATCGACGCGTCGCTCGACGAAGCTCCGGCGAAGACTCAGTTTTGGAACGCTTTCAAGCCACTCGGCCAATGGTGGGCCGAGCTGCCGCCCTACTAGTTCTCGGGACGGCGCTCGCCCTCTATTACGCGTTCCACGACAGGCTGTGGAATGTGTCGACGTGGTGGGACATCGCGTTCATTGCGCTCGTTGTCATCCCAGCCTGCTTCGCGCTCGTGTGGCTCGTGCTGCCCGTGCGCACTCTGCCGGGACTGCTGTTCGCGGGCCTCGCGCTCGGCGTGCTCGCATTCTTGTGTCACATCGCCGGCTGGAACACGCCGGAGAACTTCTGCAAGCTCTTCGGCGTCACCGCCGTCGGCTTCTGGTTCCTACGGTACTTCGAGACCTTGAACTGGGTTGTGCTCGTCGCCCTGATTATTCCCTGGGTCGACGCCTACTCGGTGTGGCGCGGGCCGACGAAGGTGATCGTCAACCAGCACCGCGAGGTGTTCACGAACTTCTCATTCGCCTTCGCGATTCCCGGCGAGACGTCGGCCGCGAACCTCGGCCTGCCGGATCTCCTGTTCTTCGCTCTCTTCCTCGCGGCCTCGGTGCGCTGGGAGCTGCGTCCGAGGCTGACCTGGCTGCTACTGACGCTGTCCTTCGGCGCGACGCTCGCATTCGCAGTCTGGGGCGAGCTCGGCGGCCTCCCCGCGCTGCCGCTGCTCGCACTCGGCTTCCTGCTCGCGAACGGCGACCTGATCTGGACGCGGCTCAGGCGGGAGCGGGCACAACGCTCCGAGGAAATCGGAACACGTTCTTCTGGTCGTAGCGAGCCTTAGTGATCCGCAACCGCGCCAGGTTCGTCGCGTAGTACGCGATATTCGGATGCTCCAATTCGGGATCGATGTAGTTCTGGTACGCCTGACCTGACACGTACGGGCTCATCGCTGCGCGGAACCCACGCAACCAGTCCGCATCGGCCGCGGCCGAACTCGCAGCGACGTATTGGATCGAAAAGCGCTGGTCCCGGTGCACGAATGCCGTTGCATTTTTCGGAACGCGGTTGATCGCGCCGCCGTACGCGTCCATGAGGATGCTGCCGCCGCCGAGCGCCGGATCGTTCTGGCGCTGCTCGATCTTCTGGATCATGACCTGGATTCCGGCGGCCGGCAGAGGCGCGGCCACGTAATCGGATTTCGCAAGGAAGTCCGAGCGGCCGATCTCGGCGCTGGGCACCCCGATGTGACAGCGGGAGACGTCGGAACAGCTCGCCCAGTCGAGCGCCGCGTTGACGAAGGAACGCGTGCGAATCGTCATCGTCTGCGGCGTGGCCACGTTCAGCAACGGTTGCAGGAGAGACTGCAACGCAGCCTCACTCCCAAAGTACTGGCCGTTGGACGCGACGATCGGGCCGCCGGGCCCGTCGGTCGCGATCAGGTCGCACATCGAGAACAGCTCGTCCGGCGCGCTCGGCGCCCACGCCTGCCAGGCGGTGACGACAGCCGCTGCATCGCTCCAGTTCCACGTCGCGCGGTAGGTGACAACGTCACTGGCCGGATGCGTGTCGAAGACGAAGCTCGTCACGATGCCGAACTGCCCCGCACCGCCGCCGCGGCACGCCCAGTAGAGGTCAGGGTGCTGTGTCTGGCTCGCGAGGAGCGCCTGGCCGGCCGCCGTGACGATGATGAGCGAGCGGACGTTGTCGCACGTCAGTCCGTACTTGCGGCCGGAGAATCCGTGACCGCCGCCGAGCGTGAGGCCGGCGATGCCGACGCTCGGGCACGAGCCGGCGGGGATCATCACTCCCTGCTGGAACAGCGCCTGGTCGACGTCGATCAGCCTCGCCCCCGCGCCGATCGTCGCCGTGCCGGCCGCGTGGTTCACGGTGATCCCGCTCATCCGCGTCACGTCGACGACGACGCCCTTGCAGGTCGAGTAGCCCGCGTAACTGTGGCCACCCGAACGAGGGACGACTCGGATCGAGTGCCGCCGCGACCAGCGCACCGTGCGCCAGACGTCCTGCGTCGTCTCGCAAAATACGATCGCGCCTGGACGGACGCCGTCATAACGAGGGCTGTAGAGACGCCGCGCCGAGTCGTAGGCGCTGTCCTGGGGCGTGACGACCGTGCCCTGCACGAGCTGGTCCAGTTCGACGAGCCGCGCGTCAACGGTCGATCGCGCACCGACCGTGATCCAGCCTGGGAGCGCGACCACCGCGCCGGCGCCAACCGCGACCCGTCCCCCGCGGACGAGCAACTCGCGCCGGTCGAACCCTTCAGACCAGGTGTCAGACACCGTGCCGGAAGTGTGCCGTGCAGTCCACAGCCCCGCGAATGCCCCGCTCAGACCCCGAAGCTCATGCCAACGAGTTCCAGAGACCGGTGTCAGACACCGTGCCTTAGGGGTGACGTTCCAACAGGGCCACGGCCTCGACGTGCGGTGTGTGCGGGAACATGTCCACGGGCTTCACGCGCTTGAGCTCGTAGCCGTACTCGGCGCGCAGGCGCTTGACGTCACCCGCCAGGGTCGTGGGATTGCAGCTCACGTACACGATGCGCGGCGCGCCGATCTCGCCGAGACGCTTGAGCGCCTTGCCGGCCAGCCCTGCGCGCGGCGGGTCGACGACGACCACGTCCGGATCCCCGGCGCGCTCGTGCAGCTCCTCCAGTACCTGGCCGACATTGCCCGCAAAGTACGCCGCGTTGCCGATCCCGTTCAGCTCCGCGTTCTCGATCGCGCACGCGATCGACTCCTCCGAGATGTCGATGCCCCACACCGTGAGCGCGTCGCGCGCGAGCAGGAGCCCGATCGTGCCGATCCCGCAGTAGAGGTCGTACACCGTCTCGTTGCCGGTGAGCGCGGCGAACTCCCGCGCGGTCTCGTAGAGCTTCTCCGCCATGAGCGTGTTCGTCTGCAGGAACGCGTTCGGGCGAATGCGGAAGCGCATGCCGCACAGCTGCTCCTCGATCGCCTCCTCTCCCCACAGCAACTGGGTGGGAAGGTTCGTCGTCACCTCCGCCTGCCCTTCGTTCACCGACCAGTGGATGGAACGCACTTCTGGGAACTGCCGCAGTGTGTCGACGAAGCCACCAGTGTCGAACTTCTCGCCGGGGCTCGTCACGAGCTGGACGAGCACCTGGCCCGTGTTGCGACCCTCGCGCATTACGAGATGACGAAGGTAGCCCGTGTGCTCTGCCTGGTCGTACGCGACAAGCTTGTCGCCTCGTGCCCACTCCCGCACTGCGTTGCGGATCGCGTTGCCGAGGTCGGTCGTCAGCCAGCAGTAATCGATCTGGAGCACTTCGTCCCAGCGACCGGCCTTGTGGAGCCCGAGCGTCGGCCCGTCTTCGAGCTGGGTGAACGAGTACTCGAGCTTGTTGCGGTAGTGGAAGACCTCCTCCGCGGGCAGGATCTCCTCGAGCGGCGGCTCCGCGAATCCGCCGATGCGGCGGAGGGCGTCTCCGACCTGGGCGTGCTTCGCCTCGACCTGTGCCTCGTACGCCAGGTCCTGGAACCGGCAGCCGCCGCAGGCGGGGTAGTGCTTGCAGGGAGCTTCGACTCGCAGCGGGCTGGGATGCACAACTTCCGTGACGAGCGCCTCGGCGTGGCGCCGCTGCACCTTCGTCACGCGCGCCCGCACGGTGTCGCCCGGAAGCCCACGTCGCACGAAGACGACGAAGCCGTTCAGGCGCGCGACGCCGTTACCGCCGAACGCGAGGCGGTCGATCGTGAGCTCCAGCTCCTGGTCCTTCGTAACGGGGGCGGCCACGAAGGCCAGGGTATGCGCTGGTTGGCTCGAGGCGTACGATCGTCCCGTGAATCCCGAGACCGCAGCCCGCGCCCTCGTCGCCGGCGACCGAGCTGCGGTCGAATGGTGGGCGTCGCTGACGGAAAGCGGCGCGCTCGTCACCCTCGCCGGCACCTCGTGGCTCACCTTCGGCAACGACGGCCGTGTCAGCGAGCAGCACGACTACTGGACGATCACGCCCGGCCGAACGGCTCCCTGGAACGGCTGGGGACTTAGCTCAGCGGAGTGACGTAGACCTTCCGCTCGCGCGGCCCGTCGAACTCACAGAAGAAGATTCCCTGCCACTTGCCGAGCGCGAGCTTGCCACCTTCGAGCGGGATGAGGATCTGCGGGCTCATCAGTGACGCACGGATGTGTGACGGCGCATTCGGCCCGTCCGGATCCTCGACGTGTTTCCAGTCCCAGCCGTCGTCCACGACCTTCTCCAGCGCAGCTTCGAGGTCCTGAGCGACAGCGGGATCCGCGCCCTCGTTGATCGTGACGCCCGCTGTGGTGTGCGGGACGTAGACGAGTGCGGCGGCCGCGCCGTTGAGCGAGCCGAGCGCCTCCTGCACCTGCTGGGTGATGTCCACGAGCTGGGTACGGCGGTCGGTCTTGAGACTGATCTCTTCCACGGCTTACGTATCCTACGAGACGATGCCTCCCGCCCCGCCCTCTGACCGGGAGCTAGACGCCTACCGTGACCAGGCGGACCGGTTCATCGCCGAGCTCGACGAGGAGTTCTACCTCCATTACGCCGGTTTAAAGGAAACTTTTGACCTGGCGCCGATCTACGAGCGCCACAAGAACCTGACCGAGCTCGACCAGGTCAAGTCCATCGGACTGGCCGTGAACGGGGGGGCCCGCGTACGGGAGCTTTGGCGGTTCGCCTGCGAGGGGTATTTCGGCGAGCTCACCCGTGATCACGCCGAAAAGCTCGCCGAGCTGGAATCGGAGCTCGCTGTGTCTGTGGACGGCGAGGAGATTCCCTACCGGATGGTCCGCCCTGCCCTCGCGAACGAATCGGACCGAGACAAGCGTCGCAAGCTCGACGAGCGGGCGAACGATCTTCTCGACGAGCACATGAACCCGCTCCACCTGGACGCTGCGCAGACGGTGCAACGCGGAACGCGCGACCTCGAGTTCGACAACTACCTCGAGCTGTACCGCCAAGCGCTGCCGTCCTCTGCGCTGGACGACCTCGCGGTGCAGTGCCGCACGTTCCTCGACTCGACGGAAAAGCTCTACGAGGACTGGGCCGACAAGCTCTTCCGCACGCGCGTCGGCGTCACGCTCTCCGAGGCGGAGCGTTGGGATGTGCCTCGTCTCTTCCGCGCCCCCGAGTGGGATCCGATGTTCCCCGCGGACAAAATGGTGCCGGCGCTCGAGGGCACCCTTGAGGATCTGGGGATCGACCTGAGCTCGCAGGAGAACGTGACGCTCGACCTGGAGGAGCGGCCGAACAAGAGCCCACGCGCCTTTTGCGCGCCAATCGAGGTGCCCGACCGTGTCGTGCTCGTCATCCAGCCGATTGGCGGCCCCGACGACTGGCGCGCGCTCTTCCACGAAGGCGGACACACCGAGCATTTCGCCCATACGTCGCGCGACCTTTCGATGGAGGAGAAGCGGCTCGGCGACAACGCCGTCACAGAGGGCTGGGCGATGCTCCTGCAACATTTGACGGACGAACCCGAGTGGCTGGCGCGCCGTCTCGACTTTCCGCGTCCCAACGAGTACGCCGTCGAAGGCGCAACCGGCCTGCTGTACTTCGTGCGCCGCTACGCCGCGAAGATCCTGTACGAGATCGAGTTCCATGCCGCCGAGGACGTGACGACGATGCGCGGCCGCTACGCAGAGCTCCTCTCCAACGCGTTGAAGATCGACGTGACGCCGGCGAACTACCTCGCGGACATCGACTCAGGCTTCTACGTGTCGTCCTACCTGCGGTCATGGGCGTTCGAGGCGCAGCTGCGCGCGTTTTTGAAGGAGAAGTTCGGCTCGAAGTGGTTCGCCACCCGCGAGGCAGGCTCGCTGCTGCGCGAGCTCTGGGGCGAGGGCCAGAAAATGCGCGCCGAGGAGATGCTGAAGGACGTCACCGGCTCGACCCTGGAGATGGAAGCCGTCGCCGAGCGGGTCAAAGAGGTTCTCCGCTAGTCCATCCTGGCTCCATGCATAAGCTTTATGCATGGCCAGAACCAGGGTCTTGATCGCAGGCGCGGCAGGCCGCGACTTCCACAACTTCAACCTCGTCTACCGAGACAGTCCCGTCCATGAGGTGGTCGCGTTCACCGCGACGCAGATCCCGAATATCGACGGTCGCCGCTACCCCGCCGAGCTCGCAGGCTCGTTATATCCGGAAGGGATTCCGATCTTGCCGGAGTCGGCGCTCGAGCAACTCGTCCGTGAGCACGAGATCGACAAGGTCGTGTTCGCCTACTCGGACGTCACGCACGAGCACGTCATGCACATCGGCTCGCGCGCGCTCGCGGCCGGTGCGTCATTCGAGCTGATCGCCCCTCGGCAGACAATGCTCGCCTCGTCGAAGCCGACGGTCGCGATCTGCGCGGTCCGCACGGGCTCGGGGAAGAGCCAGACGACGAGGCGGGTCGCCGAACTGCTCCGCGACGCCGGCAAGCGGGTGGCCGTGCTGCGCCATCCGATGCCGTACGGCGATCTGGCCAAACAGGCCATGCAGCGCTTCGAACGCTACGAGGATCTCGAGGCGGCGGACGCGACGATCGAGGAGCGCGAGGAGTACGAGCCTCATCTCGCCGCGGGCAACCTCGTCTTCGCCGGCATCGACTACGAACGAATCCTGCGCGCTGCGGAGCAGGAAGCGGACGTCATCCTCTGGGACGGCGGCAACAACGACACGCCGTTCATCAAGCCCGACCTGCACATCGTCGTCGTCGATCCGCACCGCCCCGGACACGAGCTCCGCTACCACCCGGGCGAGACGAACCTGCGCATGGCGGACGTCTGCGTGGTGAACAAGATGGACAGCGCCACGCAGGAGGGTATCGATGCGGTTCTGAGCTCCATCCACGAGAGCAACGCAGACGCGCGAATCGTCCTGGCCGCGTCGCCGTTCCATGTCGAAGGTGACGTAGAGGAGATCAGAGGGAAGCGCGTGCTCGCCGTCGAGGACGGCCCAACCCTGACCCACGGCGAGATGACCTACGGCGCCGCCGTCCTCGCCGCAAAGCAGTACGGCGCCGCCGAGCTCGTCGATCCCCGCTCATCCGCAGTCGGCACCATCGCCGAGACGTTCGAGAAGTATCCCAATGTCGGCACGCTGCTCCCGGCGATGGGCTACGGGCGCGAGCAGATGGAAGACCTCCGCAAGACGATCGAGGGCTGCGACGCCGACCTCGTTCTGATCGGCACGCCGATCGACCTGCGCAAGCTGATCGACCTCGACAAACCGGCGATGCGCGTGACGTACAAGCTGCAGGAGATCGGCGAGCCGACGCTGAAGGACGTGCTCGCCGAGAAGGGACTGCTGGAAACAGCACTCGTGTGAGCACGGTCGTCGCCCTTGGCGGCAACGCGCTCGTGCGACCCGGCGAGCGCGGCACCGCGGCCGAGCAGCTCGCGAATCTCCGCCGCGCGGTCACCGCGCTGCGGCCCCTGCTCGCGCAGTCCGTGGGTCTCGCGATCACGCACGGGAACGGTCCGCAGGTCGGCAACGAGCTGTTGCGGCAGGAGCGTGCCGCGGCGGAAGCTCCACCGCTGCCACTGTGGCTCGCGGTTGCGCAGACCCAGGCTGAGATCGGCGCGCTCATCGCCGCCGAGTTGCGGCCGGCGTTGGGCGAGCGCGCCGTTGCGTGCATGCTCACGCACGTGCGCGTCCCATCCGACGATCCGGCGTTCGACCACCCGACGAAGCCGATCGGACCGTTCTATTCGGCCGAACAAGCCGAGGCGCTCGAGCGCGAGCGCGGCTGGGCGCTCGCGCCGGACGCAAACCGCGGCCATCGCCGCGTCGTGCCCTCCCCCGAGCCGCTCGAGATCGTTGAGCTGGACGCGATCCGTCGGCTCGTCGGTGCAGGGACGGTCACGATCGCCTGCGGGGGCGGCGGCATTCCGGTCACCCGCAGCAAAGCCCGACTCTCAGGAGTGGACGCGGTCATCGACAAGGATCGAGCGTCGGCGCTGCTGGCGAGCGAGCTCGAGGCGGAGCGCCTGATCATCCTCACCGAGGTGCCCGCGGTCTATCGCAGCTTCGGTGACCAGGATCAGGAAGAGATCCGCGAGCTCTCTCGCGCTGACGCCGAGGCTCTGCTTCCGCAGCTATCGGAAGGCTCGATGCGCCCGAAGATCGAGTCGGCGCTCAGCTTCGCCGGCGAGACGCTGATCACGAGCTTCGATGCGCTCGAAGATGCACTCGCGGGCCGCGCGGGGACACGGGTCGGCCCGTAGGATCGAAAGGATGGTCGTCGTCGCGGACAGCCTCAAGGGTCGCTCGTTCACTCGCGTCGCGGACTGGAGCCGCGACGAGCTGCTCGAGGTGCTCGACCTGGCTGACGACCTCAAGCGTCGGCAGCAGGCGCGCGAGGAGCACCACCTCCTCCCCGGCCGAACGCTCGGGATGATCTTCCAGAAACCCTCGACGCGCACGCGGGTCTCGTTCGAGGTCGGGATCTACCAGCTTGGCGGCACCGCGCTCTACCTCGCCGCGGGCGACCTTCAGCTCGGGCGCGGCGAGACAATCAAGGACACAGCCGTCGTCCTCTCTCGCTACCTCGACGCGATCATGATCCGGACGTTCGCCCAGTCCGATGTCGAGGAGCTCGCGGCCAACGCATCCATCCCGGTCATCAACGGGCTGACCGACAGCTCTCATCCCTGTCAGGCGCTCGCCGACGTCATGACCATCCGCGAGCGCTTGGGCCGCCTCGAAGGGTTGAAGGTCGTCTACCTGGGCGACGGCAACAACGTGTGCGCGTCGCTCATGGTTGCGTGCGCGAAGCTGGGAATGGAGTTCGTCGCCGCGACGCCTCCCGGTTACCAGCCTGAGGAGGAGGTGGTGCGGATCGCGCGGGATGCTGGTGGAACGGTCGAGCTCTCGGACGATCCGCGCGCCGCCGTCGAAGGTGCCGACGTCCTGTACACCGACGTCTGGACGTCCATGGGCCAGGAAGCGGAGCGCGAGCAGCGGTTGCAGGATTTCGCCGGCTTCGGCATCGACGCTGACCTGGTCAAGCGGGCCGGCGACAGCGCCGTCGTCCTGCATTGCCTCCCCGCCCATTACGGCGAGGAGATCACAGAGGACGTTCTGTACGGCCCGCAGTCGGCCGTGTGGGATCAGGCGGAGAACCGCCTGCACGCCCAGAAGGCTTTGATGGCGCTCGTGATTCGGTAAGACTCCCGCGGCATGCTGCCGCTGCGAGACAACGTTCCGACGCGGACGTTTCCCGTCGTCACGGTCGGGATCATCATCGTGAACGTGATCGTCTGGATCTGGGAGATCACCGGCACTTCCGTCGACACCGACGTCATCCACTACGGGTACTACCCGTGCAAGATCGACGGGCCGTGCCTCGGGCCTGCCTTGCACGCAGAGATTCCGTGGTACGAGAACACCTTCACCTCAATGTTCATGCACGGAGGTTGGGAGCACATCATCTTCAACATGCTCTTTCTCTGGATCTTCGGCAACAACGTCGAGGATGCGCTCGGGAGGATCAGATTTTTGCTCTGGTACCTCGTCGCCGGGGTCGCCGCGACCGGAGCCCAGACGTTCGTCACGGTGAAGTTCGGCACGGCGCAGGACGCGAGCATTCCGAACATCGGCGCCAGCGGCGCGATCGCTGGCGTTCTCGGCGCGTACTTCTTGCTCCTCCCGAGAGCGCGCGTACTCACTGTGTTCTTTCTCGGGTTCATTTTCCTCCGAGAGATCCGTGCCGTCTGGTTTCTCGGAGTGTGGATTGCGCTGCAGATCTGGCAGGGCGGTCTCGGCCTGACTCGTCCCGAGGCAGGTGGCGGCGTCGCATTCTTCGCGCACATCGGCGGCTTCGCCTTCGGATTGCTGACTATCTTCCTAGTAGCCAAACGGCGTCCCTTACAACCCTTGTACTGATGATCGCGTTCGAGGAGCACGTCCGGCGCGCCCTCGACGAGCTCCCGCCCGACCTCGCGCGACGCCTCGAAAACGTGGCGGTGGTCGTGGAAGACGAGCACCCGGGCGAGCCGGACATCTTCGGGCTCTTCGAAGAGGCGCCCTACCTTCCGGCCAAGGTCACGATCTACAGGCGGCCCCTCGAGGAGGAGTTCGGGCACGACCCCAGGGAGCTGGAGCACGAGATCCGGACCACCGTCCTCCACGAGCTCGCCCACTACTTCGGGATCGACGAGCACCGGCTCGACCAGCTGGGCTATCAGTGAGCTCGGCGTTGAACGCCGTCGCGATCGGGGCCGCCGTCGTGGGTGTCCTGGTGCTGGTCTTTTTCTTCCTCGGGCCTCGGGAATGAGGTTTGGCTAAGACACGTTTTTAGAGACATGACGCTGAACGAAATTCACCAAGAGATCGAGCAGACAAGCGAGCGGCGTACCGAGCTGTGGCACATCCTGTCTCAGGGGCATGACCCAGCCGCGGCTGCCGAGCTCAAGAGTCTGAGCGAGCGCCTAGACCACCTGTGGGACGAGGAGCGCACGCTGAAGGCGGAACTCCGCTTCGGCGATCGCAACCACATCGTCGCCCGGGCCCGGGTCGAAGAGCGTCTCGAGCGCGCGGCCTAAGCAACTCCCTCCTGCCCACCCGCGCGGAACGGTCGGCCCCGGACGAGGGATTCTCCCCTCTCCCCCCGGGGCCGACACTTTTCGCGAGGACTGTGGCTGTCACTGCGGCCCGAACAACGACCAAGGAGCCGTGATGTCGGGTTCGCACGCAGAAGAGATCGTCGGGGACTACTCCGATCCAGACGACTGGGCCGAGCAGCTGATGGATGACACCGAGTCGGAGCCGGATCTGGATCTCCCGCCGCTTCCCCCGCCCCGTCCTGAAGCAGCCTGACCCCGGGCTACACTTGCCGCGCTCGGGGCGTTAGCTCAGCTGGGAGAGCGCCGGCTTTGCAAGCCGGAGGTCACCGGTTCGATCCCGGTACGCTCCATCGCCGCTCGAAGTCCGGCCGCGCTTTTGCGCGCGACCTTGATGACTTCGAACGGCTCCTGTTTTGATTCCGGCGGTAGCAGCCGACGCTGGCGAAGACCATATGGAGCGGCTAGCCGTTTGGTGGTAGAGCGGCCGGCACCCCCGGCATGAGCGTGCGGGGGCTGACAGGTCGGAGGACGGGCCTCCGGCTGCTACCCCAGTCATGGGGAGGTGCCGACCATGGAGATGACTATTGCGAAGGTGGGCCTCGACGTCCACGCGGCGCAGACGCAGGCGGCGGTTCTTGATCCGGCCACTGGCGAGGTTGCGCTGCGGCGTTTGCGCGTGCCGCCGCTCGGGGTGCTCGAGTTCCTCGCGGGGCTGGGCCCGCGCGTGTGTGCGGTGTATGAGGCGGGCCCGAGCGGTTTTGCGCTCGCGCGTGGCGCGGCGGAGCGTGGTCTGGACGTGCGTGTCGTCGCGCCGGGCCTGATTCCGCGCAAGGCTGGCGATCGCGTCAAGACCGATCGGCGCGACGCGGTTCGGCTGGCGCGGTTGCTTGCAGCCGGCGAGCTGACCTTTGTGCGTGTGCCGAGCGTCGAGGAAGAGCGGTTCCGTGATCTCGTGCGTGCGCGCGAGGACCTGCGCGGCGACCTGATGCGCGCCCGTCACCGGCTCTCCAACTTCTTGCGTCGACGGGAGCTGCGCTTTCCCGGCCCGGCGGGGGCGTGGACGCGGGAGCACCGGCGCTGGCTTGCGAAGCTGCGCTTCGACGACCTCGCCTCGGAGACGACGTTCCTCGACTATCTCGGTGCGGTCGAGACGTTGCCGCACCGTTGCGCTGCGCTCGAGGCGACGCTGGCGGAGCTCGCGACCGCCTGCCCATTCGCGACCACGATCGCGCGGCTGCGCTGCTTCCGCGGGATCGACACCCTCTCGGCCGCCGGCATCTGCGCCGAGGTCGGCGACTTCCGCCGCTTTGAGCATCCTCGTCTGCTCTCGGGCTACCTCGGCCTCGTCCCCTCCGAGCGCACCTCCGACCAGCAGCGCCGCCAGGGCGCGATTACGAAAGCGGGGCCCCCGCACGCACGACGCCTACTGGTCGAAGCCGCTCACCACTACCGCCACCAGCCACGCCTGGACGAGCGGCTCGCCCGCCGCCAGGCCGGACAGGATGGCCGCGTCTGCGCGATCTCCTGGCGTGCGCAGCGGCGCCTGCACAGCCGCTGGCGCGCACTTGCGCTCACACGCGGCAAGCCGCGAGGAATCGTCGCGGTCGCCTGCGCACGCGAACTCGCCACCTTCCTCTGGGAGGCCGCCGTGCTCGAATAGCCGCCCACTCCAACCGTCCGGTGTCACCGTCGGGGCGGCGCGAGCCACGCCACACCAGCGCCCGCCGCACCCAATGCGGTCGCGTTGCCGGCTTTGGGCAGCCGGCCCCGCCGGTCGCGCCCGCGCAAAGACTGCGACCGCGCGACGGAACCAAGGTCATGAGGTACCCAGCCCTCGCATATCAGCCTGATCAGGAAGTCGACGACGCTGCAGCACCGCCCGCGCCGCCCCGAGGACGACACCACCTCACCAGCACCACCACCGACTGGGCGATACCAGGCCGCCCTTGACAACAGCCACTCCATATCAGCCGGCACGTCCTGAAGGTCGGCGTCGCAAGCGAGGCCTCGGCGGTCACCCGGCCTGCGAGTCGAATTGCAGGTGCGTCTCTTCCGCTCCGAGCTCCGCACGCAGGCTCGAATTGCACTCCGGACAGGTGACCATC
>DASWGR010000098.1:0-11948 GCA_036393535.1 Gaiellaceae bacterium | reverse complement strand
GAACGGCAGCCACGTGAACGTCGTGCTCGCCCGGCGCGGCAGCGCGACCGCCGCGGCGGCGATCAGCATGCTCGCTCATCCCTCGCCCGGTCACACGCCCGTCCTCGTCTGCGTCGGGCCCGAGCCACCGCAGTACCAGGTCGTGTGGCCGCCGACGCTGATGATGAACAAGGCAACTGCGATCGACGAGCGCCACCAGACGCTGACGTGGGGCGCTGCGCAAGTCGGAGTCGCGCAGGGTGTGCTCGACGCGGTCGCGGTCGGGCTGATCGAGGCGACGCACGACCTGATCGTGCTCGTCGCCGTGTGGGTCGACGAGCACGCCGATGACGAGACCGCGGTGCGCGTCGCGAATCGCGAGGCGGTAGGGAAGGCGCTGCGCATGTGCATCGAGGGTCGCGACGCCGATGCCGTCGCCCGTCTCGTCGACGAGCGCGACCGGGTCACGAACCCCTTCTACGGCGGCAACTGATGCGGATCACCGCGATCGAGGGCAGGCGCTACCGCTGTCCGTTCGATCCGCCCGTCTCCGTTGCTTGGGATCCGCGCCCGCGCACCCACCAGGACGCGATGGTCGTGATCGTGCACACGGACGAGGGCGTCTCGGGCTACGCCGGCGGCGAGCTGATCAACGACCTCGAACTCCTGGAGCGCTTGCTGGTCGGCGTCGATCCCTTCAGGACGGAGGTGATCCGCGAGATCTGCGAGACCGTCGACTTCCACGGCGGCCGCCCGTGGCCGGTTGAGGTGGCGGTCTGGGATCTCATCGGGCGCGTTCTCGAGACGCCGTGCTGGCGGCTCCTCGGAGGGCGGTCGGAGCGGCTGCTCGCGTACGCCTCGAGCGCGGAGCCGGTCGATGCCGAGGAGCGCGCGCGCCGCTGCGTCGAGCTGCGCGACAGCGGTGTCAAGGCCGTGAAGCTCCGCTTCAACGGTCCCGCGTGGCAAGCCGACGTGGCGATGGTCGAACGCGTTCGTGACGCAGTCGGTCCAGACTTCGAGATCATGGTGGACGCCAACCAGGGTTGGCGCCTGCCGGGCGATCGGACGCCGCGCTGGGACGTCGCGACGGCGATCCAATGCGCGCGAGCGCTCGAGCCGCTCAGCGTCTACTGGCTCGAGGAGCCGCTGCGCACAGACGACGTCGAGGGATATGCGGCATTGCGCCGCTCGACCGCGCTCCGTCTCGCGGCGGGCGAGATGGTGCGGGGCGCTCACGAGGCGCGCGACCTCGTTGTGCGTGCGCTCCTCGACGTGATCCAGACTGACGTCGTGCTCTCGAGCGGCGGCATCTCCGGTTGTCGGCGTGTCGCCGCGCTCGCCGACCTCTGCGGCCGAGCTTGGTCGCCGCACACCTGGTCGAACGGTCTTGGACTCGTCGCCAACCTCCAGCTCGCGCTCGCAGTCTCGACGTGTCCGTACGTCGAGGTTCCACTTGATGCGCCCGGCTGGTCGGCCGGGCGACGCGACTGGCTGCTGCCGGAGCCGCTGGAGATCGCCGACGACGGGACGATTGCGCCGCCGGAGGGCCCCGGACTCGGCGTGACTCCGGATCTCGACGCGCTCGAGCGCTATCGCGTCGCATGAGGATTCGGGCGGTCGTTCTGCACGAGCCGGGGAGGCCGGTCCACGTAGAGGAGGTCGAGCTCGATCCGCCGCGGGACGACGAGGTGCTCGTGCGCGTCGCGGCGGCGGGCGTCTGCCACTCCGATCTCCATCTTGCAGAGGGTTCGCTGGGCAGTGGTCGCTGGCCGATGGTGCTTGGCCACGAAGGCGCCGGGATCGTCGAGGAGGTCGGCGCGCGGGTGACGCATGTCCGCCCGGGCGACCGGGTCGCTTTTTGCTTCGTCCCCTCCTGCGGCATGTGCGCGCAGTGCCGCGCCGGCAGGCCGAACCACTGCAAACCGGCGGCCCGGAACGGCGTGAAAGGGATGCTGATGGACGGGACGTCGCGGCTTCGCCTGCCCGACGGCACTGAGCTGCAGCACGGCCTCATGACCGCGTGCTTCGCCGACCGGGCCGTCGTCGCCGCGGCCGGCGCGGTCCCGCTTCCAGATGGGCTGCCGCTCTGGCAGGCCGCGCTGCTCGGTTGCGGCGTCGTCACCGGAATCGGGGCGGTTCGGAACGTCGCCCGGCTTGCGATCGGCGACACGGCCTGCGTCATCGGCTGCGGCGGAGTCGGCTTGCAAGTGATCGCCGGCGCGCGGCTCGCCGGTGCGTCGCGCATCGTGGCGATCGATCGCAACCAAGAGAAGCTCGCGCTCGCCCTGCGTCGCGGGGCCACCGACGCCGTCGACGGCGCTACGGAAGACGGGCGCAAAGCCGTGCTGCGTCTCTGTCCCGGCGGTGTCGACCACGCCTTCGAGGTCGTCGGGCGAGCAGACACGATCCGCCTCGCTTGGGACGTCGTTCGCCCCGGCGGGAGCGTGGTCGTCGTCGGGCTCGCCCCGAAGGGCGTCGAGGTGACGCTGCCGGCGATCGAGTTCATGTCCGAGAAGACGATCCGAGGGTGCTACTACGGCTCGACGAACGTCGCCGAAGCACTTCCGCGGCTCGCGGCGCTGGCGCGCGACGGGGTCCTCGACCTCGCCGGCGTCGTCTCACACTTCACCGAGCTCGAAGGAGTCGAGGAGGCGTTCGATCGGCTCCGCCGCGCCAACGGCGCACGCACCATCGTAGTCGTCGAGCCGGAGCTGGCGGACGCGCCGAAAGTCTGGGCATGATCGTCCTCACCGGCGAGGACCTCACGCTCGACCAGGTCGTTGCGGTCGCGCGCCGAGGCGAGAGGGTTGAGATCTCCCCGGATGCTGTGGCGAAGATGAAGGCCGCGCGCGCCGTGGTCGAGCGCATGCTCGAGCTCGACGTCGCCGTGTACGGCCTCACCACGGGAGTCGGAGCGCGGAAGCGCGTTCGCGTGAGCCCGGCCGAGGCCGAGGAGTTCAACCGGATGCTGATCCTGAATCACCGGGTCGGACAGGGCGACTTCGCCCCCGACGACGTCATCCGCGCGACGCTCGTTCGGCTCGCGAACGGCCTCGCGAAGGGAACGCCCGGTGTCAGGCCGGAGCTCGCAGAGCACGTCGTGCGTGCGCTGAACGAGGGAGCGCTTCCGCGTGTGCGGACGCTCGGGTCGGTCGGGCAGAGCGATCTGCCGCAGATGGCAGACGTTGCCCACGGCCTTCTGGGCGACTTCACGCTAGTCGCCAAGGAGGGCATTGCGCTGGTCAACAACAGCGCGTTCTCGACGGCTTCCGCGGCTCTCGCCGTCGCGGATTGCACTCGGCTGATCGATGTCCTCGACGTCGCCGGAGCACTCGATCTCGAGGCATTTGCTGCGAACGTCTCGATGCTGCATCCGACGGTCGCCGAGACCAGGCCTTACGACGGGCTGCGCGCGACGCTCGCTCGCCTCGTCGACCTCCTCGCCGGAAGCTACCTCTGGGAGGAGGGCTCGGCCCGCAACCTGCAGGACCCCCTGACGTTTCGCTGTCTTCCGCAGGTGCACGGCGCCGCGCGCGACGCCCTCGGCTTCGTCGTTTCGCAACTCGAGATAGAGCTCAATGCTTCGCAGGACAATCCGGTGGTCGCCACAGGCGAGGGCCGGATCGTCTCCGTCGGGAGCTTCGACGTCCTGCCGCTTGCGGCCGCACTCGATTTTCTCCGCATCGCGCTCGCGCCCGCCCTGACGAGCGCGGCCGAGCGGCTGCTGAAGCTCCTGCAGGCGCCGCTCACCGGCCTCCCCATTGGCCTTGCCGTTCGGGACGGCCTGGCGGAGGACTCGCTCTCAGAGTTCGGGGTGCCAGCCCAGTCGCTGACTGCCGAGGCGCGTCTGCTCGCCCAGCCGGTGTCCTTCGAGCTCGCGAGTACCACGCACGCGGAGGGGATCGAGGACCGGATGACGATGGCGCCGCTTGCCGCGCGCCGGCTCTCGGAGATGGTCAGCCTGGGCGAGCGGCTTGTCTCGATCGAGCTCGTGGTCGCGGCACAGGCCGTCGATTTGCGTGGTCCGCCCGCCCTCGGCGCCGGGACGAGGGGCGCCTACGAGCTGGTGCGCGAGCGCGTGCCGTTCACCGACACGGGCGACCCCCTCCCTCAGGATCTCGAGCCGGTGCTCGAGCTGATCCGCGCCGGCGCGCTCGGAGCGGGGTGAGCGACCGCGGCGCGATGGCCGCATTCGACCTTCACCAGCACCTCTGGCCGGAGCCGCTGCTGTCGGCGCTCGCCCGTCGGCGCACGCCGCCCCGCCTGCATGGCAATGTGCTCGACCTCGGCGGTCAGGGTTCGTTCGACGTCGACCTCGCCGCGCACGACCTCCAGGCACGTCTCCGAGATCTCGATCGGGATGAGATCGACGTCGCGATCGTCTCGTTGGCGCCGACGCTCGGGATCGACCTGCTGCCGGCGGATGAGGCTGAGCCACTCCTCGGCGCCTACCACGCGGGTATCCTCGACGCCGCGCGGCAGTCAGGCGGACGGATCCGCGCCTTTGCCGCCGGACGCGTCCTCGACAGCTTCGCCGGCGTAACGGTCGCGGCGGGCGCACTCGCCGATCTCGACGGCCTTTCGTCGCTTCTGACGGAGCTCGACCGTCGGCGGGGCGTCCTGTTCGTCCATCCAGGGCCGAGCGTCTCTCCACCCGGTGCCCCCGATTGGTGGGGAGCGGTCGTGGGTTACACCGCGCAGATGCAAGCCGCGTATGCCGCCTGGCTGTCCGGCGGCGTGCAGCGGTGGCCGGATCTCTCGGTCGTCTTCGCCATCCTCGCCGGGGGCGGTCCATTCCAGCTCGAGCGTCTCCGGTCACGGGGCGTCGACCCTCGCCTGGCGTTGCGTCCGAATCTCTACGTCGAGACTGCGTCTTACGGTGCGCACGCGCTCGAGCTCTGCCTCAATACGCTCGGGGTCGGCCAGCTGCTGTACGGAAGCGACGCGCCTGTCATCGACTCGCAACCGACGTTGCAGGCGGTTCGTGGTTTCGGTCAAGCTGTCGCGGACGCGATGTGCTGCGGCAACCCGAGGATGCTGTTCGGCTAGCCGGCGGACCTTTGAGAGAACCTCTGGGTGAGAGGCTTAATCAAATCGCCTCAGACCCCGCCACATCGTGGAACTCTTGAAGTCGAAGTATTTCGTGCTCACGATTGCCAGGTCGCCGCCGCCGAGCAGACGGCCGTCGATCGAGCCCCGGTGCAGGCGGACCTCGTGGTAATGGCCCGGCGAGATCTCTACGGCTCGGCGATGGACGGCGTCGGCGGACCATTCCTTCGGGACATCGGGCGTCGAGAACAGAACAAGGTTCCCGTAGGCCCCCTTCACGAATTCGACGTCGTAGTAACTGAGCAGGCCCACCGCAGCGTAGTCGGGCATGCGGGCGACCACCTCGTCCTCCAACTCGTACAAAACGGTGTGATCGACAGACTCGCGGGGCCGGCCGAAGAAACCGACGACGGTGAGGCCGCTCGCCTGGAGCAACGCGTGCCTGTCCGGCACGACGAGCAAGTGCCGGCGCTCCTTGTCGTCGTGGTCGCGCTCGACCTGCCCGCCCGCGTGTCCGCCGGTGTCTTCTTGCCAGGCCTGCACGCGTTCCCGCTCTCGCGCAAGCATCCCGCGCATCACCTTCGCATCCCGCCGAGTGAACTCGGGGTCGGTAAACGGCTTCCCTGCGAGAATCTCGTCGCGCCCGATCACTGAGTAGTTCATGAGCGATCTTAGGATCTCAGCGGCATCGAAAGGCCGCAAGAGCCCACTTGCTCCTGGCACTGATCCCGCCCCAGCTCGTACGGGCCATCGCCGTGGGATCGTCGCTTTGATTTGTAAACTGGACGCACGGCCAACGGTCGCGGCTGTACTTCCAGGAGGAGTCATGACCCCAGATCTGTCCCAGAACGATGCTGCGATCATTTCCGCGGCCGAGCTCCGGCGGCGACTCGACGACCCCGACCTCACGATCGTCGACGTCCGGCCGCTGCCCGACTACAACGGCTGGCGCCGGAGTGGGGAGGCTCGTGGTGGTCACATCCCGGGAGCTGTGGCGTTCCCAAGTGCCTGGCTGAAGAGCGTTGACGACGTCGAGGTTGAACGGCTGCTCCACTCGAAGGGCATCGTCCCCAGCCGAGAGGTCGTCCTGTACGGCGAGGATCCCGAGGGTGTGTTGGCGGTCAAAGCCAGGCTGACGGACCTCGGCCACGAGGACGTCCGTACCTACGAGCACGGATGGTCCGCGTGGGCGGCGGACGCGAATCTGCCCGTCGGGGGTCTGCCGAACCACGACAAGCTCGTCCACACTGACTGGCTCCGAGAGCTGCTCGACGGTGGGCAGCCAGAGGCCGCGCCGGTCGGCAAGTTTCTGCTCTTCCACGTCAATTTCGGCGTCCCCGAGGAGTACGAGGAGGGCCACATCCCGGGGGCGCTCTATCTCGACACCAACCGGCTCGAGAGTCCGGACGACTGGAACCGCCGCTCACCGGAGGAGCTCGAGCAGTCTCTGTCCTTGCTCGGAGTCACCCACGACACCACGGTCATCCTCTACGGCCGCGATACCGAAGGCGATGCCAACGAGAAGTGGCCGGGACGCCGGGCCGGGCAGATCGCAGCCAGCCGCGCGGCGATGATCTTGCATTACTCGGGTGTCGACGACGTCCGCCTGCTCGACGGCGGCTACGACTGGTGGGTCCGGGCGGGCAACCCGCTCGAGACGGTCAGCCGCGAGCCCGTGCCGGTTTCGTCGTTCGGTGTCCGGATTCCGTTGCGTCCTCAGGTCATCGTCGACATCGACGAGGCCAAACAGATCCTTGCCGACCAGGAGAACGCCGCTCTGGTCAGCGTCCGGACCTGGAACGAGCACATCGGCAAGGTCAGCGGCTACAACTACATCGATCCGGCCGGTCGGATCGCCGGCGACGTCTGGGGCAACTGCGGCTCGGACGCCTACCACATGCAGCACTACCGCAACGTGGACAACACGATGCGCGCCTACCCGGAGATCGCGTCCAACTGGGAGGAGGTCGGCATCACCGCCGACAAGCGGGTCGCCTTCTACTGCGGGACCGGCTGGCGCGCAAGCGAAACCTGGTTCTACGCTTACCTGATGGGTTGGCAGCGGGCCGCCGTCTACGACGGCGGCTGGTTCGAATGGAGCCAGGATCCGGCCAACAATCCGATCGAGGCGGGGGAGCCCCAGGATCAAGTCACGGCGTGACGCTTACCGAGCGCTGACGCCCGTCCAGCTACCTAAACTCGCAGCCTCTGCCTCGCGACCCGCGACACGTTCTCTTCGAACCGATCCGGATCGGTCCGAAGATCTTGAAGGGCCGCTTCTACGCGGTCCCGCATTGCACGGGCCATGGGGTCGAGCGCGCTACTTCGAAGTTTCGCGCGCGACGCTCGAGCGGCGCCGCCGTACAGAAGTTCATCGGCGACGCGGTGCACGCCGCTGACGTCGCGTCTCGTGTCTGAGGAACGCATTCCGGTCATCATGGACGTTGACACCGGCGTCGACGACTGCATCGCGCTGCTCTATGCGGTCGCGTTGCCGAGTGTGGACCTCGTTGCGGCGACGTGCTGTGCGGGCAACGTCGTGGCACCGCGTGCGGCGGCGAACACACTGGCGGTTCTGGAACTTGCAGGGTCAGGCGACATCGAGGTCGCGATCGGGAGTCTCGCCCCTCTCGTCGCGCCGCTTCGCACTGCGATCAGTCACGGTCCCAAGGGGCTCGGGTATGCGGAGCTTCCGGAAGCACGACGGGCGCCCTCCTCGCGCTTCGCCCCCGACCTGCTCATCGAAGAGGCGCGCCGGCGGCCCGGAGCGATCACGCTCGTTGCAACAGCTCCGCTCACCAACGTCGCGCTCGCGGTCGAGCGCGACCCGGAGCTGCCCCGCCTGCTCCGACGTCTCGTGATCATGGGCGGCTCTTTCGACCATTCCGGCAACACGACACCCGTGGCCGAGTTCAACGTCCTCGTCGATCCCGAGGCCGCGAAGGTCGTCCTGAACGCCTTCTCCGAGTCCGGCAGCCCGCGCCCGCTGCTCTGTGGGCTGAACGTCACCGAGCAGGCCGAGCTCCGCCCGGACCATCTCCGGGTGCTCGCTCAGCTCGCCGGCAGCACGCCCGAGGAGTCTCTCGACCGCGACGATCCTCCTGGCATGCGCTCCCGCGCCTCGAACCCGCTCGTCCGTTGTGTCTCGGACGCCCTTCGCTTCTCGATGGAGGCGCATCTCCGCGGCGGGCAGGGCTACGTCGCGCATCTGCACGATCCGCTCGCGCTTGCGCTGGCCCTCGATGGATCGCTTGGGGCGACTCGGGCCGGGACCGTCGACGTCGAGCTCGACGGCTCGCTCACGCGAGGCATGACGGTCGTCGACTGGCACGGCCTCTGGGGGCGTTCCTTCAACGCCGACGTCGCCGTACGGATCGATGCCGAGCGGCTCCTCCACGAGATCGTCGGACGCATCGCGGCGCTGGCCAGGCGACAATCGAGCTCGGCCTGACTGAGCTCGCCCGGCTGGCGCGCAAGCGAGACCTGGTGTTCTACGCTTACCTAATGGGTTGGCAGCGGGCCGCCGTCCATGACGGCGGCTGCTTCGAATGGAGCCAGGATCCGATCAACAATCCGATCGAGGCGGGGGAGCCTCAGAACGAGTTCGTGGCGTAGGCGCGTGGAGGCCTTGCGTGTGCCCCGGCGCAAAGCCATGAGTGCGTAAATGTCTGCCCTGCTACTGCCGAAGGCGCCGGAAAGGGTGACTTCGGGCCTCTCGCCGGTGCCCAGCAAACCGGCGACGCAGCTTCATAACACTGATTGCTGCCCGTGCTGTTTGCACCTTGGCCCTGGCCGCGCCCTCGCTCGCCGCGACCCGCGTGTCACGTCTTGCTGTGAGCGTGACGCAAATAGTCGTCGGACCCGTCGAGCCAGTCCTGTCGTGGTGGGCAGAAGATGTCGACGTCGAGCGTCGTCTCCAGCGCCACTGCTTTGTGTGGTAGGTGCGAAGGCAGGTGTAGGACCTCGCCGGCGGCGACGTCTACGACCTCCGACTCGTCGTCGCCGAGAAAGAAACGGAGGACACCCTCGAGGATGTAGGTCAGCTGCTCGTTCTCGTGCGAGTGCTTCGGGACGACGCAACCCTTTGCGAGGTAGACATGCGCCAGCATCAGCCGCTCCGTGGAGATGAGGCGCCGTTCCAGGTCTGGCTTGAGCCGCTCCTTCGGCAAGTCCTCCCAGCGGTACAAGGTTGCGCTGGCACTGTTCACGACTTCTCTCCTCTCGTCTGCTCAGGGGCCCGGTCGAGCCACTCTTCTATATTGGGTCACATGGCAGTAGCGCGCGAGACGCCTCGCTGGGATCGGCTCTTTGCAGAGCGGACGCGCGGGGAGGTTGGTGAAGGGATCGCCGGTGTCCTCGCGTTCCTGGGCCGGCCGGACTTGATCTCGTTTGCCGGTGGTTTCCCCGACCCGCTGACGTTCCCACGGGAGCGCGCCTCCATGCTGCTCGAGGAGTTCGCCGCCGCGGGCGAGTCGGCCGCCTTCCAGTACGCGCCCACGCGAGGGCTCGCCGGTCCGCTCGACGCGATCGCAGGCAGGCTCCACGCACTGCAGGGACGCCGCCCGGCAGACGACGAGCTGGTGATTACGAGCGGCGCAATCGAAGCGCTCGAGCTCGTCGGCAAGTCGTTCCTCGACCGCGGCGACCTCGTGGTCGTCGAAGGCCCGACCTACCTTGGCGCGATCCAGGCGTTCCGGAGCTTCGAGGCTGAGGTCATCGCCATCCCGATGGACGAACACGGGGTCGAGGTCGACGAGCTGGAGCGGCGCCTCGCTGACGGGTTGCGCCCAAAGCTCGTCTACACAATCCCCGACCACCAAAACCCGGCAGGAGTCAGCCTCGCTCGTGAACGGCGCGAGCTGCTCGTCGAGCTCGCGCGCCGTCACGGCTTCCTGATCGTCGAGGACGTCGCCTACCGCGAGCTCGGCTTCGACGACGAAGCTGAACCAAGTCTCTGGAGCCTTGACCCCGAGGTGGTCTTGCAGGCGGGCACGACGTCGAAGACATTGTTCCCCGGTGTCCGGCTCGGCTGGGCGGTTGGTCCGGCCGAAGTGTCGGCGCAGCTCGTTTCGGCGAAGCAGAACACGGACCAGTGCGCGGGTGCGCTCGGACAGCGGCTCTTCGAGGAGTACGTCCGCCGCGGCTGGGCCGACGAGCAGCTCGCGCAGTCGCGATCGCTGTACCGGCGGAAGTGCGAGCGGATGCTGGGGGCGCTCGAGCGTTGCATGCCGGTGGGCACACGCTGGACATTTCCCAAGGGCGGCTTCTTCTCGTGGTTGACGTTGCCAGACGGAGGAGATGCCGGCGATCTTGCGAGACGTGCGGTCGAGCGTGGCGTCGCCATCGTCCCGGGTTCGCTGTTCTTCCCAGACGACCGCGGCGGCAACAACGTGCGGCTGTCCTTCAGCCTCGTCGATGAAGCGGATATCGACGAAGGCATCGAGCGGCTCGCCTCGCTGGTGAAGCCCTAGCGCAAAGTAGACGGCTGGCGAGGACTATGGGTGAGGCCCCAAGACCTTCGCTTACGCCCGCGCGCTTACTTGTATTCGCGATAGCCCTTGTCGCGGTTCCGATGCTTGCTCTATCGGTACTCGCATACGGCGTTGCCACCGACACGGAAGACGTGTTGCTTCAAGCAATCATCCCAGCGATCGGCGGCGCAGCTCTCGGAATCCTGGTGATAAGTATCCGCTCGATTCGGTCTGCGAGGATTTCGAGAACGAGCAGGTGGGAGCGAGCCGCGCTGTGGGTTGTGCCGCTCGCGCGGTGTTTGGCGGCGTCAGCAACGACCTCCCGCGGTGGGTCAACGCGGGCGTTGAGGGATGGGCCGCCGGATTCTTCCTCGCCTTCATTGTTGTATTGCTGAGGTTGTGGCACAACGAGCCGGAGTTCCGGGAAAGGATCAAAGCCGTCCGGTCATCCCAGAGTTGAACGAACTGATGCCAAGAATGCTGGAACGCGTTGTGCGCGTCAGTGTTTGGCTTCGGCGCTGACCCCCGGTAGCGGTTACTTCTGGTCGCCGGCGGCTCCAACGCCGCTAACGGTCGCGCTTCTTGTGCGTTGCTTCTTGTGCGCTTGAACGGCGGTGGTGCAGGCATGAACGCCCATGCCCACTCCTGCCACGTCGTGGGGTCAGACACCGTGACGAGAGTGTCACGCGTTGTCCCCAGTCACGCTTGCGGTGCGGGCGTGACGACTCCCCGGCAGGTGTCGGACACCGTGCTTTTCGCCGGCCAGTTCCTGCTCCCGCTCGAGTAGCGCCTTGCGTGCGGCGGACCATTCTGCCCGCGTTCCGACCTTGTGCTTCGGCATCGCCTACGCCTTCTTTGACGTGCGTCAGGTATAGACGGGCGAGAGCCTCGAAAGTCATCGGTCGGCGGGAAGAAGCCAAGACAGCAAGCACAGCCGTCATTTCCCGCAACTGCTCGTGCGTTCTTCTCTAACCGCGGTTCGCATCGGTCAGGCGGAGAGCGAGTCGCCTGGCGAAGCCGGTCTGACACTCACATGCGCGGACCGCGAAGCCCGTCTCGATGATGGCCAGCCCGCGGCCCGATCGTATGAAGACGACTGTCCTGTACCAGTCCTGCGTTACGTCTTTGACCGTCAACCGCGTGATCGTGCGGAATGCTGCGGCATCGTCTGCGCCAGTCGCCCCGATCGGGATCTGCCTGGCCATGAGCGTCTTGGACCGAATACCTTTGCGCAGCGTCGACTTGAAGGCTTCTGCGTCGCAGGTCGCGAAGCGAGGGCGGACGGTGCGCGCCCAGTATCGATCGCCGTCCGCGTAGGTCTTGAAGAACACCGAGCCCGAGGCGATCACGTTGCCCTTGTAGCTGAACGAGGAGGTCGCATCGCCCGAGATCGTGACCGAGGAACGATCGCCGGGAAAGTCGGCGCAATGCGGGACCAAGTGTGGCGTG
>DASWGR010000097.1:0-2140 GCA_036393535.1 Gaiellaceae bacterium | reverse complement strand
GACGCCACGGCGGGCGACAGGTGCGGCTTCTCGGCGGCCGAGATCTGAAGCGGAATCGCGCCGAACGCGTACCAGAGGCCGGCGGTCACGCCCGCCGACACGTTCGCCGCGTTGATGTCTGCCCACAGCGACCGCCGTACCTCAGGCGGCGCCCCGAACAACTCCGGATTCCGAAGCTGCATCGCTCATCTCCCACCAGACGGCGCGCGGAGGAGTTTCTTTTCGGGCGCCGAGCGCGGCCGGCATCGCTGCTCAGGAACGGGCGGCGCGGTTGAAGGCGCGCAGCGACTCTTCCAGCGTCTCCGTCTCGATCCCGCGGCCGATGAAGACGATGCGCGAGCGATGATCGTCGTCGGGCCACTCGTCGAGGTGAACCGGAGGGTGGATGACGTGCTGGACGCCGTTCAGGACGAGTGGGCCCGGGCCGCCGACGTTCAGCAGCCCCTTGACCCGAAGCACGTCCTCGCCGCGGCTCTGGAGCAGCATCGTCAGCCAGATCCCGAACGCGGTCCAGTCGAGCTCCTCGTCCAGGAAGAGGGCGTGGGCGCGCACGCCGTCGTGGTCGTGGTCGTGCGAGGCTTGCTCGAAGTGCAGCTCGCGGAGATCGCGCTGCGGCCGTCCGAAGAGCCGGCGGGGCTCGACGTTCCCGTGCTGGGCCTCGAGGATCTCTGCCGCCGGGTTGAGACGTGCGAGCCGCTCCTCGAGGAGGCGGGCTCCCGCAAGGTCGGTCTTCGTGACGACCAGGGTGTCGGCGACGACCGCCTGCTTGACGGACTCCGTAAGGCGCAGCCCGTTCACTGCGTCGACGGTGGCGATGATCGCCTCCAGCTCGTAGTGGTGCCGTACGACCGGCTCGGAGAGGAGCGTGTAGACGATCGGCGTCGGGTCTGCGAGCCCGGTCGTCTCGACGACGACGCGCTTGAACTCGGGGATCTCGCCCCGCTCGCGCCGGCTGAGCAGATCGCGCAGCTCGTCCGCCAGGTCTCCCCGGAGCGTGCAGCAGAGGCAGCCGCTCTTCATCAGCACGGTGCGCTCGTCGACGCGACGGAGCAGATGATGGTCGATCGCCACCTCGCCCAGCTCGTTCACGATCACCGCCGTCTCGCCTATGGCGGGATGACCGAGCAGCTGCGAGATCAGCGTTGTCTTTCCGCTACCGAGGAACCCCGTGACGAGCGCGACGGGAGTCTTAGCGTCCAAGGCTCGTGAGCAGCGCCGGCTCGAGCGGGTCGAGCGTGCGCCCGGTCAGCTTCTCCGCTTCCGCCCAGATCGCGCCGAGGTCGCCGACGACGGCCGAGCGGCCCTTGGCGTCGCGCAGGACGTACACGCGGCTGCCCCAGTCGTCGAGCCGCAGGCCGAAATGGTCTAGCACCCGGTTGAGCAGCGCGACGCGGAATACCCGCGCCCGCCTCCCGCCGTCCTGCTCGGCCCAGTGCTCGTTGAGCAAGACACCGCAAAGCGCGCACATTAGAGTCACTTTGTAGCAGCGAATATGGAGGTGTGAAGAATGGCCAAGGAAATCGTCTGCGCCTACGGGGTCGACGTCGACGCCGTGGCGGGCTGGCTCGGCTCCTACGGCGGGGAGAACTCGCCCGACGACATCTCGCGCGGTCTCTTCGCGGGCGAGGTCGGGACGCCGCGCCTACTCAAGCTGTTCGAGCAGTACGGCGTCAAGACGACGTGGTTCATCCCCGGCCACTCGATCGAGACGTTCCCGGAGGAGACGAAGATGATCGTCGACGCCGGGCACGAGATCGGCATGCACGGCTACTCGCACGAGAACCCGATCTCGATGACGCCGGAGCAGGAGGAGGCCGTGCTGATCAAGTGCATCGGCCTGATCGAGGAGGTCTGCGGCCGCCGGCCGACGGGCTACGTCGCCCCGTGGTGGGAGTTCTCGAACGTCACCAACGAGCTCCTGCTCAAGCACGGCATCAAATACGACCACAGCCTGATGCACAAGGACTTCCACCCGTACTACGTGCGGGTCGGAGACTCATGGACGAAGATCGACTACTCGAAGAAAGCCGAGGAGTGGATGAAGCCGCTCGTGCGCGGCGAGGAGACCGACCTGATCGAGATTCCGGCGAGCTGGTACCTCGACGACCTGCCGCCGATGATGTTCATCAAGGCCGCGCCG
>DASWGR010000096.1:0-1728 GCA_036393535.1 Gaiellaceae bacterium | reverse complement strand
CGACGAGCGCTCGGGTGGCGTACTCGGGCGTTTGCCGCTCTCGTCGGATCCGTCCGCAAGTGCCCACGCGGTGGCGGCAGGCTACGGTGCGATCTGGGCAACGTCCGGAGACCGGGTGCTCAAGATCGACGCGTCGAGCGGCGATGTCCTCGCAGGAATCGGAGGTCGTGCCTGTTGTCATGCGATCAACGACGTAGCCGTCGGCCTGGGCGCGGCCTGGGTCGCAGATGTATCCGAAGTGATCTTCCGCGTCGCCACCGGTGACGCAAGGATGACCGGCAGCGGGCCCCTCGGGGTGATCCCGATTGCCGTTGCGATTGGTGACGGTTCGGTGTGGCTGACGGTCCCGGCCCTGGTGGGTGGTCGCGTCGCGCTCTGGAGAGTCGATCCACTGACGGTTCGGGTCATCCAGACGATCTCGCTTGGCCCAGAGCTCGGATATCCGCCGACGCTCGAGCTCACTGCTGGAGCTGGAGCGATCTGGGTCACCAACTTCTTCGCCGGCACCCTCACACGTGTCGATCCCAAACTGGGTGTAGTGACGGCCACGATCAAGATCGGCCACAACCCGTTCGGCGTCGCCTTCGGTGCGAATCGGATCTGGGTGACGGTCAGCTAGGGCCGCAGGACCGCGCGACGCGGACCGGCGAGGAAACCGGCTTCGAGCAGCAGCGGCATGATCTCGGTCTCGCCGACGGGCTCGCTGTCGAAGCGCTCGACCGCGAGACGCTTTTTCGCGCCGCTCCCCTTTTTCACGTGCTCGACGAGTGCCGCGAGTGCGACCCGGAGCCAGTCTTCTTCGGGATCGCGTAGCGGCACGAGCGACCGCCCTCCACGCTCGACGAACAGCGCGGGCTTGCCGCCGAGCAGGATGACCTGCGCGCCCGCGACGCGTGCTGCACGCGCACCTGCACGCTTCGGCCACGGCAGAGCGGCGCCGTACGGCTGCGCTGGGTCCGCTGCGGGCAGGACGAGCGCCTCCGGCTCCTCGTCCTCACGCGGGCGCAGTTCGCGCAACCTCTCGACGGCACCCGGCAGCGCAAACTGCGCGCCGCCGAGTCCTTCGACGAAATAGCCGCGGCGGCAGACACCAAGAGTCTCGAGCGCGCGCAGCTCACCGTAAACCGCGCCGTAACCACCGGGGATTCCCTCGCCGCGCACGCCGTCGCGTGTGATGATCCCTTGGCGCTCGAGCAGCAGCTCCGCCAGCGCACGGGAGTCGGGTTGTCCCGGGAAGAGCTTGTCGGTCAGCGACCACCGTCCCTGCGTTGCCGTGATACCCGCGGATCGCTGGCGGGAGAAACGGCGCGGTCGCCCACGCTGTTGGCGCGGCGCCTGGTAGCGGCGTTCCGCGCGCAGCGGCGTCCACGCGTCGTTCGTCACCTCGCCTGACCAGACGAGATCCCACAGAGCAGGTAGCGCGATCTCTGGCTCGAGTCCGGTCGCGGCGACGAGGTCGTACCAGAACTCCGCGCTGTGTCCGAGCGTGTCGCGCATCCGGTCGTGCTCCTCACCTTCGGGCCGTGACGCCGCGGCGGGACGACCGAGCGCCGGTGCGTCTTCTCGGAAGAAGACGGCGACACGGTCGAGGCCGGCGCCGACCCACACGACCTCGCCGGATGCGCAGAGTTGGTCGAGCTGGCCGGGATTGAAGCCGGGAACGCGGCGCGGCAGCACCTCGGACTCCCACAACGACACCGGCAAGGAGAGCCCCTGTAGTGGCACGAG
>DASWGR010000095.1:0-2700 GCA_036393535.1 Gaiellaceae bacterium | reverse complement strand
CCGCGCGACGGCATCAGGTTCGCCGTGAAGACCTGCTTCGTCGCGTCCTTGGGCTCCATCAGGTAGGCGCCCGGGCTGCGGACGAGCTGCGTGACGATCACGCGCTCCGTCCCGTTGATGATGAACGTGCCGAACTCCGTCATCATCGGGAAGTCCCCCATGAAGACGGTCTGCTCGCGGATCTCGCCCGTCTCCTTGTTCACGAAGCGGACGGTCATCGAGAGCGGCGCCTGATACGTGAGGTCCTTCTCCCTACACTCCTTGATCGAGAACTGGGGCTCCCCGAACTTGTACTCGCCGAACTCCACGGCGAGGGTGCCCGTGTAGTCCTCGATCGGCGAGATGTCGTCGATCGTCTCCCGGAGCCCTTCGTTCAGGAACCACCCGAACGAGGCCTTCTGGATGTCGATCAGGTGGGGGAGGTCGAGGACGTGCTTCAGGCGTGAAAACGATTTGCGCGCGCGCGGCGCGGCAACCGTGGCGGTCAAGAGATACAGCCTCCCTTTACGGCGAAATGAGAATCAGAAAATCTGGACAGGGAAAGACGGCGGAACGTCGGCGCAACCCCTAAGGGTACCCAAAAACAGGCCTCCATCGCAAGGGCAATCCTGCGGGGCCCGCGTTCTCGGGCAATGGTAGCGAACGGCTCCGGAAAAGGCAAAAAGGGCGCCTCGGGGCGCCCTTTTTTGGCCTGCCGTGCTGTCTGCCCTCTACTGCTGGTCGTCCTCAGACTGGTGCTCCGCGACCTTGAGCTCGCGGAGCTGGAGCGTCGCCGAGGCGCCCGTCCCACAGAGCCTGGCCTTGACCGAGACCTGGCCGGAGAAGGAGACGTTCGCGCTCGAGCCGAGATCCTTCCCAGGCTTACTCGACTTGTCGATCGCGAGCGAGAACGACGTGGCGCCCGCGGTGCCGTGCAGCGAGACGTTGTGACACGCCTTGTCCTTCTTGCCGTGGTCGTGCTCACCCGTCGTCGTACCCGTGGTCGTCGCGCGCGTGCTGCCTGTCGTCCCTTCGAGGATGCCCGCCGAGGAGCCGACCGCGAAGGACGCGGCCAGGCCTGCGACGAACAGCCCGAGTAGCAGTGCCTTGTTCCTCATTGCGAACCTCCGATCAGGGTGCGGCCGGCGTCGTCGTGGTGGTGCCGGTCGTCGTTCCGGTCGTCCCGGTCGTCCCGCCGCCGCCGGGCTTGCTGCCCTTGGGGCACGAGCCGTCTGCCGAGACGGCGACGTCGCCGTGGTTCATGTGCGCCTTGACGGCGTTCTTGCTGACGGAAACCTTCACCCAGGGATTCGACTTCGAGCCCGTCTTGTGGCACAGGGTGACCTTCCTGTCCGAGGACGTGGTGGTCGTCGTGCCGGTCGTATCGGTGCCTGTGGTGCCTGTCGAGGCCGCCGGGCCGGCCTTGTGCGGGTTGCCCTTGCCGGGCGGCGGCGCCGCGATCGCGAACGACGCGACGAGGCCGGCGACGAAGAGGCAAGCCAGGAGCGCTTTTGTCTTCATTTGGGGAGTCCTGTCTCTTGTGGGGGTGCGGGGTGGTTGCTACAGAGGAAGACGCTCCAACTCGGGTCGACCTGCGCTCTGCCCGGAAAGATCCCCCGAATGGGTAGCGTCCCCAAGAACACGAAGGGCCGCGTCGCCGCGGCCCTTCCTGCTCACTGAGGAGGGCTACCTCAGGTGATCGGCAAGCGCAACCGAGAACGGCTGCAACACGCTCAGATCGCTGCGCGAGTCGGTGATCGTCACGGTGCCGGTCAGCTTCCCGCCTCGCACGCCCGAGAGGTCCCATCTGCACGTGAACGTCCCGTGCGAGAAGGTCTGCGCGGCTACGTGGATGACGGTGCCGTCCACCGAGGCGGCGCAAGAGACGCGAGCGTCGTCCGGGGCAACGCCGTCGGTCCACGCGACACGGCCGGTCGCCGTAACGCGACGGCCGGCACGAGTCGTGCGAAAACCCGAGATCGTCAGGGCGTCGGCGCTGGAGCGGCCCGTCGCCAGTTCGAGCGCGGCAGCGGCGTCGAGGACGCCGTAACCCGCGGTCGGCGTCCAGCCGGTCGATGGGTCGCGCCTAGCGGAGCGCTTGATGATGTCCGCGACTTCGTAATTGCGAAGGTCCGGCCGCGCAGCCCAGACCAGCGCCGCGACACCGGCGACCTCGGGTGAGGAGAACGACGTGCCCGCGACGGAGGCGTAGCGGCCGCCGCCGGTTCCCGTGAACGTCGGCCAGCAGGTGTTGTCGACCATCCGCGCGGCGGGCGGCACCGCCACAAGGACACCGGAACACCCACCGTTGTAATCTCCCGGCGCGACGAGCGACAGGTTGCTTCCGTGGTTCGCCCAGCTCGCGGGTTGTCCACTGAAATCGCTCGCGCCGACAGCGAGCCCGAGGCTGTCCGCCCCACCGGCCGGCTGCAGATCCGCCGCCGGATAAGAGACGGAGTCGTTGCCCTCGTTGCCCGTTGCCGCGACGATCAACACACCGGCGATGAGCGCCTTCATGATCGAGTCGTGCAGGATCGGCGAGCTCGGATCAGGACCGCCGAGGCTCATGTTCACGATCCGGCAGCCGACCGAAACGAGCTTCTCGAGCGCGAGCGCGATCGTCGTGTCGTTGAGGAAGTCGTCGCGGAAGGAAACGAGATGCGTCGCACCGCCGAAGCCGGCCATTCCGAAGCCGTCGTCGACGTTCGCGGCGATCAGCGA
>DASWGR010000094.1:0-8612 GCA_036393535.1 Gaiellaceae bacterium | reverse complement strand
TTGATCTCCGGTTCGATGACGCGATCGCCATAGCGACCGAAGAACCATGGCGCGATGCGCGGCAGAACAACGATCAGCAAAAGCGAGACGGCCAGGAAGACCGGGAACCAGACGTTCGGCTTGATGAAGATGGCCGAGAGGGCGAGCGCCGTACAGAGATCCGTCACGAATGTCGCGCTCATCAGGAGCTTGCCGATGCTGGTGTCGGTCAGCCCACGCTCGACAAGGACTGCGTACACAACTGCGAGCGACGTCGTCGAAAGCGCGGTTCCGGCGATCAGGGACGCGCGCGTGCTCCAATCGAGGACGAGATAGGCAGCGGTCGAGGCAACGACGAAGGGACCGATGAACGAGACCACGCCGATGCCGAGCGAAGCTCCGAGGCGGCGGCGCATATACGTCGGATCGACTTCCATTCCGGCGAGAAACGTGAGGACGATCGAACCGAACTTGGCGATGAAGTCGAGCCACTCCTGCGTTTGCAGGTGAAAGAGGTTGCCGGCCGCGACACCGAGTGTGAGCTCCACCAAAGCCACAGTCACGCCGAGCTCGACCGATACGACGCTGGCGATGAGAACTACGGCGGCAAGGACTGCTGCGAGCTGGACTGAATCCACGCTGACCTCCACTGATCGTCATTCGACATTCGACGTTCGGTAGAGGCCATCAGCCCTCGAGGGCGGTTAGGCGCGAGCCTCATCGCGCTCTCTACAGGATATAGGCCGCTGTTTAGTACTTGCCCTTGCCGCAGCCCGCAAGCACGAAGGGCGCCGCGGCGGCGAGCAAGAGTGTCAGTCGTCTGCGCATAGTGGTCCTTACTCGTTGCCGGGATCGGCGGTTTTCTCTACCGAGTTACGACACAGTTTCGTACCCGTGCCTGGCACCGGTACGGTCGGGAGGAGCGTCGCGTCTCGGGTTAGAAGTGGCAGCGTGACGTCACAGTTTCGTTCCCGTGCCTGGCACCGGTACGGTCGGGAGGAGCGGCGCCCTCGGGACTAGGTCAGCTTGTACTCGGGACCGCTGCCGCCTTCTGGCGGGGTCAGCCGGCCGCCTTTCGCGGTGATCGCGCCGCATTGGACGCAGTTCGACGGCGTCACGTCGACGCCGGTTTCCGTCGCTTCATAGACGTGGGCCGGGCACATTCTCTCCCAGAGCTCTGCGACGTCTCGGGTGACCTCACGCTGGATGACGATGTGGTTCGGCTGGTCGTCGCGCGTCTTGTTCCCCGACGCGAAGACGGACGAGAGCTTGTCGAAGGTGAGCTTGCCGTCCGGCGCCGGGTAGCTCTTCGCGCGGTCGGCTCGGATCAGGTCGATGTCGACATCCCGTTCGAGTTCGAGGTCTCGCGGCGGGAAGCGTCCCTTCGTAGCCGTCATCGCCCCTGCGAGCGCGCCGCCGACGAGGAACCCGCGGCCGAAGGCCGGACGCATGTTGCGCACTTCGTAGAGGTCCTTCCAGACGAAGCTCTTCTTGAGGGCGTCGTCGTACCCCGAGAGCGCGCCGGGAGTCGCCGGCGTCTGCCCTCGCTGTAAAGCCGCGAACGCGGCTTCGGCCGCGAGCGAGCCGGACTCGATCGCGTAATGGATGCCTTTCAGGGCCGGAACGTTCACCAGTCCGGCACCGTCGCCGCAGATCAGCAACCCGGGGGCGTACAGCTGCTTCGGCAGCGCCAGGAAGCCGCCTTCGGGAATCGTCTTGGCGCCCCATTCGACACGCTCGCCGCCTTCGAGCAGCTTGCGCACGAGCCGATGCGTCTTCAGCTCCTGCAGCACGTCGTGCACCGAGAGCTCGACGTCGCGGTAGTCGAGACCGACGACCATCCCGAGCGTCAGCATGTCCTCGCCCATCGGGTAGATGAACGAGCCGCCGAACTCTCTGAACTTCGCTCCAGGACGCAACGGCCAGCCCATCGTGTGGATGACGCGGTTGAGCTGGCGTTTGATCTTCCAGACCTCTTTGACTCCGAGCGCCCAGACCTGCGGGTTCTCGCCGGCGAGGCCAAAGCGGTCGAGCGCGACGCCGGTGAGGTGTCCCTGCGTCCCTTCGGCGAGGATCGTGACCTTCGCGACCAGATCCGCGCCCGGCTCGAAGTTGCCGAGCGGCTGACCGTCGCGTCCGCGACCCTTGTCGCCGGTCCTGACACCGCGTGCCCTCCCGTCCGAGACGAGGAGCTTCTCCGCCGCCGTCTCCGGCAGGAGCATCACGCCGGCTTCCTCTGCCTGCTCGGCGAGCCAGCGGCCCAGTCGAGACAGCGAGGCGATGTAATTGCCCTCGTTCTTCATCGTCGGCGGCGCGGGAATGCGCAGCGCGTTGTTCTTCGTCAGGAAATAGACCGACTCGTGCTCGACGGGCCCGTAAAACGGCATCTCGTCGATCCGCTTGCGTCCCTTGAACAGGCGGCGCAACGCACGCGGGTTGACGACGGCGCCGGAGAGGAGATGCGAGCCGACCTGCTTGCCCTTCTCCAACACCGCAACCGGAACCTCGCCCAGCCGCTCGCGGATCTCCGGCGCAGCATCCAGCAGCTGGCCGAGCCGAATTGCGCACGCAAGCCCTGCGGGACCGGCCCCCACGATCAGGACGCCGACCTCTATGCGTTCGTCCTCCGGATCGCTCGGCGCGGCGACGTAGTCCGCAGCTCGAAACGGAGGCGGAAAATCTGCGGGCTTGGTCATGACGCCTTGCGAGCTTTGACCAGCTCGGTCAGCTTCGGTACGACCTCGTGCACGTCGCCGACGACGCCGAGATCCGAGAACTCGAAGATGGGCGCATTCGTGTCCTTGTTGATGGCGACGATCACCCCGGAGCCCTGCATGCCGACCTTGTGCTGGATCGCGCCCGAGATGCCGCACGCGATGTAGAGCTTCGGCGACACGGTCTTTCCCGTCTGGCCGACCTGAGTCGCATACGGGTACCAGCCGGCGTCGACGACCGCTCGCGTCGCACCGACCGCGCCGCCGAGCGCTTTTGCGAGTTCTTCCACGAGCGTGAAGTTCTCGGGACCGCCGAGCCCGCGGCCGCCGGCGACGATGACAGGCGCGTCCTCGATCGAGGGGCCCTCGCTCTCCTCATGCGCCTGGTCGACCATCCGCGCCGAGGTCGAGAAGTCCTCGAGCGCGACCGCGACGTCCTCCACTGCAGCAAAGCCACCGGTGGCGTTCGGGTCGAAGGAGCCAGAACGGAAGAGCGCGATGCGTGGCTCTGACTTCCAGCCGACGTCGACGTAGACGGAGTCCTGGAGCGCTGGTCGTTTGCCGACGAGCTTGCCGTCCTTTTCGACGAGGTCGGTCAGGTCCCAGTTGAGGCCTGCGTCGAGCCGTGCAGCAAGTCCCGCGGCCACGTCTGCGGCGAGGACCGAGTTGCCGAACAGCACCGTGTCGACGCCCTGATCGCGCACGAGTTGTGCAAATACGTCGACCCGAGGCTGCGGCAGCGGCGCCTCGAGCTGCGCATCGTCGGCCACGTAGACCTTCGCGGCGCCGAACTCTCCCGCTTGGGCCGAGAGCGCGCGCACGCCCGAGCCGATGACGACCCCGGCAACGTCAGCGCCTCCGAGCGTCGCCGCCTTCGAGAGGACACCGAGCGATCCCTTCAGCAGCTCGTCGCCGTGATGCTCGAGGAAGACCAGTGTGCTCATAAGAGCCGCTTCTCCGCGAGGAAGTCGAGGATCACCTGCGCGGCATTGCCGTCGTCGTCGATCTTCTTCGAGTCGGCGCGTGCGGGCGGATCGTTCAATGCGTAGACCTCGGTGCGCGAGCCCTGCTCCCCGACACGATCTTCCTCGACGCCGAGGTCAGAGAGAGACACCGTCTCCTGCGGCTTGGACTTCGCTCCCATGATCCCCTTGAGGGACGGATACCGCGGCTCGTTGATCGCGTCCGACACGCCGACCACCGCCGGCAGCGGGGCTTCGATCAGGTCGTATCCGAATTCCGTCTGACGCTTGACAGTGAGCTTCCCGTCCGCGTGCGTGACCTCAGCCGCTTGCGACACAACTGGGAGGCGCAGGCGGTCTGCGACCGCCGCCCACAACACCGCACCGTCCGAATCGGCGGCCTGCTGTCCGAACAGGATCAGGTCCGCGCCTTCGCGCTCGAGCGCCTTCGCCAGCGCGTAACTCGTCGCGACGAGATCGGAACCTGCGGCCGTCTCGTCGCTGACGAGGACTGCGCGGTCCGCGCCCATTGCGAGAGCTTTGCGCAGCGCATCCTGGGCCTTCGTCGGCCCCATGGAGACGAGGACGATCTCGCCCTCGCCGGTCGCGTCCTTCAGGCGCAGGGCCTCCTCGACGGCATTCGCATCAAAGGCGTTCAGAGCACCCTCGCCCGAGCGGTCCAGCCGCTTGGTTTCTGGGTCGATCCGGCTGTTCCCCTCGGGGACCTGCTTGACGCAGACGGCGATCTTCATTGGAGGCAGGACTCTACTGAGGCTGACTTGCGCCGAGGAGCCTGCTACCGTCTCAGCCTTCGAGCGCGAAACCGGAGCGCCCGTTCTCTTATGAGACGCCGCCGGACGACAGCCCGAGGGGTTCTCTTCCTCGCCGCAACGATCGGCCTAGCCGTCGGCTCCGCCGTGGCGTTCGCCGCCAACAACGTTCCGGAGCACATCGTCTTCCCTGTCGTCGGCAAGGTTGCCTACATCGACGACTTCGGTGCACCGCGAGCGGGCGGGCCGCATCAAGGGAACGACATCGTGGCCGAAAAGAAATCACCCACAGTGGCGGCGGAAGCAGGCAAGGTGAAGTACTGGACGACCTCGAGCGCGGCGGGTTGCATGCTCTACCTCTACGGCGAGAGCGGCACGATGTACCTCTACATCCACCTCAACAACGACCTCACGCTGCGAAACGACAACCGCGGCAAGTGCGTGAAGGGGACCGCCTACGCCGTCAAGAACGGCGCCAAGGTCGCGGCAGGCCAGCAGATCGCGTACGTCGGCGACTCGGGAGACGCAGACGGCGGCAATTCGCACCTGCACTTCGAGGTTCACCCGGGCGGCGGCAAGGCAGTAAGCCCGTATCCGTATCTGCAGAAGGCGTACAAGCTTCTGTTCACTGCCAAAGCAGGCACGCCGTTCGCGCTGACGCTGAGCGGTACCGTCGTCTCCGCGACGATCGACCGCATCGTTGTGAACGTGTCGATGTCGCAAGCGTGGCCGTCGGGGCTGACGCTGACGAAGCTGAACCGGACGATCGCGTTGACGGTCCCGGAGGCGACCGTAGTGCAGACCCTGAGCGGGACCGGCGCATCGCGAACGGTCGCAGACGTCACGCTCGCCGAGAAGGGCCAAAAGATCGTCGTCTGGACGCAGCCCGCGGCCGCGACGCTCAAGGCGCAGCGCGGCGACGACGGCGCCCTCAGCTCAGCCCTGATCCAGCTCGGCTAACTGCCGACGAACTTGGGCTCGCGCTTCTCGACGAAGGCGGCAAGGCCTTCCTTCGCATCGTCGCTCGAGAACAGCTCGCCGAACGCCTCACCTTCGGCCTCGAGGTTCCGCGCGTGGTCGCCGGCGAGCGCGCGGTTCGCCAGCTCCTTCATCAATCGCAGCGCGATCGGGCTCTTCGAAGCGAGCAACGTTCCGACCTCGCGCGCCTTGTCGAGGACCGGATCGTGCACCGCGTTGACCAGCCCGATACGCAACGCTTCTTCGGCGTCGACGATGCGGCCGGTGAAGATCAGCTCCTTGGCGACTCCGAGGCCACACAGGCGCGCGATTCGCTGGGTGCCGCCCCAGCCGGGGATGATTCCGAGATTGACCTCGGGCTGACCGAGCTTCGCGCCGCTCGCCGCGTAGCGGATGTCGCACGCGACCGCGAGCTCGCAACCGCCGCCGAGCGCGAAGCCGTTGATCGCCGCAATGGTCGGCTTGGGCATCGTCTCGAGCAGGCGTCCGGCCTCGTGACCGAGCGCCCCCCACTCCTTCGCCTCATCGACGTCGAGGCCGCTCATGTACTTGATGTCGGCGCCCGCGACGAATGCCTTCTCCCCGGCGCCGGTCATGATTACGACACGCGCGGCGTCATCGTCCGCGAGCTTGCGCAGGTGGTCGCGTAGCTCGGTCAGCGTCGCGACGTCGAGTGCGTTCAGCGCCTCCTGACGGTCGATCGTCACGATCGCGACCGCCTCTTCCCGCTCGACTTGGATCAAACGGGAACTTTGCCCTTGAGGAAGTCGACGATCTCCGTCGTCGGCGCGCCCGGCGCGTCGTTCGCCTTCGGCTCACTCCCTTGGGGGAAACCATGTTTCCCCCAAGTCCCCCCTTCTTTAAGGCTCGCCATGGCGAGCGCGCCGCTGAGATCGCCGCGCCCGCCATGGAACACGTTTGGGGAAACCTCTCGGTTTCCCCAGGTCCCCTTCCCAACACCCCGGGCACGCCGACGGTCCACTAGACCGGAACTTTGCCCTTGAGGAAGTCGACGATCTCCGTCGTCGGCGCGCCCGGCGTGAACACTTCAGCGACGCCGCGCTCCTTGAGCTCGTCGGAGTCCTCCTTCGGGATCGTTCCGCCGACCACCACGAGCACGTCTTCGGCGCCATTCTCCTTCAGCCCGTCGAGGATCCGGGGGACGAGCGTCATGTGCGCACCCGAGAGGATGGAGATGCCGACCGCATCGGCGTCCTCCTGGATCGCCGTCTCGACGATCTGCTCGGGAGTCTGGTGGAGGCCCGTGTAGATCACCTCCATGCCAGCGTCGCGCAACGCACGCGCAATGATCTTCGCGCCGCGATCGTGCCCGTCGAGGCCGGGTTTTGCGATCACGACTCGGATCTTTCTCGCCACGCCCCGCAGTCTACGGCCATTCGGTTTAGCTCTTGACACGGACGAACGTCAGCGTCCACTCGGCGCTCTCGTCGAGGGTTCCCCGTTCGGGCGAGCCGTAGACCTTGTGCTGAGTCCGGGAGACGCGCAGATTGATGCGTGCAACGCGTCGTTCCGTCAATGCCTCGCTGGGCAGACGCACGAGATTGGGCGCCGGGCCCAGCGGATGAATCCTGACGTCCGGAGGTTCAAGCGGGCAGTCGGCGGTTGCGAGGCGGACGTTGGCGATCCGGTTCAGCGTGACGACGCCCGGCCGCGTGCTCACGGCATGCACGCTCGCGCCGGTGAACGTGCGTTTGGTCTGCGCGCAGTCCGCGGTGTGGTCGGTGCTCCCGTCACAGGTGTCCTTCGTCGTGTTGGCGCCCCCGAGAGTCACCGTCCCCGCGATTCCCCGCACGTCCGCGGGCAAGACCCGCCCGCCTGCGAGGCGGACGACCACGGGCGCTCTCGTGCGGAAGCGCGCGGTACGGATCCCTTCGGAAGTCTCGGTTCGGCGACAGTTACCGGTCGCTACGGGAGCGGCGGTGAACGACCATTCCTGGTGCACAGTGCCGACGATCGTGAGCCGGAAGAGGGTCGGCGTGGGCGCCGCCGAGGCATGCGCAGCTACGACGCACGCAACGCCGGCCAGGCCTAGAAGACCGAGATTTCGCTGCAGACACCCCACCTGCCCGCCAAAGCGTCTCACATTTCCTCGGCATTACGCAGCGGTCAAGACGGCACCGCCGACGCTAGAACACAGGAGTTTCACGCCAGACGCCCCAAACCTCACGCAGGCCATCGCACATCTCGCCCATCGTCACGTACGCCTTCGAGGCGTCGACGATCGGGGGCATGAGGTTCCGGTCCTCGTGCGCGGCGTCTTCCTTCAGCCGCGCGAGGGCTGCCTCGACCACCGCTGAGTCGCGACGGGTCCGCAGCGCCTGGACGCGTCCGATCTGCTCGCCTTCGAGGGCGGGGTCGATCTTCAGGATCTCGAGCGGCTCCTCGTCCTCGAGCTCGTAGCGATTGACGCCGACGACGATTCGCTGCTTTTGCTCGACCTCGTGCTGGTACCTAAACGAGGCGTCCGCGATCTCGCGCTGGAAGAAGTTGTCCTTGATCGCAGGGATGACGCCGCCGAGCTTGCGGATCCGGTCGAAGTAGTCGTAGGCCTCGGCCTCGAGTCGGTTCGTCAGCTCCTCGACGTAGTACGAACCGCCGAGCGGATCGATCGTGTTCACCACGCCCGTCTCGTGCGCGATCACCTGCTGCGTGCGCAGCGCCAACCGCACAGCGTTCTCGGTCGGCAGCGCCAGCGCCTCGTCGAAGGAGTTCGTGTGCAGCGACTGGGTCCCACCGAGGACGGCCGCCATCGCCTCGAGCGCGGTCCGGATGATGTTCACCTCGGGCTGCTGCGCCGTCAGCGAGACACCGGCGGTCTGCGTGTGGAAGCGCATCAGCCACGATCTGGGGTTCTTCGCGCCGTAGCGTTCTTTGAGCTCGTGCGCCCAGATCCGCCGGGCGGCACGGTACTTCGCAATCTCCTCGAAGAAGTCGAGGTGCGCGTTGAAGAAGAACGAGAGCCGCGGCGCGAACTCGTCGACGTCCAACCGACGCTCCACGGCCGCCTCGACATAGGCGAAGCCGTCAGCGAGCGTGAACGCCAGCTCCTGCACGGCGTTCGAGCCGGCCTCGCGAATGTGGTAGCCGGAGATCGAGATCGGATGCCAGAGCGGCATCTCCTGCGCGCAGAACTCGATCATGTCAATGACCAGCCGCATCGAGGGTTCCGGCGGGAAGATCCATTCCTT
>DASWGR010000093.1:0-40247 GCA_036393535.1 Gaiellaceae bacterium | reverse complement strand
ACACCGGGTCGATGTGACCCACGACTTCAGGAGTGACCATGACCGGCTCTTCCACCCAGGGAATCAAGACCGTGCTGCATCCCGTGTCCGACCTGGCGACGGCCAAGGCGGTGTACGCCGCCCTGCTCGGCGTCCCGCCGCAGACCGACGGGTCCTACTACGTCGGCTTCGAGGCCGAGGGCCAGCACATCGGGCTGGTGCCGGGCGGTGGACCGCAGGGCATGACCTCGCCGGTGGCCTACTGGCACGTGCCGGACATCGAGGCGAAGCTGGCCGAGGTGACCGCTGCCGGTGCCACCGTGAAGGAGCCCGTGCGCGACGTAGGTGGCGGCCGCCTGGTGGCCACCGTCACCGACCCCGATGGCAACGTCCTCGGGCTGCTTCAGGACCGATGAGTGCCGACCCCTCGCTCCCGCCCCCAGAGTCGTCGCGACACCGAGCATCGGCTCATAGGTGCGGCTCGGTGACCGGCGCTTCTCGATTCCTGATCGGTCTGGTCACCTGTTTCGCCACGCACGACGGCATCCCCGCCGTCGCGCGCGCCCCGTGGCGCCGGTAGGTGCTGGGCGGCATACCCGGACGGCCCTCACTGGGGAGTGAGGACCGCCCGAGCCTTGCTCGGCGCACCGCCGGGAATAGGCCGGGGGCTGCGGCCCCCCGCGACCCAGCCCGTGTGCGGTGCGCCACTTCTCTTGTCGGCAAGTAGGACCTACCCCCAAAGGGGGAAAGGCGCTCGCTGATAGCGCGCGGTGCCATGCGGGCGGGGAGGCCGGCCGCCGCTCGTCAGTCCCCGCGCGGCGGCCGGCCCGCAGTTCTCTCCGCTCAGCAAAGAGATTCGTGCCGTGGCGTGAACCTGCGCTGCCTCCCTCGTCCGAGTGACTGCCGGGGGCGCAGCAGTTCGCTGTCACGTCGCTGGGACTAGACCTGGCATCCAACCGATTGGATAGTGATTTCCCGCGCCGTCTCGCCCGCAGTTCGGTGCGCCGCCGACGACGTTGTGGCGTGGTCGGCGGCCGAGTTCTGGGCCTCCGAACCTAGCCCCGTCGCAGTAATCGCCTCAGCGGGCATCGCCCTGGTACGGCCGTTCCAGCGGTTCATGGTTGCCCGGGGCTCGGAATGCCTCGATACTGCCCGTCTCACTGGGCTTCACCAGTGACCAGGCGACGGAGGTGTCCATCTTGAGGAGATACGGAAAGCTATGGGTGCTCGCCATCCTGATCGGCGTGCTGGCCTTCGCCGCGGCGGGTTGCGGCGGTAAGAAGAGCTCGAGCAGTAGTGGAGGGGGCGTCACGGCACTGCCAGCGTCCTCGTGCACGCCCGTCGAATACAAGGGTGACGGGAAAGCAGACGTGCTGATTGCAACCGACTTCCCGATGCAGGGCGCTTCGCGCACGCAGACCTTGCAGATCGTGGCTGCGGTGCGGTACTTGCTCGACCAACAGAGCTGGAAGGCAGGCGATCACAAGGTAGCCCTCCAGGTTTGTGACGACTCGACCGCGCAGGCGGCGAAATGGGATCCGGACAAGTGCAGCCGGAACGCCCACGCCTATGCGCAGGACTCGAGCTTGATCGGTGTGATCGGAACGTTCAACTCCGGCTGCGCCGCGATCGAGATTCCGGTGCTGAACCAGGCTCCGGGCGGAGGGCTGCAGCTCCTCTCGCCGGCCAACACCTACGGCTGCCTCACCGAGCCGTGTGCCGGGAACGAGCCGGAGAAGTACTACCCGAGCGGCAAGCGGAACTACGCGCGCGTCGCGCCGAGCGATCCGAACCAGGGCGCGGTGGATGCGGAGTTCCTGAACTCGCAGGGCGTGAAGAGCGTGTACATCCTGAACGACAAGGAAGCCTACGGCCTCGGAGTCGCCAAGAACTTCCAGGGCGCTGCCAAGGCGCTCGGGATGACGGTGACCGGGTTCTCGGCGTATGACCCGAAGCAGCCGAGCTTCCGGGCTCTCTTCACGCGCATCAAGGCGACGAACCCTGACTCCATCTTCATCGGCGGTCTCGTCGACGAGAACTCCGGACAGCTGATCAACGACAAGGTCGCGGTGCTTGGCCCCAACGACGGTGCCGTGAAGCTCATGTTGCCGGACGGGTTCACGACCGATTCCGTCTTCAAGCGCAGTGAAGGCGGCACGCCGAACGCGAAGGGCGCGTTCTTCAGCGTGGCCGGCGTCGGCATCGACAAGTACACCGGCGCTGCGCAGACGTTCATCTCGGGCTTCAAGGCGAAGCTCGGCGGCAAGCCCGTCGATCCGTACGCCATTCTCGGCGCACAGGCCGGACGGGTCATGCTCGATGCGATCGCGAACTCCGACGGCACTCGAGCCGGTGTGATCCCGCAGGTGTTCAAGACGAAGATCACCAACGGGTTGATCGGAAGCTTCGAGATCAACCAGAACGGTGACATCACGGGCGCGAAGGGCGCGGCGTTGCTCTTCACCATCTACAAGGGCACGAACCATCTCGTGACGTTCAAGACAGCGGCGCCGAAGGCGAACCTCGTCGATGCGGCGCGAAAGGCAGCGGCGGGCTAGTCCGCCGGTCGAGATCGACCCCGGGGAGGGCTTCGGCCTTCCCCGGGTCGTTTCTAGAGGATTCGCGAATCGCAGCTTCAGCCCGCAGCGAGCAGTCCCGGGTGGCGGCGCTCTTCGACGCACGGCGCCCCAGCGGTACTTCTATGCTCGGGATCTTTTTCGTCCTCCTGCTGGTGGCTTGGCTGGTGGTCAATCTTGCGCGGACGCCGGCCGACTTCTTCACGGTCTTCCTGATCGGGATCACGACGGGCTCGGTCTACGCGCTGATCGCACTCGGCTACACGCTCGTCTACGGGATCCTGCAGCTGATCAACTTCGCCCACGGCGACGTCTTTGCGCTCAGCGGCCTGTTCTCGACCACGATCATTCTTTCCGTTCTGGGCCTCAACGAGACCACGTCGGCGCTTGGAATCATTGGCGGGCTCGCGTTGGCGCTCGTGGTCGTCGTAGCGTTCGGGGCCATCGTGAATACGACCATCGAGTTCGTCGCCTATCGCCGACTGCGCCAGGCGCCACGGCTCGCTGTGCTGATCACGGCCGTCGGCATGTCGTTCATCGTCCAGAACGTCTCGCTGGCGGTCTTCGACGTGAACTTCCGCAGCCTGCCGCCGCTGATCCCGGAATCCAACGTCTTCAAGATCGGCAGCGTCACGTATCAATGGAACCAGCTCTTCGCCGTGCTGGCGACCATCCCGGTCCTGCTGCTGCTCACCTGGCTTGTCAAGTCGACGAAGCAGGGCAAGGGGATGCGGGCAGTGTCGCAGGATCCCGACGCCGCGGCGATCATGGGAGTCAACGTGAACCGCACGATCTCGTTCACGTTCGCGCTCGCCGGCGCCCTCGCCGGCGTCGCCGGCCTCCTCTACCTGATCGAGTTCAACATCCGGTACGACACCGGCTTCGAGCTCGGCCTGATCGCGTTCACCGCGGCCGTGCTCGGCGGGATCGGCAACCTCGGGGGCGCCGTCCTGGGCGCGATCATCATCGGGCTGATCCAGGCTTTCAACGAAGGCCTCGGCTGGGCCGCGCCGGGGAGCGACTGGACCCGCTCGATCGTCTTCGGGCTCCTGATCGCGATCCTCGTCTTCCGCCCGGAGGGCCTGCTCGGCGAACGGACTCCGGAGGGGGCGTGACGGTGAAGGGACGGTTGCGCCAACTCAACCGGCTCGAGCCGCTCGATCCGCTGTTCGCGACGTGGCGGCGGCTCCCGCACGGATTGCGAGGTGCGGTTCCCGCGTTCGTCGTGATCGTCCTGGCGGCGACGTATCCGTACTACGTGTCGAGCCTGCCCACCGACGTCCCGGTGATCCTCTCGTTCCCCGACGTGGGCGCGGCGGTGACGATCGTCGTGTTCGTGATCATGGCCGTCGGCCTGAACATCGTGGTCGGCTACGCCGGCCTGCTCGACCTCGGCTACGTCGCGTTCTACGCGATCGGCGCCTACACGGCAGGCTGGCTTGCGTCGGGCCAGTTCCAGCAGGTGAAGTTCCACTTCGGTTCGGTCGGGATCAGCAGGGAGCAGAACGGGATCCACATCTCGGTCTGGCTCGTCTTGCTCTTCGCCGCGCTCCTCACCGCCGTCGGGGGAATCTTGATCGGCCTCCCGACGCTCCGACTGCGTGGTGACTACCTGGCGATCGTGACGCTGGGCTTCGGGGAAATCATTCCTCAGTTCGTCAGGAATGCAGACAGCATCAAGGGCTTCGACCTCACACACGGGACGTTCGGCATCAGTCCGATCGACTCGCCGGGCTTCGGCGGCCATCTGAGCAGCGCGCTCGGGTTACCCGTTTCCTATGCGCAGTCATTCGATCGCGAGCGGCTTTTCTACTGGACGGCGGTGGCGCTCCTCCTGATTGCTGTCTTCTGCTCACTCCGGCTGCGCGACTCGCGACTTGGCCGCGCCTGGATCGCGATTCGCGAGGACGAAACGGCTGCGGGAGCGATGGGCATTCCGCTGATGCGCACGAAGACCTGGGCGTACGCGATCGGTGCCTTCTTCGGCGGCATGGCCGGCGCCTACATTGCGAGCTTCAACTCGGGCGCGTTCCCGAGCCAGTTCCAGTTCAACATCTCTGTCTTCCTGCTCTGCATGGTGATCCTCGGCGGCATGGGCAGTCTCTGGGGCGTGGTGATCGGTGGGACGATCCTCGCGTGGCTGAACGTCGAAGGCCTCGCGAACATCGGGAGCTGGGTCAACGCCCACACGCCCCTCAACGTCGAGGTGGCGAAGTACCAGTTCGGGATCTACGGGATCATCATCGTGCTGATGATGCTGTTCCGTCCTGTCGGCCTCATTCCCGAGCGGCGGCGCAAGCGCGAGCTGGAAGAAGGCACGCGCGACGATCCGCTCTACGACCATCGTGAGGAGGGAGAGCGTCTCTGATGGCGGATCTCCTGTCAGCCGAGAACGTGCGCAAGGAGTTCGGCGGGCTGATCGCCGTCGACGATTTGGACTTCACGATTCCCGACCGGTCGATCGTGAGCCTGATCGGTCCTAACGGCGCAGGCAAGACGACGTTCTTCAACATGCTTACGGGTGTGTACAGGCCGACCGCCGGCGAGATCGTCTTCGACGGCACCGACATCACTGCGAAGCCGCCGCACACGATCACGAAGCTCGGGATCGGCCGCACGTTCCAGAACATTCGCCTCTTCCCGCAGATGACCGCGCTCGAGAACGTTCTCGTCGGCATGCACTGTCGCCTCAGGGGAGGCATCCTCGGCTCCATCTTCGGAACGCCGCGGGTCCGGCGAGAGGAGCGCGACGCGCACGAAGCGGGACGCGAGCTCCTCCGTTATTCCGGCCTCGGCCGAGTCGACGACGAGCTTGCGGAGAATCTTTCCTATGGCGACCAACGCCGCCTAGAGCTCGCTCGCGCGCTCGCGACCGAGCCCAAGTTGTTGCTGCTCGACGAGCCCACCGCGGGGATGAACCCGCAGGAGACCGCCAGGTTCACGGAGTTCCTGGGCAAGTTGCTCGAGGACCGTGCGGTCAGCATCCTCCTGATCGAACACGACATGAAGGTCATCATGGGAGTCTCCGAACGCGTCACCGTGCTCGACTACGGCGAGAAGATCGCCGAGGGCACGCCGGCCGAGATCCAGCGCAACGAGCGCGTGATCGAGGCCTATCTCGGCAAGGCGAAGACGGCGTGATGGTAAAAGCGACACCGGCCGGGAACGGTGCACTGCTTCGCGTCGAGGACGTTCACACGTACTACGGCTCGATCGAAGCGCTCAAGGGCATCTCGATCGAGGTCCACGAAGGTGAGATCGTCACGCTGATCGGTGCAAACGGCGCCGGCAAGTCGACGATGCTCCGCTCGATCAACGGGCTCAACCACCCGCGTCGCGGCACGATCCACTTTCGTGGGAAGAACATCACCCGCGATGCTCCGCACGACGTCGTCCGCCTCGGCATCTCGCAATCGCCGGAAGGCCGCAAGTTGTTTCCGCGCATGTCGGTGCTCGAGAACCTCGAGATGGGCGCCTTCCAGCGCCACGACCGTGCGGAGTTGCGGAGCGACCTAGACCGCGTCTACTCGCTCTTCCCGAGGCTCTCCGAGCGCAAGCAGCAGCGCGCGGGCACGCTCTCCGGAGGCGAGCAGCAGATGGTCGCGATCGCGCGTGCGCTGATGGCGCACCCCACGTTGCTCCTCCTGGATGAGCCCTCGATGGGGCTCGCGCCGATCTTCGTGGAGCGCGTCTTCGAGACCGTCGTGGAGATCAACCAGCAGGGCACGACCATCCTGCTCGTCGAGCAGAACGCCATGATGGCGCTGGACGTGGCGAGCCGCGGCTATGTGCTCGAGACCGGGACGGTGGCGCTCGCCGACGACGCGAAGGCGCTTCTTCGCAACGAGCAGGTCCGAAAGACGTATCTTGGGGAGACCGATTAGCGAAAGGAGCCCCGCCGTGTCCCGCTCGAAGCTGACTGCGCTGGCAGGCGCCCTCGTCGTCCTCGTTTCCCTCGTCGCCGCCGGGTGCGGCGGCGGTACGAAGAGCGCGGCAACGACAGCCGCGACCACGACGACGTCCGGTTCGTCGATCCAGGCGCCGGCCTCGGTCAAGAGCGCGGGCACCCTCGTCTTCTGCAGTGACATCACCTATCCGCCCGAGGAGTCGTACAAGGCTGGGACTACGACCCCCGAGGGCTCCGACATCGACATCGGCACCTACATCGCGGAGAAGATGGGCGTGAAGGCACGCTTCGACAACACCGGCTTCGACGGGATCATCGCCGCGCTGCTCGCGAAGAAGTGCGATGCGATCATCTCTGGGATGAACGACACGCCCGAGCGGCGCAAGCAGGTCGCGTTCGTCGACTACTTGAAGGTTGGCCAGTCCTTCATGGTCAAGTCGGGAAACCCGGAGAACATTTCAGGGATCCCAAGCCTTGCGGGCAAAGCGGCCTCCGTCGAAACAGGCACGACGAACAAGGACTACCTCGACGCGCAGAGCAAGAAACTCCAGGCTCAGGGTAAGAAGGGAATCAAGGTCGTTACCTTCCCGAAGGACACCGACGCGGCGAATGCGCTCAAGACAGGCAAGGTGGATGCTTACTTCGGGGATGCGCCCGTGGCCGCTTACTACATCGAGAAGGATCCGTCATCGTTCTCGATCGGTGGAACTCCGGTCAACCCGATTTCGATCGGGATCGCGATCCTCAAGTCGGATACAGAGCTCCAGGCCGCGGTGAAGCAGGCCGTGAGCGCGATGTACGCGGACGGGACGATCGACAAGATCCTGACGAAGTGGAAGCTCAGCAAGGCCGTCGAGAAGCTGATGTGACCGATGCTCGCCACACTCGAATGGCACATCCTGTGGCAGCGGATCTTCCACCCTGATCATGTCTTCGTCCTCGCACTCTGGCGGACGGTCTACATCTCGGTGCTCGCACAGCTGCTGGGGGTTGTCCTCGGGCTGATCGGTGCAATCATGCGGATGTCTCGCTTGTTGCCCCTGCGTCTGCTCTCGGGCCTCTACGTGCTCGTCTTTCGCGGCACTCCGCTCATCGTTCAGATCTTCTTCGTCTATTTCGGGGCGAACCTTTTGTTCGGTCTGACGTTGATCCCGCGCACCGTCAACTTTGGCGTCTTCACCATGGACGGCGCCGCGTTCGCCGGCATCGTCGCGCTCGGCCTCAACGAGGGCGCATACATGCGCGAGATCATCCGCGCCGGGATCGACGCGGTCGACAAGGGCCAGCTGGAGGCCGCGCGGTCGCTCGGCATGCCTTACAGGCTGGCGATGCGGCGGATCATCCTCCCACAGGCGACCCGCTTCATCATTCCCCCGCTCGGAAACGAGTTCAACAGCATGATGAAGAACTCGTCGCTCGTCTTCTTCATCGGCGTCACCGAGTTGTTCGGCGACGCGGAGATCCGCTACTCGACCACGTTCAAGCCGGTCGAGTACTTCCTGGCGGTGGCCTTCTGGTACCTCGTGCTCACCACGGTCTGGAGTGTGATCCAGGCCCAGATCGAGCGAAAGCTCGCAGTGAGTGAGCGAGGCGACGAGCTCAGCTTCCGGGAGCGCGTCTTCGAGGCCTGGGCGCCGGTGGCGGCCTGGGGACGAGGGGCTCGATGACTGACGCGACGATCATGAGGGCCGAGGACGTCGTCAAGCGATTCGGCCGGCTCGAAGTGTTGAAGGGGGTTTCGCTCGAGGTGCACAGCGGCGAAACCGTCTGCATCATCGGGCCCTCCGGGTCGGGGAAGACAACCTTCATCCGGTGCATCAACCACCTGGAGAAGATCGACTCGGGCCTGATCGAGGTGAACGGTCATCTCATCGGCTACCGCAAGCAGAACGGCGAGCTTGTGGAGGACTCCGAGAAGAACATCGCCAAGCAGCGATGCGAGATCGGCATGGTCTTTCAGCGCTTCAACCTCTTCCCACACAAGACCGCGCTCGAGAACGTGATCGAGGCGCCCGTCTGCGTCCGCAAGCTGCCCAAGGGGCAGGCCATCCAGGAAGGCGAGGTGCTACTCGCGAGGGTTGGCCTCGCCGACAAGCGCGATGTCTACCCGGGGAAGCTGTCGGGCGGACAGCAACAGCGCGTCGCGATCGCGCGAGCGTTGGCGATGAAGCCGGCGCTGATGCTGTTCGACGAGCCGACGAGCGCGCTCGATCCGGAGACGATCGGCGAGGTGCTCGTGGCCATGGAAGAGCTCGCTCACGCCGGCATGACCATGATCGTCGTGACGCACGAGATGGGCTTCGCGCGTGAGGCTGCCGACCGCGTCGTGATGATGGACGAGGGCTCCATCATTGAGGAGGGGACCCCAGAACACTTCTTCGTCGCACCCACGCACGAGCGCACGAAGCAGTTCCTCTCGAAGATCCTCTAACTCGAGCCGGAGCCCACGCGTAGTGGGAAGTACGGCGGCGAGAGTAGGAAGCCGATGCGCGGCGGGCGCTCGGTCCATCCGCGCGCCATCGTCAGCGCCGCCCCGACCCCGTGGGTAGGGACGAAGCCGAGCTGCCTGGCGGCGCCATGATCGCGGGCCCCGGCGATGATGACGTGACCGAGCCGGCCGAGCGTGGGCCGGCAGCCGTCCCAGTCCACGAACGGGAGCAGCGGATGGCAGGAGCGTCCGGTGCGGTAGGCCTCGAGGGCGCGGGGATCGGCAGCAGCGGCACGCTCGGCTTCGGCGAGCGCGGCGTTATCGGGGCCCGTCGCGCGCGTCGCCGCAAAGAAGGCGCGGTACGGCTGCTGCGTCGGATGCGTGAAGTGACGCTGGAAGCGGTTGAAGAGGATCGCGGTGCCACCTTCCGCGAGCGGAAACGAGTCGCGCCAGAGCCGCAACGCCAGCCCGAGCCCGAGGTACGCGGCGAGGAGTGGGTTTGGGCGTTCGCGTGGGAGGTACGGAGTCGTCCGTGGCACGCCGACGCAAATGGCGTCGAGTTGGCGGTCGAGCGTGATGCCCCTGAGCTCCACGCCGCGCAGCAGCGCTTCGCTATGGGCGACGGACGGGGGGCCCGCGAACGCCGCGGCGACGGTGCGCTCCAGGGGAACCGAGCGTAAGACGTAAGCACGCAGCGCCTCCGGCAGCGTCCGGAAGACCTGACGGAACGGCGAGCGCGCAACGCGCTCCAGCGCCTGGGCCTCGTACGGGTAACCGCCGAGGGTGCCGCCGAAGCGAGGGTGGTTGAGCACGAGCGAGGCGCCGATGATCGGGACGCGGCGCGCAACCGCACGTTCGAGCTCGAGCCCGAGCCGCCAGCCCTGCGATGCCGACGTCTCGAGCAAGGAGTCGGCACCGGCTGCGCGCAGCACCTCGGTCCCCGCAGCGCCGATGAGCGCAGCCGGTCCTCCGTGGAGCACGGTTTCGGCCGCGGTGACAACCACGACGACGTCGGTGCGCACGAGCGCCGGGTGGACGCGTAACGGAATCGTGCCGACCATGCCGAGCTCGACGAGGTCTTCGCCTTCGGCGTCGTGCACCTCGACGTGACCGTGGAAGCGCCGCGCGAACTCCGGCGAGACCAGCGTCTCGAGTTGCTCGTTCCCCGCGCGGCGCGAGAGCCCACCCGCAACGAGCAGCGTCTGGTATCCGGTCGGAATTCCCAACCGCTCCAGCTCTGCGACGGCCGCTGCGATCGCAGCCTGGCGGGGGTCGCGCTCCGAGCCTGGCAGCGGCAGGTGTGGCGGCTCGACGACGATCGTCGCGCGCGCGCCACGCGACACGAGCGCTTCGAGCGGCTGCCCGGCGAGTGGGAAGCGCAGCGCATCGCGGACGGCCGGGCCGACGTCCGCGATGGAGTCCGCAGGCGGAGGCGGTTGCAGAACGACGGCATCGTCCTCAGCCGTCACGACGACGATCTGCGAGCCGGCGAGCAGCGGGACCCGCTTCAAGTCACGCTCCTATGTGGATCAGCATCGGAAAATGGGTGAATCTCGAGCTCTCGCATCGGCGCCGGACGATAGCGTTGGTCCCGGTGCCGAAGACTTAGGAGTGTCGCCGGAGCCAGACTGAAGTCTGGCACCGGACTACCATGGCCCCGATGTCGCCAAAGACGCTCACCGGGGCTGAGCTCCAGCTGGACGACGCTCCCGTTCGCGACGCCGAGCTCTTCCTCGTGGACGGCAACAACCTCGCCTACCGGGCCTTTTTCGCGCTGCCCGAGGAGCTCGCGACCACCGAGGGCTTCCCCACGAATGCGCTCCTCGGGTTCACGAACATGCTGTTCAAGCTTCTTTCGGACTACAAGCCGAAAGGCGTCGCCGTCGCCTGGGATACCCGTCCGGCTGAGCGGCTCGAAGTGGCTTCCGACTACAAGGCCGACCGGCGGCCGACACCGGACCTGCTTTCCGAGCAATTCCCCTTCTTCCGGCCGATCGTGGAGGCGTTCGGCTACCGCAACCTCGAGTTCGAGGGCTGGGAGGCCGACGACGTCATCGCGACGCTTGCGACGCGCGCCGACGAGGCCGGAATCAGGACGGCGATCGTGTCGACGGACCGCGATGCCTTCCAGCTCGTCTCCGACAACGTCAGCCTGATGATGACCCCGCGCGGCGTCTCCGACGTCCAGGTCTACACGCCGGATCGCGTCGAGGCGCGCTACGGGATCCGGCCCGATCAGATTCCGGACTTCATCGGGTTGAAAGGCGACACGTCGGACAACATCCCAGGCATTCCCGGCATCGGGGACAAGACCGCCGGCCAGTTGATCGCCCAGTACGGCTCGCTCGAAGAAGTGATCGAGCACGCCGACGAGCTCTCACCCGCGCGGCGCAAGAACATCACGGAGCTCGCCGAGCAGGCGCGACAGTCCAAGGAGCTGGCGACGATGCGGCGCGATCTCGAACTCAACTGTGACCCCGCCGAGCTCGTGCTGCTGCCGCCCGACCGCTCAGAACTGCGTGAGATGTTCCGGCGCTTCGAGTTCCGCAACCTGCTCGGGCGCGTCGACATCCTCGACGAAGCGGTGCCTGCGCAGCCGATGCGCGTCGAGGGAACGCAAGTCGCCTGGCGCGAGGGAGAGCTGCCCGAGGTGCGCGGTCGTGCGTCGCTCGCGATCCGCGACGGTCGCTTCGCACTGGCGCAGGACGACGGCGTCATCGTCGGCGGTTGGGAACCCGGCCTCGAGCGGCGGCTCGACCAGGCTGAGCTCGTTGCGCACGACTTCAAGGCGTTGCCGCGGCTCACGATGGAGCCGGCCGACGACACGATGTTGCTCGCCTATCTCATCGAGCCGGGCCGGGCGGGCTACGAGCTCGACGACCTGGCGCAGGAGTACGGCGTCGAGCCGATTCCTTCCCCCGCGGTGGACGACGAGACGGCTGCGCTCGTGCGCCACGCGGAGATCCCGCGTCGTCTCGCTGCGACGATGCTCGAGCGCGTTCGCGAGCGAGGCGCCGAGGATCTCTATCGCGACATCGAGCTGCCGTTGACCGCAGTGCTCGCCGCGATGGAAGACGCGGGCGTGAAGATCGACACCTACCGCATGGGTGAGATCACGGCCAGGCTCGCCGACCGTGTCGAGGAGCTCGAGGCGAAGGCGTACGAGCTCGCGGGTGAGGAGTTCATGCTCGGCTCGACACAGCAGGTCGCGCGCATCCTGTTCGAGAAGCTGCAGCTGACGCCGGGCCGTAAGGGCAAGACGGGCTACTCAACCGATACGCGCGTTCTGCGCTCGATTCGCGATGCGCACGAGATCGTGCCCGTGATCGAGGAGTGGCGCGAGTACTCGAAGCTGCTCAACACCTACCTCGGCCCGCTGCCGTCGCTGCTCTCTGAAGCGGACGCCCGTCTGCACACCACGTTCAACCAGACCGTTGCGTCGACGGGGCGGCTTTCGACGACGAACCCGAACCTGCAGGCGATCCCGATCCGAACGGAGCTCGGCAAGGAGATCCGCTCGGCGTTCGTGCCTGAATCCGGTTCGCGCCTGTTGTCGGCCGACTACTCGCAGATCGAGCTTCGCATCCTCGCGCACGTGTCCGGCGAGCCGAAGCTCCGCGAGGCTTTCGCGCGTGGCGACGACATCCACACGGCGACCGCGGTCGAGGTGCTCGGCAAGGATCCTTCGGAGCTGACGTCCGGCGACCGTTCGATCGCGAAGATGATCAACTTCGGGATCGTCTACGGAATCTCGGCATTCGGGCTCTCGGAAAATCTCGAGATCCCGCGTGACGAGGCGCAGCAGTACATCGACGCGTACCTGGCACGCTTCCCGCTCGTGCAGGACTTCATCGAGCGCACGATCGAGCAGTCGAAGCGCGACGGCTACGCGACGAGCCTGCTCGGGCGGCGGCGGCCGACGCCGGAGATCCGCGCCTCCAATCGAGCGAGGCGTTCGCTGGGGGAGCGTCTCGCGGTCAACTTCGTCATGCAGGGCTCGAACGCGGACATCATCAAGAAGGCGATGATCGCAATCCACCGGCGCCTCCGCGACGAGGGCCGGGGCGCCCGCCTCGTCCTCCAGGTGCACGACGAGCTCCTGCTCGAGGTGCCCGAGGCGGAGGTCGGCCCCGTGCGAGAGCTGGTCCGGGAGGAGATGTGCCGGGCCTACCCGCTCGACCCGCCTCTGGCCGTCGAAATTGGGGTCGGTGACGACTGGAGCGAGGCCAAGAGCTAGACCGCTGGGGCCAGCTCAAAAGCCCTCTAGAAGTGCGCGGGCTCGGCCCGCGCACGTTCCCGCGAAGCGGCAAACCCAGAACCCGGGCGAAAGCGCAGCTTGCCCGGAAAAAGCGCCTGGCTATACTGATCGACCGCTAATGGCGACCGAGCAAACAGAGCAGAGGATTGCCGGCGACGGCGTCTGGATCACTGGTCCGGACGGCGAGCTGATCCCGGATTACGAGTCCACTTTCCCCACGATCAACGAGGGCGAGGTCGTCCACGGCCAGGTCGTCCGGGTGGACAAGGACGAGGTGCTCGTGGACATCGGCTACAAGTCGGAGGGCGTGATTCCGGTCGCCGAGCTCTCGATCCGGCGCTCCGTGAACCCCGCCGACGAGGTGTCGGTCGGAGACGAGATCGACGCGCTCGTGATGACGAAGGAGGACGCTGAAGGGCGGCTGATCCTCTCGAAGAAGCGAGCCCGCTTCGAGCTCGCCTGGAAGGCGATCGAAGGCGCCGCCGAGTCGGGTGAGCCGGTGAACGGCCGCGTGATCGAGGTTGTCAAGGGTGGCCTGATTCTCGATCTCGGCGTGCGCGGGTTCCTCCCGGCCTCGTTGGTCGACATTCGCCGGGTGCAGGATCTCGACGAGTTCATGGGCCAGGAGCTCCGCACCAAAGTGATCGAGCTGAACCGCTCGCGCAACAACGTCGTGCTCTCCCGTCGCGCCGTCCTCGAGGACGAGCGCAAGGAGATGCGCCAGGCGATCCTCGACCGGCTCAACCCGGGCGACGTCGTCGAGGGCCAGATCTCCAACATCGTCGACTTCGGCGCCTTCGTCGACCTCGACGGGATGGACGGTCTCATCCACATCTCCGAGCTGTCGTGGTCGCACGTGAACCATCCCTCGGAGGTGCTCGAGATCGGCCAGACGGTGAAGGTGAAGGTGCTCGACATCGACCGCGAGCGCCAGCGCATCTCACTCGGCCTCAAGCAGACTCAGTCCGACCCGTGGCAGCAGGTGCTCGAGCAGCACAAGGAAGGCGACGTCGTCGAAGGCAAGGTGACGAAGGTCGTCACCTTCGGCGCGTTCGTCGAGATCCTGCCCGGCGTCGAAGGCCTCGTGCACATCTCTGAGCTCGCGCAGCATCACGTCGAGAACCCTCGTGAAGTCGTCTCGCAAGGCGACACCGTGCCGGTGCTGATCCTCGAAGTCGATGCGGAGCGCCGCCGCTTGTCGCTCTCGCTCAAGCGTGTCGACGCCGATCGGCGTGCAGAGTCGGAGGGGCCGATCGAAGGAACACCGCACCTCGACCTGTCGGAGGACGTCTTCAGCGATTCCGCATCGGCGCCGCTGGCGCCGGAGCTCGACGCGCCCCCGGCGGACGCGGAAGAAGCCGTCGAGCGCGAGGCCGTGGACGCAGCGGCCGAGGTCGACACGGCGACGGCCGACGAAGCACCCGCTCCTGCGGACGAAGCCGCTCCCGCCGACGAAGCCGCTCCCGCCGAGCCAGTTTCCGACGAGCACTAACGCGAAGCGTCCACTCGCCGTCGCGATCACCGGCGGAATCGGCGCAGGCAAGAGCGCGGCGCTCGAAGCGTTTGCTCGCCATGGTGCCGCGACGCGGTCGAGCGACGAGATCGTGCACCGTCTGCTCCGCAGCGATCCGGAGGTGCGCCGCGAGCTGGTCGAGCGGTTCGGCCCGGAAGTGATCGGAACCGACGGCGCCGATCGCGCTGTCGTTGCCCGCATCGTCTTCAACAATCCCGAGCATCTCGACTGGCTCGAGGAACTGCTTCACCCGAGAGTCGTGCAGGAACACACGGCCTGGCGCCGGCAGCTGGCCGGCGGACCCGACCCTCCCGCGGTGGCCGTGACCGAGGTGCCGCTCCTCTACGAGACCGGCGGCGAAAAGCGTTTCGACATCGTCGTCGTGATCACGGCGCCGCCGGAAGTTCGGGCGCAACGCAGGCCGATCGCCGACGAGCGAGAGCGCCGTCTACTCGCGGAGGACGAGAAGATCCGGCTCGCGGATTACACCTACGTCAACGACGGGACGCTCGAAGAGCTGGATGCGTTCGTGGCCGGCGTGATGGCAGACCTCGCGACGTGAAACGGTCCCTCGGTCTCGTCCTGCTCGTCGGGGCGTTGCTTGCGACGTTCGCCACGCTGCAGTCGTCGAAGCCTGGTTGGTGGGAGCGGTTGTGGTATCCGCTCTCCTACGAACAGATCGTGCGTGGCCACGCGCACAACTACGACCTCGACCCGGCCCTCCTGGCCGCGGTCATCTATCAGGAGTCGAAGTTCAAGGCCGATGCCCGCTCGACGTCCGGCGCCATCGGCCTGATGCAGCTCCTGCCGGACACCGCCAAAGGGATCGCGCTCCATACCGGCGGCTCGGGTTTCCGGGTCGAGGATCTCTACGACCCCGAGATCAACGTCCGTTACGGCGCCTGGTACCTTCGCCACCTGATGCTGAAGTACGGCGACGAGCAAGACGCTCTGGCGGCCTACAACGCGGGCCAGGACAACGTCGACCGGTGGCGCCGCGCCGGCAAGGGAATCCAGTTCGCGGAGACGCGCGCCTACGTGGACCGCGTCGAGCAGCTGAAGCGGATCTACCGCCGGGCTTACGGCTCGGAGCTCGGAGCCTGAGCCGGACAGCCGGTCTCGGTGCCGGCGCGGTTCTCGATCTTGAACTGGAGCGCGGCCTCCGAGCTGTTCCCGCGCATGTCGCTGACATCAACGGTGATCTCGTAGAGCCCGTTCGGGTACGAGCGCGTGTCGACGGAGCCGCCGAGGCTGTAGAGGAACCGTCCCGGCATGAAGTACTGGCGGTTCGAGAACCTCGGCGCGTTCTGGTAGCTGCCGCGCGCATAGACGTTCCAGAAACCCCTCGAGCGCGGCAGCGTCGTGCGGAAGTCGGCGGCCGGCGCGTCATGCACGTAGGTGCTGCCGCCCACCTTCGCGAGTGACCAGGTCATGAACGCGGGGGAGAGTGGAAAGCCGCTGAACACTCCCGGGACCGCCATCGGCGGGGCGTCGTCCGCGGCGGCCACGAGCGAAACGGTGCCGCACACGGTCGAGGAATCGAACGGCACCAGCGAACCGGCGGGGCGGACGTTGATTGCGCGCACCTGCGGGACCGTGCGGTCGCGATAAGGGGCGATGCCACCTCTTGCGAGCGGATTCCAGATGCGGCCGCCGCGAATCTCAGACAGATGGACGTGATCGTAGGCGTGCATTACGTACCCAAGGACGGTGCGTCCGGCAATGACGTGCTGGCCGTTCGGGACCGTCACGGCGAGATGGAAGTACTGGAAGACACCACGTCCCTTGGTTTTCACCGAGACGGCCGCGTCGTCGATGTAGCGCACCTTCCCCGAGATGACCGGATACACGGGCGTTCCTGCCGGCGCGGCGATGTCGATGCCGTTGTGGAAGAGGAAGGTGCCCGGCCCCTGCAGGCCGTCCGTGAGCATCGTGTTGAGGAAGCGCGTGCGCGGATCGCCGAAGTTCGCCCGGATCGGATGCTGCTGGTGGAAAGGCTTGAGCGGCCACGGGTAGGCCGCCGCTGTGGCGCTCGCGCACAGGGCGAGACCACAGGTCAGGAGGAGGATTCGAAGGCGCACGGGTCGTTAGACGAAAGACAGCCGGCCAAGGTTAGCCTGGAGGGGTGACGTTGCCAAAGGGCTCCGGTGTGGGCTCATCGCCGGCGAGTCGCGTCCACAGATTCTCCAGCACTTGTCCGACGCCCGGCATCCACACCTTCTCGGCGAGGGTGAACGCTCCTGCAGCGAACACCTTCGCACCGTTCGGCAGCTCGTAGTACGACATCTCGGCGTCCCGCCCGTCTCCGAAGATGTTCGGGATCACGCCGATCACCTGGGTTCCGGGCGGCGAGCTCGGAGTTGTCGCGTCCGCCTCGATGCCGCCCCTGGCAAAGCTCGAACCGGGATGCAAGTTGGTGCCGGCGAAAATCCACGTCCCCGCCGAACTGGCTCGGAGCCTCCACGGCGCTTGATGCCGTCCAGAGTCGTTGCCGAAGTACTGGACGCCGATGAGCGCGGCCTCCGGGCGGCCTGCCAGTCGCCAACGACCGGTGCGAGTCATGACATTGCCGCGCTTGACCGTCCGGTAGAAGAAGTTGTTGGCCGACAGGAACATGAGGCTGCCGCCGCGGTTCCGAAACCCGGTCACGACGTCGAACTCGTGCAGGGTCACGTATTCGTGGTGACCCGGAAAGACGATCAGGTCGTAAGCCGCTGCGAGCCCGCGTCCGGTTGTCGACGACGCGTCGAGGTCCGCGTCCGCCAGATAGTCGACGTCGCGGCCGGTCGAGATCAGCCAACGCAGGAACGGTTGCTCGTAGTGCTTGTAGTGCGGGATGACACCTCGGTTCTCGTAAGGGCGCCCCAGGCGTGCATGGGGCTGGCCTGCGTACCAAGTGTCGAGCGTGCCGTTGCCGTCATCGTCGTGGAAGTTGTAGGCCTGCCACGTCATCGTCGACAGGACGACGGCGACGCGATGCTCGCCGAGGGCTCGCGGACGGAGAACGAAGGGTGCGTAGCCGACCTTGCCGCCTCGTGCGAGGAGCTTGGCGAAGTAGAGCCCGCTCGGCCATTCGCCCATTCGAATGTAGATCGCCCGTCCCGGCGCAACGGCTCCGAGGCGCCGAATGGACGTTACGGCGGTTCCGAGCATCGCATCCTGTGGGCGGACCGGAGTGTCCTCTGTTCCTGCGCGGAAGACCTGAAGGGACACCTGGGCGCCCCGAGTCCAGAACACGAGCCGCGCAACGTTGCCGGGGGCGTAGCTCTCTCTCGGGAAAGCAGCCTCGACCGTCGGTCGGTTGGTGGGGAGCAGCCGCTCCGCCCGGCCGTCGGGTCCCTCGCGGCCGGCTGCCCGCGGGGTGCTTCCGGACACCAAGGCGTAGACGAGGCCGAGGAGCGAAACGACCAGCAGAATGCGCGGGAGATTCCTGGCGGTGGCCATGCTCCCATGGTCGGCCTAGCCTCTAACCAGGCGCCAACCGCGAGATCACCCGGCGCAGCTTCCATCGGGCGAGGTGCCGGAATGAGCGGCACCCAGGCGTTCGACGTCGAAGGCCGGAGGGAGCAACCCGAGGTGCGCGAGCATCTTCGGGAGATCGGTCTCTGCGCGCATGGCGTCCGTGTGTGCCCAGCTCCCGACGAACTCGTCGACTGCCGCGTGTGGGTTGAGCCGCTGCAGGGCTCGGAACATCCGACCCGACTGGCGTGAGGGGTCGAGCACCGTCTCGTCCGTTCGGCTCCACCAGATCTGCACCGGAACGCATGAATCTGCGATCTGCCGCACGTAGCTGAGTGGGCTCCGCTCGGCGTACTTTGCAGGGGCCGTCTCCGGGGTCCCACCAATCTCGCGTCGGGCGAGCTTCTGCTTCGCGAGGCCAATCGGGCCCCACCCGCGCGACAGGCACTCGGTGTCGCACTTCAGTCGCGGGAAGTTGCGGTACTGAAGCCCGAAGTCTGCGGGGCCGTCGACGGCCACGGCGCCGGCCAGCAGACGCGGGTAGCGGCCGACGAGCAGAAGAGTCTCTTGCGCCCCCATTGAACCGCCCACCGCGTAGATCCTGCGGCGGTCGACATGAAGCCAGGGGAGCTGCTCTTCGAGGATCTCCGGCATGTGGGCGAGATCATCGATCTGACCGGGCGACCCCCACGAATGAAGCGGGAGGAGGCGCCCGTAGCCGTCCGGGCTGACGACGGCGAAGCCGCCGAGGGTTGGCAGATTGGTCCAGCGGCGCGTATTGATCTTGCCGTCGACCGCACGACCGTGGGGCGAGATCACCAGTGGGATGGCGGGATTGCGGCCTGGGCCGTAGCCATCGGGGAGCTGTACGTATGCATTTCGCAAGTGTCCGTTGTGGGTCGTGTAGGTGATCGTCAGGACACGCGCCGGCCGTGTCTTCAGCAGTGCCTGCTGCGCGGCCTCGGTGTGAGCGGGAGGGCGTGAGGGAACGATCGCCTGGGTTGCGATTGCCGGGTGGCTCCCGGGAAGGAGCAGTGCTGCGAATGGGCAGGCCCGCAGCAGGCCCGTTCGGATAAGCGATGAGGTAGCCATGCGGCCACCGTCGAAGGGGGTCGCAACGGCTCTCTCAGCGCGCGCTAATGGCCCGCTAACGCTCGGATTAGCGGCGGATTAGGTGCGCCCCCGAGAGTGCGTGCCGGCCGGCCGGGCCTCGTCGGCGTGTCGCTGTTCAGGAGGAAAGGACCGTGTTACAAACCTCACATGCCTGACTTTCGGATCCTCGGACCGCTCGAGATCGTCGACGAGACGGGCCCGCTCCTGCTCGGTGGGCTGAAACAGCGCGCGGTCCTGGCGATCCTTCTGCTCGAGGCCCCGAAGGCGGTTTCCACGGACCGTCTGATCGACGCGCTCTGGGCGGAGCAGCCGCCTCGCACCGCGGCCACCTCGCTCCAGAACTTCATCTCACAGCTCCGGAAGACGCTCGGTGCAGACGTGCTCGTGACGAAACCACCCGGATACGCGCTGGCAATTCAACCCGAGCAGGTCGATCTGACGCGCTTTCGTCATCTCGTTGCGACGGCCCGCGCCGCGACGGAGGCTGCGGAGCGCGCAGCCAGGATGCGGGAAGCGCTCGACCTCTGGCGCGGAGCGCCGCTGGCCGACTTCGAATTCGAACCCTTCGCGCAACCCGAGATTGCACGGCTGAAGGAGGAGCGGCTTGCGGTGGTCGAAGAGAGGATCGACGCGGACCTCGAGGCCGGCCGCCACGCCGAAATCGTCGGCGAGGTCGAGGCCCTTGTCGACCGCCATCCCACCCGGGAGCGTCTTCGTGCCCATCTGATGCTCGCCCTGTATCGCTCTGGACGCCAGGCCGAGGCCCTCGGTGTCTACCAGGACGCACGCCGTACGCTCGTCGACCAGCTCGGGATCGAGCCGGGCCGTGATCTCCAGCAGCTCCACGGCGAGATCCTGCGACAGGACGCGGGCCTGCGCGCTCCCGACGCCGCGCCGCCGGCAGAGGATCATTTCGAGGAGGTCCTCCGAACGTTGCTCCATGGGCGGCTGGTTGCGGTTCTCGGAGCAGACGTCGGGGAGCTGGCCGGCAGGCTTGCGGAACGTTTCGACTACCTGGAGGACGGAGCCGGGCTACCGCGGGTCGCGCAGTACGTGTCGGTGATGAAGGGGTCGGGGCCGCTGTACGACGAACTGCACGCGCTCCTCGACGCAGACGTTCCGCCGACGGCTGTGCACCGGTTCTTCGCCTCGATCCCGCCGGTCTTGCGCGAGCGGGGTGTGCCGCACCAGTTGATAGTGACGACAAGTTACGACCTCGCACTGGAGGCCGCGTTCCTCGAAGCGGGCGAGGAATTCGACGTCGTCTCCTATGTCGCGACCGGCCCGGCTCGAGGCAAGTTCTGCCACATCACGCCCGACGGGCGTGGGCGTCTAATCGATCTGCCTAACACCTACGCGACGGAGCTCTCACTCGAGCGGCGCACCGTCATTCTCAAACTCCATGGACAAGTCGATCGCGGGCCAGAGCGTGAGTGGGAGAGCTTCGTCGTGACGGAAGACGACTACATCGACTATCTCGCGCAGGTGGATCTCAGCGGGGCCGTCCCAGTGTCTCTGGCTGCGAAGTTGAGGCGCAGCCACTTTCTCTTCCTCGGTTACACGATGGCGGACTGGAATCTGCGCGTGATTCTCAACCGGCTCTGGAGCGATCAGCCACTGAGCTACCGCTCGTGGGCGGTGCAACCAGAGCCGATGCCGCTCGAGCGGGAGTTCTGGAGGCGGCGTGACGTCGAGGTGCACGAGCTTCCGCTCGAGCAATACGCGGGCATACTCGCACGGTACGCCGGCATCGAGCTCGCCGAGGCAACGGCATGAGCGAGGTCCCGCCTCCGTCGTCGCCCTACAAGGGGCTGGCGGCGTTCGAAGATTCCGCCGTCGACGCGTTGTTCTTCTTCGGGCGCGACCGGGACAGTCAGGTGATCGCCGCGAACCTGATGGCCTCGCGCGTGACGGTGTTGTTCGGGCCGACCGGCGTCGGCAAGACATCCGTGCTTCGAGCCGGTGTTGCGTACAAGCTCCGGCAGGAGGCCGGTGTCGACGTGCGGGTTCATTCCTCGTGGATCGGCGATCCCGGCGTGGCGCTCGCGGACCTGGCACCGCGGACGGGACGCGACGTCTATCTCATGCTCGATCAATTCGAGGAGTTCTTTCTCTACCACGAGGGTGATCGCGCATTCGTCGAGAAGCTCGCCGACGTGATTCGCCGACCGGATCTGCGCGTGAACCTGCTGATCGGAATCCGAGAAGACGCTCTTGCCTTGCTCGACGCCTTCAAGGCGGTGATCCCCAACCTCTTGTCGAACCGGCTCAGGTTGGAGAACCTCGACCGTGCGGCCGGAGAAGCAGCGATCCGCGGTCCCTTGCAGCGCTTCAATGAGCTCGTTCCGGACGAACGGCGGGTCGAGTTGGAGGCTGACCTCGTCGGAGCTGTTCTCGACGAGGTTGCGGCCGGGCGGGTCGAGCTCGGTGCAGTCGGCCGTGGCGTCGTGACCGCCCCGATCCACGACGATCGCATCGAGGCGCCTTACCTGCAGCTCGTGATGAGCAGGCTGTGGGAAGTGGAGGCGGATCGGGGCTCGAAGGTGCTCCGGCGAGAGACGCTGGCCGAGCTCGGCGGTGCGACGCAGATCGTCGAGGACCACCTCGAGCATGCGATGGCCGATCTCTCGTCTCGGCAGAAGGACGCCGCGGCAGCGATGTACAACTTCCTCGTTACACCTTCCGGATCCAAGATTGCGCATCGCACACGCGATCTCGCAGGTTATGCCGAAATCGAAGAGCAAGAGGCCGCTGACGTCTTGCGGCAGCTTGCAGCCGAGCGAATTGTCCGGGCGAGCGCCGACAATGGCGTAAGCACCCGATACGAGATCTACCACGATGTGCTCGCTGACGCCGTCTCGGCTTGGCGGACCCGGTATTCCGCGCAGCGTGCGGTACGCGATGCGGAGAGGCGCCGGCGCCGAGCCCGTCTGGTGGCGACCGCAGCGCTGCTGGGCCTTGTTCTCGTCGCGTCGATCGCGGTCTACGCACTGCTGGAGCGAAGTGATGCACGAACGCAGGCGCGGCGCGCCCACGCCCGTCAGCTCGCGGCGGCTGCAGACCTGCAGCTGCCCATCGATCCGCTGAGGAGCATCGGTCTCGGCATCCGAGCTGAGAAGCTCGACGACACGCCGGAGACCGAGCAGGTGCTGCGTGACGCGCTGCAGGGTTCTTACGTTCGCCGGGTCTTTCGAATGCCCGATCCTGTGTCCGCCGCAGGCCCGTCGTCGATCGCATTTGGGGATTCTCAGGGCCGGGTGTTGCGGTTTCCGCGAGGGCGGGGAGCGATGCGTACCGACAAGGTCGGGGGGCCGGTGACTGCCGTGGCTCTCTCGCGTGATGGTGCAATGTTCGCGGCAGCGGTGGGTTCGTCGGTCGCTGTCTCCGGCAATGGGAGAACGACGAGTGTTCCGCTGCCTCGACCGCCGACCGCTGTCGCCGTCGACGGGGGCGGCACGCGCCTGGCGGCCGGTTTCGAGGACGGAACGGTTCGCCTGTTACGGCCCAGGCCACATCGCCTCCACGTGCGCGGATCGGTGGCTTTCCTCTCGTTCAGTCCCGATTTGCGCTTACTGCTCGTAACGAGCGAGGATCGAAAGGCTCGGCTGGTAGATGCTCGCAGCGGTCGCGTGCTGCATCTGTTTGGCCACGAAGGATTCGTGCACGCGTCGGTCTTCAGTCCCAACGGCAGGCTCGTCGTGACGGGCTCGGAGGACAACACCGCCAGAATCTGGGATGTTCGCACCGGGAAGCTGTTACATGTGCTCGGGACCGCCTTCGACGGAATCTTGGCAGTGGCCTTCAGCCCCGACGGTCGCCTAGTCGCGGCAGCCAGTTCCGACGGAGTCACCCGTGTTTACGACACGCACACCGGTGGCCGGCTCGTGCTGCTGATCGGACACGCCACGGCCGTGACTGCGGTCGGGTTCAGTCCTGACGGGAAGACAATCGTGACCGGAAGCACCGACCGAACGGCGCGGGTTTGGGTGACCGAGACCGGCCGACTCTTGCGAACACTCACCGGTCACTCGGACACGGTCACAGCCGCGTATTTCGCCGCGGCTGGAACGAAAATCGTCACGGCCGGAATCGACCGGACTGTGAGGGTCTGGGATTCTGGTACGGCGCCTGAGCTGACTCCAGTTCTGCGCCAGAGCGACCCGATCATGGCCCTGGACGTCAGTGCTGACGGCTCGCAACTCTTCGTCGGCGACGCAGGTGGACGCGCTCGGGTGTGGTCGATCTCGCAGAGACGGTTCCTCGGCGGCATCCGATTGGCCGAGCCGGTGGCGGGAGTCGCGTTGGGGCCGCGTGGCCTTGTCGCTGTCTCGGAGCCCGACCGAGCAGTTTCGTTTTCCCGTCCTGCCGGACTCATCGTTACCGCAGGTAGCAATGGGATTCGCGTGCGAGGTGCAAGCTCACTTCGACTACACCCACGAAGTGCGACCATTTCGATCGCGCTCAGCCCGAATGGGCAACTGCTCGCCGCCGGGGCGGTTGACGGCACCGTGCGCCTCTGGCACTCGCGGACAGGCAGGCTCGTGCGCACGCTGCGAGGGCATCGCGGCGAGGTCCTATCGGTCGTCTTCTCCCCGGATGGGAAAGAGCTGCTAAGCGGGAGCAGGGACGGTGACGCCCGCATCTGGAATCTCTCCAATGGAGTGGCCAGGGTCCTGCGCGGCCACGGGGGTCCGGTCTTCGACGCGAACTTCAGCACCGATGGACAGTGGATCGTCACCGCCGGTCCGATCACAGCCGGGATCTGGCCTACCGCTACCGGGCATCTCTCATTCCTCCTGCACGGACCCAGGCCCGTGATTCGCGCCGCGCTGTTCGTGCCGAACAGCCTGCGGATCTTCACGGCGGGGGACGACGGCACCGTGCGAACCTACGACTGCGTGATCTGCCGTTCAGGCGCTCAGCTCGTTGCTGCTGCTCGAGCAAGACTTGCCGCCGCTCGACCGCGCTAGCGCTGTACGTCCTGCTCGAGCTCGTTCGCCCTCCGCGTCAGCGCGGCGAAGCCCGCCTGCAGAACAAGGTGCGGGAGCTCGCTGGGCCACGACGTCCACGGAGGCTACCCTTGGCCCGAATGGCCGAGTTCAAAACAACGGCCGCGTATCGCCCGACCGGAGACCAGCCGACGGCGGTCGCGACCCTGGCTGAAGGGCTGGAGGCGGGCGACCGGTACCAGACATTGCTCGGAGCCACCGGCACCGGCAAGACGGCGACGATGGCCTGGACGATCGAGAAGGTCGGCCGCCCCGCGTTGGTGATCGCGCACAACAAGACACTGGCGGCGCAGCTGTGCAACGAATTCCGGGAGTTCTTCCCAGAGAACGCGGTCGAGTACTTCGTCTCCTACTACGACTACTACCAGCCCGAGGCCTACGTCCCGCAAGCCGACCTCTACATCGAGAAGGACTCCTCCCAGAACGACGACATCGCGCGGCTCAGGCTCGCGGCGACGTCGGCGCTCTTCACGCGACGTGACGTGGTCGTGGTCGCATCTGTCTCCTGCATCTACGGCCTCGGCTCGCCCGAGGAGTGGCGCGAACGGGTGATCATCCTCGAGGTGGGAGAGGAGCACGACCGCGATCTGATGCTGCGGAAGTTGATCGATTCGCAGTACGTCCGCAACGACGCCGTGCTCGGCCGCGGGCGCTTCCGGGTGAAGGGCGACGTGGTCGAGGTGCAGCCCGCGAACCAGGAGACCGCCTACAGGATCTCCTTCTTCGGCGACGAGGTCGAGCAGATCAGCCACTTCGACCCGGTTACCGGTGAGATCTACGCGAAGCTCGACAACATCGCGATCTGGCCCGCCACCGAGTACGTGACGTCGCGGCCGACGATCGAGCGGGCTGTGTCCGAAATCAGGCACGAGCTGGAAGAGAGCGTCAAGCGGCTGGAGATCGAGGGGAAGATGCTCGAGGCGCACCGGCTGCGGCAGCGCACGGAGTACGACCTGGAGATGATGCAGGAGCTCGGCTTCTGCAACGGGATCGAGAACTACTCGCGCATCCTCGAGGGCCGCGCGCCGGGAACGCACCCGTTCACTCTGCTCGACTACTTCCCGAAGGACTTCGTCGTCTTCGTCGACGAGTCGCACCAGACCATCCCTCAGATCGGCGGCATGCACGAAGGCGACCGCTCCCGCAAGCAGACGCTCGTCGATTACGGGTTCCGGCTGCCGTCGGCGCTCGACAACCGGCCGCTTCGCTTCGACGAGTTCCTCGAGAAGGTGCCGCAGCTCGTGTTTGTCTCTGCGACGCCGGGGCCGTTCGAGGGGCGCCATGCCACCCGCGTGGCCGAGCAGTTGATCAGGCCGACCGGTGTCGTCGATCCCGAGGTGGAGCTGCGCGCGACCCACAATCAGATCGACGATCTGCTGAACGAGATCCGGCGTCGCGAGGAGGTCGGCGAGCGCGTGCTGGTCACGACCCTGACGAAGAAGATGGCCGAAGACCTGACCGACTATTTACTAGAGTCCGGCGTCAAGGCGCGCTATCTCCACTCGGAGATCGACACGCTCGAGCGGATTCAGATCATCCGGGAGCTGCGGCTCGGCGATTACGACGTGCTCGTCGGCGTGAACCTTCTGCGGGAGGGACTCGACCTCCCGGAGGTGTCGCTGGTCGCGATCCTCGACGCCGACAAGGAGGGCTTCCTGCGGGGCAAGACGGCTCTGATCCAGACGATCGGCCGTGCTGCGCGCCACATCAACGGCAAGGTGCTGATGTACGCGGACAAACGTACGGAAGCGATCGAAGGCGCTCTGGGCGAGACGAACCGCCGCCGCGCAGTGCAACTCGCCTACAACGAGGAGCACGGGATCACCCCGGAATCGATCGTCAAGGGAGTGTCCGACATCGCAGAGTTCCTCACGCTCGAGTCGCCGACCGTTCCCAGCTCGAAGCGCCGGCGCGGCCGCAAGGACCTCGAAGGGCTGACGCCGAGCGACCTCGAGAAGCTGGTCATCGAGCTCGAGGAGGAGATGTTCACCGCCGCGGAAGAGCTTAGGTTCGAGTACGCGGCAAAGCTGCGCGACGAGATCAAGGAGCTCCGCCGCGAGCTGATCGCTGCGGTCCGGGCCCCGGCTTCGGCCTAGCCAGCACGCGCACTAGACTTCTGCGCGCGTGCTCGGCTCGATCGTCCTCATCATGTTCTTCGGCTTCATCACCGGCGGGCTGGCGAGGCTGGCCGTGCCGGGGCCCGATCCGATGCCGATCTGGCTCACGGTCGCGATCGGCTTGGTCGGCTCCGCGGTCGGCGGAGCGATCGCGATCGCAATCTGGGGGAGGGGAACTCAGGCGATCGGGCTCTTGTCCTTCCTGGGTGCCGTGCTGCTCGTGGTCGCGTACCGGCGTTTCGTCCAGAAGCGCCCGCTCACAGGCCCGGACGCCCTCAAGTTCCCCGAACGCGGCATCGGGATCGACAAATTCCAGGAGCGGCGCACGAAGATGGAGGGCCTGCTGCGACAGGCGCAGGGTGCTCGTGCGGAGGCCGACGCCGATGCGAACCTCCGCAAGCTCGCCGAGCTTCACGACGCCGGCATCCTCACGGACGACGAGTTCGAGAGCAAGAAAGAGCTCCTGGCCAGGATGTGAGGGGTTTCCCCCTCGTCAGGCAGGGAACCTAGGTGCCATGTACTGGATCTGGGTAATCATCGTGGGCGCAATCGTCGGGGCGCTGGGAAGGCTCTTCCATCCGGGTGTTGACCCGATGGGCTGGATTCTGACCATCCTTGTCGGCATCGCCTCGCTCGTGATCGCAAACATCATCTTCAACGGCGCTCTGGTGTTCATCGTTGGAGTCATCGTTGCAGTGATTCTCGTCGCACTCATCGGTCGGCTTTACGGCGGTCGACGCGCGACGCCAGCCAGAATCTAGGCCGGTTCAGACGCAAGCGGCTCACGGCCGCGAGGGAATTCTCTCTCGGCCGTGAGCCCCCAATCCTTGTCGCGCCACACGAACGTCTGCATGCGCAGGCACGACTCTTCGATTTCGTAGACGTGAACGCCGCGCGCCTCACCCTGCCGTTTCGGTCGCGGCTGGCCGAGCCCCGGCGCAATGGACACCACGACTCCTCGCTCACCGCCATGGGAGATCTCGAACTCGTGTCGCTCGCTCACCGCGGCCTGATGGATGTGTCCCGCCAGGATCAGGTCGGCGCCCGCGTTCACCAGTGACGCGAGCACGTGATTGCGTCGGGCAACAGGCTTCTTCCGCGAGCGCCAGGGGGCGCCGATGAGGTGGTGATGCAGAGCGACGATCTGGAATGCCCCGGCCTGTGCCTCTCCAAGCCGCTCTCTGGCGCGCGCAAGCTGGCTGTTGCGGATCCCGCCGGACTGATGGCGCCACGGGCGCACGGAGTTCAGTCCGACCACGTGCAGCGTGGCGGAGGAGTAGGTCGGCTCGGTGGTCTCCCACTGTCGCTCGAACTCGCGGAACGGCCGTGTGAAGCGCGCCGGGAACCTGTACGGAATGTCGTGATTCCCCGGAACCGCCAGAACAGGGCGATCGAGAGATCTGAGGAAATTGGAGGAACGGGCGAGCTGGTCCTCTCGGCCCCGGTGGCTGAGATCCCCGCTCGCGATCACGAGCTCCGGCTGGAAGCGCTCGATCAGAACAGGTGCCCCGCGCTCGATCGCCTCGTCGTTCCCTGCTCCGTAATGGAGGTCGGACAGGTGTAAAACACGTGTAAGCACAGCCGACGGAGGCTATATTGTGACTCGCGTGACCGAAGAGTCTGCCGAGATTTTCGACGACCTCTACCTCGGTCTCCGGGCGGGCGGCGCGATCCGGAAGCAACGCCGAGGCGAACCGCTGACGACGGAAGAGCGCGAGGCGCTCGGTCGTTGGCAGCGCCTTTCGACGTGGCGCAAGTCCCTCGCAATCGGCGGCTTCGCCATCGGCACCTTCGGTCTCGGCTTCACCCTCGGCGGCTTGATCTTCGGCCGCTGGCGCAAGGCTTAGAGCCCTTTCCGGGCTCGGCCACTCCTACCAAATTCATTCCTACGTCCGGCGCTCGCACGCTGACTTTAGTGGCTCGAAGCCACTTAAGTCCTACGTCTCGGCGTCCTTGGCGGGGAAGAGCACGGTCGGGACGTCTTCTTCGGCCGGGTCGACATCGCGCACGACCACGTCCAGAACAGTGACGAGCACCGCGACGAGCGGAACCGCGAGGACGACCGCGAACCCGCCGAAGAGGATTCCCACCGCGGTGACCGAGACCAGTACGAGCAAAGGCGACAGGCCGACGGCGTCGCCGAGCACGCGCGGCAACGATCAGATAGTCCTCGAACAGCCGCACGACCAGCACGCAGACCCCGGCGGCGACAGCCACGTGCCACGAGTCGGTGGCCCCGACGGCGACTGCAAGCGCGCCGGCCGAGATCGGGCCGATGACCGGCACGATCTCCACCACGCCGGCGAAGGCTCCGATCAGGATGAAGTAGGGCTCCCCGATCGCCCAGAACGCAAGCGACAACACTGTTCCGACGAGTGCGATGAGGAGCACTTGGCCGCGCACGAAAGCGCCCAGCTTGAGGTCGATCAGATCCCAGGTGTCGCGCAGCTTCTTCCGCTTCGGGCGTGATAAGAGCGACGCGACGAAGTCGACGGCACGGGCACGCTCGAAGATCCAGTAGGCGGCGGTGGCGAGGACGAAGAAGATCCCGAGCAGGACCTCGAAGACCTTCAGCGTCACCTCTACGGCGGGGTGCAGTAGCTGGCCGGTCTTGGGTACCTCGCGCAGGCGTTTGTCGATCGCCGTGAGGACGTCGTGCTTGATCCCCTTGGACTGTTTCGCCTCCTGGTGGATCTGGGCTTTCGTCGTTCCGCCAAGGGCGCTCTGCACCTGGTCGACCGCCCGGGGCACGACGATCCAGAGGGCGAGGCCGATCACGCCGATCAGTACCACGTAATGGATGAGGAGGCCGAGGCCTCTCGGGACGCCGGCCCGCGCGAGCCTCTCGATCCCAGGGCGGAGAGCTGCGGCCAGGATGAAGGCGAGAAAGACGAGTGCGAGGACGAGCTTCAGCTTCCAAAGCGCCAGCGCCACCGCGACGATCGCTATGACGATCAGAGTCGAGAGGGCGACGCGTTGAGCTGTTTCCTTCATGACCAGGGATCTTTCGCCGTCTGGCGAAAGCGGCAAACGCGATGATTACTTCCGGCTGGGAACGCGTCTGTCTCGATGAGCGGCGACATGTGGTCGTGCTGGCCGGACCGTTCGTCCGCGCGCTCGCGCTCGCCGTCGTCGGCATCGGCTGCATGGCCATCGGGTGGCCGGCCTCGATCGCGGGCGTCCTGCTGCAGGCGGGAGGCGCCGGCATCGCGCTTCGGGCGGTGTGGAAGTGGGAGCGAACGCGCGTCGTCCTGACCACCGAGAAGCTGTTCGTCGTGCACGGGACATTCCACCGGCGCGCGGCGGCCGTGCGCCTTTCGCGGCTCGGGGCAGTCGAGATCGAGCAGAGCCTGGTGGGGCGGCTGCTCGGTTACGGGACGATCGTCGCCGGCGACCTCGAGATCGATTACGTGCCGGAGCCGCGCCGGGTGTACGGCCTGGTCGAGCGGCTCAGCGCCTGAGTCGTTCTCCCGCTCTCCAAGCGGGTTTGCGGGTCTAAAAACGAACACTTGTTCGATCCGATCCCCCTCGCTAAACTTGGCCGGTTATGGCGCAAGAAGAGCTTGTCATCCACGGCGCCCGGGAGCACAACCTCAAGGACATCGACGTCCGTCTGCCCCGGAACAAGCTGATCTGCATCACCGGGCTCTCCGGCTCCGGCAAGTCGTCTCTGGCCTTCGACACGATCTATGCGGAAGGCCAGCGGCGCTATGTCGAGAGCCTCTCGGCTTACGCTCGCCAGTTCCTCCAGATGATGGAGAAGCCCGACGTCGACTCGATCGAAGGGCTCTCTCCGGCGATCTCGATCGACCAGAAGACGACGTCACGGAACCCGCGGTCGACGGTTGGAACGGTCACCGAGATCTACGACTATCTGCGCCTTCTCTTCGCGCGGGTCGGCCGGCCGCACTGCCCGGTCTGCGGGAAGCCGATTACGGGCCAGAGCCAGGAGTCGATCGTCGACCAGATCCTCCAACTACCGGAAGGGACGAAGTTCACGGTCAACGCCCCGGTCGTGCGTGACCGCAAGGGCGAGTACAAGGAGGTGTTCGAGGAGCTGCGCAACGAGGGCTTCACGCGCGTGAAGGTCGACGGCGAGCAGCACCTGCTCGAGGACGAGATCTCGCTCGACAAGAAGTTCAAGCACACGATCGAGGTGGTCGTCGACCGGCTCACGATGAAGCCCGACCTGCGCACGCGGCTCGCGCAATCCGTGGAGACCGCGGCACAGCTCGCGGAAGGGCTCGTCGCGATCGATCTCGTCGACGAAGGCCGCACGCTGCTGTTCAGCGAGAAGTTTGCGTGTCCCGACCACGGCGTCTCGCTCCCCGAGCTGCAGCCTCGCATCTTCTCCTTCAACTCGCCCCACGGCGCGTGTCCGCGCTGCACCGGCCTGGGCTCACAGCAGGAGATCGACCCGGACCTGCTCGTTCCCGACACGAGCCTCTCGATCTCCGAGGGCGCCCTCGTGCCGTGGTCCGTGGGCAACTCGGGCTTCTACGAGTCGGTCATCCAGGCGATCGCAGACCGCTACGAGATTCCGCTCGACGAGCCGTGGGAGAACCTGACCGAGGAGGAAGAGGATCTCTTCCTCTACGGCACCGAGGGCGAGCGCGTGTACGTCAGTTACCGCAACCGGATGAACCGTCGCCGCTCCTACATGCTCGCCTTCGAAGGCATCATCCCGAGCCTCGAGCGGCGCTACCGCGAGACCGACTCCGCCACGCAGCGCGAACGCATCGAGGAGTACATGTCCTTCCGCCCGTGCCCGGTCTGCAATGGGGCACGCCTGAAGCCGGAGGTGCTCGCGGTCACGGTCGGCGGCAAGAACATCCACGAGTTCACGCAGATGTCCGTCACCCGTTCCCTCGAGTTCCTGGACAAGCTCAAGCTCACGGAGACCGAGCAGCTCATCGGCGCGCGGATCGTGAAGGAGATTCGCGAGCGCCTGCTGTTCCTCGACAACGTCGGCGTCGGCTATCTGCAGCTCGACCGGGCATCAGCGACGCTCTCGGGCGGGGAAGCACAGCGCCTGCGACTGGCGACGCAGATCGGCTCGCAGCTCGTCGGCGTGCTCTACATCCTGGACGAGCCCTCGATCGGCCTCCACCAGCGGGACAACGACAAGCTGATCGGAACGCTCGAGCGCCTGCGTGACCTCGGCAACACCGTCCTGGTCGTCGAGCACGACGAGCAGATGATGCGCTCGTCCGACTGGCTCGTCGACATGGGCCCGGGCGCGGGAGAGCACGGTGGACACGTCGTCGCCGAGGGAACCGCGGCCAAGGTCGAGCGCACCAAGAATTCGGTCACCGGGCAGTTCCTCTCGCGTGCGCGCATGATCCCGGTCCCCGAGCGCCGTGCGGACGACAATGGCTCCTTCTGGGTGCGCGGCGCCACTCAGCACAATCTGAAGGACATCGACGTCGAGTTCCCGGTCGGGAAGTTCGTCGTCGTCACCGGAGTATCGGGCTCCGGTAAGTCGACGCTCGTGAACGAGATCGTCCACAAGGCGCTGGCGAACAAGCTGCACCGGCACCGGACGAAGCCGGGCGATCATCAGTCGGTCGAAGGCATCGAGGTCTTCGACAAGGTGATCGAAGTCGACCAGTCGCCAATCGGGCGCACCCCACGGTCGAACCCGGCCACCTACACCAAGCTCTTCGACCACATCCGCGAGCTCTACTCGATGACACCCGAGGCGAAGGTGCGCGGCTACAAGCCTGGGCGGTTCTCGTTCAACGTGCGCGGCGGCCGGTGCGAGACGTGCAAAGGCGACGGCCAGATCAAGATCGAGATGCACTTCCTGCCGGACGTGTACGTCCCGTGCGAGACCTGCAAGGGCGCGCGCTACAACCGCGAGACGTTGGAGGTGCGCTTCAAGGGGAAGTCGATCGCCGACGTGCTCGAGATGTCGGTCGAGGAGGCGCTGCAGTTCTTCGCCAAGATCCCGAAGCTACGCCGGCGCCTACAGACCTTGCACGACGTGGGGCTCGACTACATCAAGCTCGGCCAGCCCGCGACGACCCTCTCCGGCGGCGAGGCGCAGCGCGTCAAGCTCTCGTCGGAGCTCTCGAAGATCGCGACCGGCAAGACGCTCTACATCCTCGACGAGCCCACGACCGGGCTCCACTTCGCGGACATCGAGAAGCTGCTCGACGTGTTGCAGCGACTCGTCGACTCGGGGAACACCGTGCTCGTGATCGAGCACAATCTCGACGTGATCAAACAGGCCGACTGGATCATCGACCTCGGTCCCGAAGGCGGCGAGGCCGGGGGCGAGATCATCGCGACGGGCACGCCGGAGCAGATCGCCGAGGTGGACGAGTCGGCGACCGGGCAGTTCCTCCGGCACGTGCTGCCCAAGGCTGCGGTCGCAGCTGCCTGAGGCAACCGCACGCGCCGCGACGCGCAACGACGAGAAGGCGTGGTTCCTGCGCGGGCTGCTCGTGCTGCAAAGCCCGCGGCCGGTCTTCGCGGCGCTTCGCGACGACTCCGATGAGGCCGCCGAGGCGCGACAGGACGCGGCGGGGGCGATCATCTGGCTGGCCGGCATCGCCACAGTGCTCGCGACCACCGTTGCGAGCACACTGCTCGACGACCCGGCGCGGGACTGGCTCGTGCTCGTCGTCTGGGCGTTCCTCGGAGGTGGGCTGTCCGGCTTCACGCTGTACTTCTTCCTCGGGAAGGTGTTGCACGTTTCGCTTCGTCGCCTGGGCAGCCGGGGTAGCTTCCGGCGCGCACGCCACCTGCTCGCCTTTGCGTCGGCGCCTGTCGCATTTGCGCTCTTCGTCTACTGGCCGGCCCGGATCGCGATCTACGGAGAGGATCTGTTCAGATTCGGCGGGTCGGACGGTGGCACGACCGGGACCGTCTTCGCGTGGATCTTCTACGTGTTCCTGGTCTGGGCGCTCGTCCTGCTCGTCATCGGTGTGCGCACCGTGCACGGCTGGACCTGGGCGCGCTCGATCGCCGGCGTTGCCTACGCCTCGGGTATCGCCGCGGTGCTAGCCGTCGCCCTGACGCTGCTCTACGCGGCGGGCTGAGAACAGCTCGAGCTCGTCCTCCGACATCGCGTACGTGTGCTCCGGCGCGGGATAGACGCCGGTTCGAACTTCTTCGGCGTACGTCGTCAGCGCGCCACGAATCTCGTCGGCGAGGTTCGCGTAGCGCTTGACGAAGCGCGGTGCGCGTCCCTCGGTAAGGCCGAGCAGATCGTGGTACACGAGCACCTGCCCATCGCACTCAGGCCCGGCGCCGATCCCGATCGTCGGGACCGTGAGCGACTCGGTGATGCGCGCGGCGACCGGTACGGGAACGGCTTCGAGGACGATTGCGAAGCAGCCGGCCGCCTCGAGCGCGAGTGCATCGGCCAGGAGCTGCTGTGCTCTCGCGGCCGTCCGGCCCTGTGTCTTGAACCCACCGAGCATCGTTTCCGATTGCGGTGTCAGGCCGACGTGCCCCATCACGCCGATGCCGGCGGAGACGATCGCGGTCACCCGCGAGAGGGAAGGCCCGGCGCCTTCGAGCTTGACCACGTCGGCGTCGGCTTCCTTGACGAACCTGATCGCGTTGCGCACGGCGTCTTCGTCGGAGACCTGGTAGCTCCCGAACGGCATGTCCCCGACCACCAGCGGCCGGACGACCGCACCCGAGACGGAGCGCGTGAGGAAGAGCATCTCCTCCATCGTCACCGGGACGGTCCCATCGTGGCCGAGCACGACCATCCCCGCGGTGTCACCCACGAGCAGGATGTCGATGCCCGCCTGTTCCGCGAGGCGCGCGCCCGGCGCGTCGTAGGCGGTGACCATGACGATCTTCTCGCCGCGGCTCTTCAGGTCGGCGAGGTCCGTCAGCGTCAGTTTCCCGGGTTTCACTTCAGCTCTCCTTCCAGGACGATGTTGTCGATGAGTCGCATCGAGCCAACACGGGCCGCAGCGGCGAGGAGCGTGACGCCGTCGAGGTCGAGCACCTCGACGTACTCGGGAACGAGCCCGTTGAGAGCCACGCGCGTCGCAGCGACGGGGTCAGACCCCTCGACATGTGCCGAGCGGCCGGCTTCGAGCGCGCGTGGGAGCGCGAGGGCCTGATGCCGCTCCTCCTCTGAGAGATAGGCGTTTCGAGACGACAGGGCCAGGCCGTCCGCGTCACGAACAGTGGGAAGGACGCGTAGGTCGAGATCGACGTCCAAGTCACGGATCATCCGGCGCAAGACGGCAGCCTGCTGCGCGTCCTTCTGACCGAAGTACGCCACCTGTGGTCGGACGATGTTGAAGAGCTTCAGGCACACCGTGGCGACGCCGCGGAAGTGCCCTGGGCGCGCAGCGCCTTCCGCTCCGATCTCTTCGACGTCGACCCAGGTTGCGTACCCCTTCGGGTACATCTCCTCGACGGACGGTGTGAACAAAACGTCGACGCCTTCCGCTTCGGCCAACTGTGCATCACGCGTCTCGTCGCGCGGGTAGCGCGACAGATCCTCGTTCGCGCCGAACTGCGTTGGGTTGACGAACAGGGACACCACCACGGCGTCGCACTCTCCGCGCGCAGCACGGAGCAGGGCGAGATGCCCGTTGTGGAAGGCGCCCATTGTGGGCACGAGCCCGATGCGTCCGCCGCCGGCGAGCTCACGGCGCACCTCTCGAGTCGTTCGCAGCGTCTTCACTTCGCCGTCGCTTCCGCGAGCACGTCGTAAAGCGGCTCGAGCTCGGGTCTGGCGGCGCGGATCGCGCGGCGGTGCGCCTCCACCGTCTCCCAGTCGCCGCGCTCGATGGGACCGGTCAACTCGAAGCCGTTGTCGATCGTTCTGCGCATCAGCGGGACGAGCCCTTCGGGAGGCGCACCGGCTGCGAGAAATAGCTCGGCCGCCACCGCGTGCAGGGTGACGAGGTAGTTCGACGCGATCGCGGCGCCTGCGTGGTAGAGCGGACGTGCATCGTCGGTGAGGTCGAACGGCTTCAGCCCGAGGGTTTCCGCCAACCAGTAACCGGCGGCCCTGGCTTCTTCCTCTTCGGAAGTCACCGCCGCCCAGGCTCCGTCGAGCTGCTCGGGTCCTCGTGCGCGCGTGAACGTTTGAAGCGGGTGCATCGAGAAACGTCGCCGATGCGGATCGAGTGCCGACAAAGGCGTCGCTCCGGAGACGTGCGCGATCCACGGGCCCTCGTCCAGCGCAGCGGCGACCTCGGCGATCGAGCCATCCGGCACGCACAGCAGGACCAGCTCTCCTTCCTCGCCAACGGCAACGCCACGCTCGCGCAGGCGAGCCGAAACGGCCGAGCCGACGCGGCCGGAACCGATGACCGTCACACTCTCGAACAATCGACGCTCCAGTTCCGTAGCGGATACCGGGCAGTGGAAGCGTACACCGGCAGTGCTACTCTGCCGTGCCTCGTGGGTCGTCGTCTCCTCCTGGGGCTCGCCCTCGCCGTCGCGCTGGCTGCACCAGGCCAGGCGCGGGCGGCGGTCAGCCTCACCCACTGTCCAGAGGCCGCGAATGGGCTCCTGTGCGGGACGGTGGACGTTCCGCTTGATCGCAGCGGCGGGATGCCCGGCACGATCCCGCTTCACGTCGAGGTTCTGCAGGCGACCGGGCTGCCGCGGGGGACGATGTTCCTGATCGCAGGCGGTCCAGGGCAGGGATCTGCCGGCGCCTACGGTCTGGGCTCGGCCAGCTCCGCCAGCGCTATGCAGGACATGTTCCCCGGCTACACGCTGGTGGCATTCGACAATCGAGGCACAGGGAAGTCCGGGGTGATCCGCTGTCCGGGCCTGCAGACCTCGGTCAAGGCGACAGTCGAGCAGGACGCGGCGCTGGCCCGGGACTGCGCCGAGATCATCGGCCCGCAGCGACAGTTCTACGCCACGCGCGACCACGCGGAAGACATGGAGTCGGTGCGGGTTGCATTGGGCCTGGGGCGCATCGCGCTGTTCGGGGTGTCCTACGGAACGAAGCTCGCAATTGCTTACGCGCTGGCGCATCCGAGCGCCGTCGAGCGGATCGTCCTCGACTCGGTGGTCGCGCCCACCTACCCGGACCCATTCGAGCGAAATGTCCTCCGTGAGATGCCGGGCACGCTGACCGCATTCTGTGCGGGTGGCATCTGCCGTGGAGCGACCTCCGATTTCGCGGGCGACGTCGTCAAGCTCGCGAATCGCCTCGAAGCACGTCCGCTGAAGGGAAAGGTGATCGCGCCCGACGGACGGCTGCGGGCGGTGCAGATGAACGGTGAAGACCTCGTCTCGATGATCATCGACGCGGATCTCTCGCCGGGCCTGGCCGCCGAAGCACCGGCCGCTGTTCACGGCGCCTTGCTCGGAGACGCCCGCCCGTTGCTGCGGCTGTACGACCTCGATCTGGGGACCAGTGAGTTGGCCCCCGAAGACTTGAGCTTCGGTCTCTATGCCGCGACGAACTGTGCGGACGGTCCCTTCCCCTTTGCTCCGAACACTCCGCCTGCTGCACGCAGAGCGATTCTCGATGCGACGGTCGCGGCCTTTCCACCCGGCAGCGTCGGACCATTCGGGAACTGGGCGGCACGCATGGGGACTGCTTACTTCTGCGAGCAGTGGCCGACGCCGGCGGGAAACACTCCGTTGGGGCCGGGACCTTTGCCGAACGTGCCGGTGCTGGCCGTGAACGGCGGCTTCGATCTACGGACGCCGACCGCGAATGCCCTCTCAGTGATCTCCGCGTTTCCGCAGGGTCAACTGGTGATCGTGCCCGGCGTTGGACACAGCGTGTCCGGCGCCGACTTCTCAGGCTGCGCGGCCGAAGCAATCAGACGCTGGATGACCGGAACACTCGGGCCCTTCAAACAAGCATCGTGCCCCCGGGTCCCGCCCGCCGCAAAGATTCTGGGAGCCTTTTTGCATCGTCCGGCGAAGCGGACGGTGAAGGCGACGCTGGCGGCTGCTTCGAAGACGGCGCGGGAAGCCGAAGCTACGTGGTTGCAGATGGTGTTCTCCAGCGCGACATTTGCTCCCCGCGGTCTTTACGGCGGCAAGCTCGTGCTCGCAAAGGAGGGGCTGAGCTTCACTCTGACCCGCTACAGCGCCGTTCCCGGAGTCACCGTGACCGGAAAAGTCGACTTCGTCCCCGGAGGCTTGCCTCTCCTCCACAAGGGCACACTCCGTGTGTCCGGCCCCGCGGCCCTCGCGGGCACGCTCACTTTCTCGAACAACTCGGTCTCCGGCAAGCTCGGCGGAAGGCCGGTCAAAGCCCCGTACTAAAGGCTTCTGCGGGTCATTTGCCGCTCGTCCGGCACCGCCCGTAAACTGCCCGAGCGATGCCGATGTACGAGTACGTCTGTATGAAGTGCGAAGAGCATTTCGAGGAGCTTGTCCGGGGAGATCAGGTGGTCGCTTGCCCGGAGTGCGGCGCGACCAAGGTCGCCCGGCAGCTCTCGACGTTCTCGATGGTCGGCACCGCCGGGCAGACCGGCGCATTCAGCAGTGGTGGCGGCTGTTGCGGCGGAAGCTGTGGCTGCGGTCACTGAACTAACCCGCGCAGACGAGCTGCGCGCCTTCGGCGAGGTCGTTGCGGGCTGCACCAAATGCGCGCTAGCGGAAGGTCGGACTCAGGTGGTCTTCGGCTCAGGCGATCCGAATTCCGATCTGATGTTCGTCGGCGAGGCACCCGGCTTCCACGAGGACAAGCAGGGAGTGCCGTTCGTCGGGGCGGCCGGAAAGCTGCTCGAGCAACTACTCGCCGGCATTGGCCTCACGCGCGAAGAGGTGTACATCGCGAACGTTCTCAAGTGCAGACCTCCCGGCAACCGCGATCCGCTGCCGGAGGAGATCGAGGCCTGCGAGGGGCACCTGTGGCGGCAGATCGAGCTGATCGACCCGCGCGTCGTGGCGACGCTCGGCAACTTCGCGACGAAGCTCCTGTCGGGCCGGCCGACCGGGATCACGCGCGTTCACGGCCAGGAGCAGGAGGTGACGCTCGGCGGGCGGCGCGTGCTGCTCTACCCGATCTACCATCCGGCTGCCGCGCTGTATACGCCACGCATGCTCGAGGTGCTCAAGTCCGACTTCGCGAGGCTGCCCGAGCTGATGGGCCGTGAAGTTGCTCCGCCGGAGCCGGTCTACGTCGCATCGGCAGTCGCAGAGCCCGCGGTGCAGCTCGGGCTGTTCTGATCGAGTCTCGGTCGCCTGAAGAGACGGAAGAAATCGCGGCGCGGCTCGCGGTCGACCTGCGGCCCGGCGACGTCGTGACCGTCTCCGGAGAGCTCGGTTCGGGCAAGACGACGTTCGTCCGGGGCGCATGCCGTGCGCTCGGCGTCGAGGGAGCGGTCACGAGCCCGACGTACACCATCGGCCACCGGTACAAGGGACGCGTCGACGTCTCCCATCTCGACCTCTTCCGTTTCAGCGGCGTCTCTGCAGCGGAGTGGGGAGATCTGGAGCCCTACTTCGACGACGCGGTCGTCTTCGTCGAGTGGCCGGAGGCAGGAGCAGGAGTTCTTCCGGCTCCGCGGGTCGAGGTGCGCCTCGAGCACGGCGACGAAGAACGGCAGAGGCTTGTCACGATTCGCGGCGATGCTGATCCTGGCCTTCGACACGGCGACTGACGTCGCGACGAGCGCCCTCGTCTCGGACGGCGAGCTGCTGGGAGAGCGCACGTCGCGCGCCGTCACGGTGCTCGAGGACGTCGACGCCTTGCTGCGCCAGGCGGGCGCGCACACCCGCGAGCTCGAAGGGCTCGCCGTCGGGGTCGGGCCGGGGAGCTTCACCGGCGTCCGCATCGGGCTCGCCACTGCGCGCGGGCTCGCGCTCGCCCTTGGCGTCCCCGTGGCTGGGGTCTCCACGCTTGACGCCCTCGCCGCCGGAGCGCCGGGTGCCGTGCCCGTCGTCGACGCGAGACGCGGGGAGATCTTCGTGCTTCAGGGGGAACCTCGAGTGTGTCCGCCCGACCAGCTGGAGCTTCCACCGGACACCGTCTGCGTGGGCAGCGGCGCCGTGCGCTACCGCGCCGTGCTGGAAGCCGCCGGCGCCGAGGTTCCGCCTGACCAGGACGAGCGCCACGTCCCGCGGGCGCGCTTCCACGCTCAACTCGCCCGGGACTTCGGGCCTGCCGAGGAGGTCGAGCCGATGTACCTAAGAGTCCCCGACGCTGATAAAACCACGGAATGAGCGCCACCGCGAATCGGGTGGACTTCCGCCGCCTCGAGATGCGCGACCTGAACGCGATCGAGACGATCGAGCGCGACTCGTATCCGACGCCCTGGTCGCGGTCGATGTTCGCGGGCGAGCTCGCGAAACCGTCTTCGATCTCGCTCGGGGCGTTCGAGCCTGATACGCACGAGTTGCTCGGCTACCTGATCATCTCCCGTTACGTCGACGCGTGGCATGTCATGAACCTCGCCGTCGCGCCCGAACAGCGGCGCAAACGAGTTGCGTCCGGGCTCCTCGAGCGGCTGTTCGAGCTGACCGGCGGAGAAGGACGTCGCGGGTACACGCTTGAGGTCAGGGTGTCGAACGAGGTGGCGATCAAGCTCTACGAGCAGGCGGGCTTCAAAGCTCGTGGCGTGCGTCGGGGCTACTACACGGACAACCGCGAGGATGCACTGATCATGTGGCGCGATCCTGTCGCTCGCAGCGATGCTGCGAGCGACTAACTGGCACTGGGACCCGGCCTGCGCTGGCACAACGTGGCCAACCGATACATCCAGAGTGCTGAGTCTTGTTGATCCTTTGTCTGAATGAATCTAATGCCAAGACGCATCGCTGAGAGGCATGCTCCCCGCAGGGAAGCAGGCGAGAGTGGCCCATCATCGATGTCAGCACCCTCGACCAAGAGAAAGGGATAGCGAGCTTCCTTTCGGAGGCTTCCGATTTGGGTCCACAAACGCCCAGTAACCAGGCAGCTGTGCAGGTCGAGGACGCTCTT
>DASWGR010000092.1:0-2569 GCA_036393535.1 Gaiellaceae bacterium | reverse complement strand
TCGCGAAGTAGCCGTCCGTGCGGCCCCAGCCGGCGATCGTGTCGACGACACGGCCGATCATTTGTTTGACGCTCCGCTCGCGCTCGGGCGAGGTCATGCGGCCGCGGAAATACTTCTGGGCGACGATGTTTGTCGCAGTTTGCGACCAGAACTTCGGGAACTCGACGTCCTTCTGGTCGAAGACGGGCTTGTCCTTGCCGGGGATGAAGGCGTCGCGGATCTCTCACTCGATCTCGTCGAACGGGTCGCGGCCCGGGATCGTGAAGTAGCGGCGCACGGCCAGACTCGCCGTTTCGTCGACGACGGTGTTCTCGGCCAGCGGGGTTGCCGGAGCCTGAGTCTCTATTTCCTTGGCGGTCGCCATCCTGTCCCTCCCGAGCCTAGTCCTATGGAATATGGATCTCGATCGGTGTGGTGGTGCGTCTTCTAGGAGGCGCCGCCGATCGGGATCTGGACCATAGAAACAGCCCCGGACGTAACCCTCATGGTAGCCGTGAGGCCCGTTCTCAAGCGGGATTTCGACCCTCTGGAGAAGCCCCGGTTCGTCCCTCGGACGAGGGATTCCCCGCAAGTTGCGGTGCCGGCGCCGGTCTCCTCCCTCAACGCGAATGCGGCTCAGATCGATGACCGGTTGGCTGCCGCCGCTCGTAGCGGTCGCTCTTGCCCTGGCCGCAGGGGGAAGCGCCCGCGCCGACGTGTGCTTGGTCGTAAATCCGGTCCTCGACATCGGTTGCCGCGATGTACAGGGTGCGCCCGCCGGAGGGGAACCGACGGCGAACTCGGAGCCGGCGGGCGCACCCCGCGAACCGGAGCCCGCGACGCGGAACTCGACCGTCGTGCGCTACGACCCCCGCCGCGTGGCCGTGACATTCAAGGCCGGCATCACGCGCGCGCGGATCGCCGCGGTGATCTCCGACGCCGGCGGGACGCTGGAGCAAGCGATTCCCAAGATCCATGCCTACCTCGTGGGCGTCGAGCCGGAGCAGCGAGCCCAGGTGCTGGCCTCGCTGCAGTCGTCGTCTGCCGTGGCGAGCGCGTCGAAGGAGCCGATCTCCGAAGCCTTTGACACGAGCCCCGACGACACGGACTGGCCGCAGCAGGACGGCCTGCGTCTCGCGGGGTTCCCCAAGGCGTGGGATGTGACACAGGGCTCGAGCAGGATCGTCGTCGCCGTCATCGACACGGGCGTCGATGCAAACCATCCGGATCTGCGCGGCGCGCTCGTGCCAGGCTGGGACTTCGTCGGCAACGATGCCGATCCGTCGGACGATCACGGACACGGAACCGCAGTGGCGGGCGTCGTCGCCGCGCGTGCGAACAACCACGTCGGCGGAGCCGGGATCTGCTGGCGCTGTCTCGTCATGCCGATCAAGGTGCTCGATTCGAAAGGGAGCGGCGACGACACGGTGATCGCAGCCGGCATCGTGTGGGCGACTGACCACGGCGCGCGGGTGATCAACCTCAGCCTTGGCGGCCCCGGCTCGAGCATCGAGCTCGCGAACGCACTGGCGTACGCAAGCGCGAAGGGCGCGATCGTCGTGGCGGCGGCCGGCAACGCCGGCGTCACGACGCAGTTCTACCCGGCGGCGGATCCGCATGCGGTCAGCGTCGCGGCGACAACCGTCGCCGACGGACGTTACTCGTGGTCGAACTTCGGCTCGTGGGTGCGCCTGGCTGCTCCGGGGTGCAACGTCGCGCCGATTCTCGGCGACGGCTATGGCACCTTCTGCGGTACGTCGTCGGCGACGCCGGTCGTCGCGGGTCTCGTCGCGCTCGAGTTGAGCGCGCAGCCGGCCGCTACTGCGCACGAAGCGGAGGACGCACTCGCGCGCGCGGCTGTTCCGCTGCCGGCATTCGTGCAGTACGGCCGCATCGACGCGGGGAAGACGCTTGCGCTGCTGCGTCCGGCCGCGGCGACAAGTGCCGTCTTCCGAGGGACGCTCGGGAGCCGTGTGCGAGCACGCACCTACAACCTCGACGTCGGCGCGGGGGCAGTCAGCGCCGTGCTGCGCTTCACCGGCCCCAAGCGGCTCACGCTCGCCACTCCGATCGGGCGAGCCACGGGGAATAGTCCGATCCAGCTGAACGGAACCTCGACAACGGGGACGTTCACGCTGCGTGTCAGCGGGACCGGCGCGAAGACGTCGTTCGTCCTCTCCGTTACCTACACGAAGTAGTCACATGGGATCCCTCGATTGAGTGATTCCGCGCAAGTGCTGCGGAGGAGAGAGGTCAACTCGAACGATGGCTAGGAAAGAAGGGGATATGAGACCCAAGTGCATACTTGTGATCGTCGCAGTCGTGGCGCTCACTCTCGGCACGGCGCAAACGGCGCTGGCCGACAACAACGCGACTGGTTCGGTCGGAGCAGTGCAGACCGGGCCCGTCGGAGCCACACCGACCGCAAGCGCGAGTCAGGCGGACGCGACGGCCACCGCCTCCGTGCCGGTTGGCGTGGGTGGCTCAGGCAACAACACTGCGACGAACTCCGTCGGCGTTGTGCAAGCGGGTGGCGGCAACACGTCGCACGGCTCCACCGGCAGCGCGCAGGTCAGCTCGGTGAGTGCGT
>DASWGR010000091.1:0-23782 GCA_036393535.1 Gaiellaceae bacterium | reverse complement strand
AACGGGCGAGGCGATCGTAGATGCCACGCGTCAAGCGTTCCGTCGCCTCCCGCAAGAAGCGGCGCAAGGTTCTCGACCAGGCCAAGGGCTACTGGGGGCTGAAGAAGTCCTCGTACAAGTACGCGAAGGAGCAAGTCGACCACTCGCTCACCTACGCGTACCGCGACCGCAAGAACAAGAAGCGGACGTTTCGCCGCCTCTGGATCATGCGGATCAATGCGGCAGCCCGCGCGAACGGGCTCTCGTACAACCAGTTCGTCGCCGGCTTGAAGAAGGCCGAGATCGAGCTCGACCGCAAAGTGCTCGCCGATCTCGCCGTCAGCGATCCGCAGGCCTTCGGCGCGATTGCCGAGAAGGCCAAGTCGGCGCTCGGCTCCGAAGCCGCCTGATCACCTCTCGCGAGAACGAGAAGCTCAAGCTCGTCCGGAAGCTGCACGACCGCAGCTGGCGCGAGAAGCTCGGACTCTTCGTCGCTGAGGGTGAGGATCTCGTGGAGGCGGCGCTCGACTCCGGGATCGAGCCGGTGGAACTGCTTGTCGCCGGCGAAAACGTGGAGCCCGCCTTGCTGGCCGAGGTGTCTGCGCTGGGACATCCGCCGCGCGTGCTCGGCGTCTTCCGGCGCCTGGACCTCCCACGGCCGGCTCTGCTCCCGGACGTCGGCCTCGCGCTCTGGCACGTCGGGGATCCGGGCAACGTCGGCACGCTCATCCGTTCGGCCGATGCGCTGGGCCCGGCCTTCGTCGCCCTCTCGGACGGTTCCGCAGATCCGACGGGCCCCAAAGCGTTGCGCGCCTCGATGGGGGCGCTCTTCCGCGTGCCGCTGGTCGGGTTCGACGAACCGTCGGGACGCCGCGTCGCGCTCGTCGCACACGGAGGTGTCGCGCCCGCGGAGCTCGACGCGTCCGGGTCGACGACGTTCGTCCTCGGAGCGGAACGCGAAAGGCTCCCCGATGACGTCCTCGCGACCTGCGAGGAGCGCGTGACGATCCCGCTCGCGGCCGGCGCCGAATCTTTGAACGTCGCCGCGGCCGGCGCGATCGCGCTCTACGAGCTCAGACGGCGCGGCGGGTGATCCAGACCGTGTCCTCGTCGCCCTTGTACGGGCTGCGGTCGAACCAGCCGTAGCACGCTTCCACGTCGAAGCCGGCTTGCTCTAGCAGTGTGCGCCATTCGTCGGGCGAAAGCCAGGCGAGGGCCATCGTCGTTTCGCCGCTGTCGCCGCGGACCGTGAGCGTGAGCGTCCGCTCCTGTTCGTTCCAGGATGCTCGCTCGAAGATGCCGGGCTCGCGCTCGAGCCAGCGCTCGTGGGTGTCGGCGATGTCCTTTGCGGCGGGCGCAAAGACGTCGAACACGAAGCCTCCGCCCGGCAGCAGGATGCGTCGCACGCTGTCGAGCACGCTGCGGCGGTCCTCGTCGGTATGCATGTGGAGCAGCGAGCGGAATGGACAGATCACGAGTGGCACACGCTCGCTCACCGGTGGGTCCCGTAGATCGCCGACCCGCAGGTCGAGCTCTACGCCGGCGAGCGCCGCTCGGCGGGCGCACACGTCCAGCATGCCGCGAGAAGAGTCGACCCCGATCACCCTGATCCCGTCGGCTCCGAGCGGCACGGCGATTCGCCCCGTGCCAACTCCGAGCTCGACGACCGGCCCGCCCGAGCGACGCGCCTCCTCGAGGTAGAAGCCGACATCCTCCACGACGCTGGCGCTCCAGGGGTCGTACAGCTCGGCTATCGCGTCGTAACTGCTCAAAGGCTAGATTCGCCCTGTGGACTGGGAGGAGTACGCAAACACGGCTCTGAAGAGTTTTGCGGAAGCGACCACGGCCGGCGAGCTGGCCGAGGCCCAAACCGCCTGGCTGGGACGCAAGAGCGAGCTCAAAGTCGGGCTACGCAACGTCCGCGATCGGGAGACCGGCATGGCGCTGAACGCCGTGCGAGAGCGCCTCGAGGAAGCGTTCGCAGCCCGTGAGGCCGAGCTCGAGCGCGGCGCTCTGGCCCAGCTCGACCAGCAGCTCGACGTCACCTTGCCCGGTACACCGCTGCGGCGCGGACGCCTGCATCCGCTGACGCAGATCAGGCGTGAAGTCGAGGACATCTTCCTCGGGCTGGGTTATGAGATCGTCGACACCCGCGAGGTCGAGACGGTCTGGCACAACTTCGACGCGCTCAGCCAGCCACTCACGCATCCCTCGCGCTCCCATCGCGACACGTTCTACGTCGACGACGACACACTGCTGCGCACACACACCTCGACCGGGCAGATCCGCGTGATGGAGGAGCGTCAGCCGCCCATCTACATCGCCACGTTGGGGCGAACGTACCGACGAGACACCCCGAGCCCTCGCTCGACGCCGAACTTCCACCAGGTCGAAGCGCTTGCAGTCGACCGGGGGATCACGCTCGCGGACCTGAAAGGGACGCTGATGCACTTCTTCCGCGCGATGTTCGGCGAGGACCGCGACGTTCGGATGCGAACGAGCTTCTTCCCGTTCACGGAGCCGTCGGTGGAATTCGACGTCACGTGCTTCCTGTGCGCAGGCGAGGGGTGCGCGTTCTGCAAGTACACGGGCTGGTTCGAGATGGGCGGTGCTGGCGCCGTCGACCCGGCCGTGTTCGAGAAGATGGGCTACGACCCCGAGGAGTGGTCCGGTTTCGCGTGGGGCTTAGGCCTCGATCGCATCGCGGCGCAGCGCCACGGCATTCCTGACATCCGCATGTTCTGGGAAAACGATCTGCGAGTTCTGAGGCAGTTTTAGTGGCCCTCCCGGCGACAGTCGGCGGCGTCCAGCCCGCGATCACGCTGCGCCACGCCGCGTCCTCAGTCGCACTCGGGCAAACCAGCCCGAGCGCTCCCTGCGTCCTTGCGTGGCTTGGTGCTCGCGACCCGGGCATCCACCACTGCCGCCGGAAGGGCCACTCATGAAGGTGCCGATTAGTTGGCTACGGGAGTACGTCCCGATCGAGATGCCGATCACGGAGCTCGCGGACCGTCTCGTCATCTCGACGTGCGAGTTCGACGGGATCGAGACGGTCGGTGTCGCAGACGTCGACGGCAACCTCGGGCTCTTCCGTGTCGGCCGCGTGCTCGATGCCGTGAAGCACCCGAACGCGGACCGGCTGCAGCTCTGCCAGGTGGACGTGGGCGAGGGCGATCCGCGCCAGATCGTCTGCGGAGCGTGGAACTTCGGAGCGGGCGCAACGGTCGGCGTCGCACTGCCCGGCGCAGTGCTGCCGAACGGCTTGCAGCTAGAGCGGCGCAAAGTCCGCGGCGAGCTCAGCGACGGGATGATCCTCGCGGAGGACGAGGTTGAGCTCGGCACGGATCACAGCGGGATCATGCTTCTGCCGAACGGGATCGAGCCGGGAACGCCGCTCGCGGACGTGCTGCCGCTCACGGACACGGTGCTCGAGCTGGAGACGAGCCACAACCGGCCGGATCTGCTTGCCGTGTACGGGATCGCCCGCGAGGTGGCTGCGCTCTACGACCTGCAGCTTGCACCGCCTCCAGGCGCCGATCCCCACCGGGAAGCCGAGGAGCCCCTCGAGGTCACGATCGAGGACTTCGAAGCGTGTCCGCGGTACATCGGCCGGCTCTTCCGTGGCGTGACGATCGGTCCGTCGCCGGTCTGGCTGAGGGCCCGGCTGCTCGCCGCTGGAATGCGACCGATCTCGAACGTGGTCGACATCACGAACTACGTCATGCTTGCGCTGGGCAACCCGCTGCACGCGTTCGACTACGCGAAGCTCGCGGGCGGCAGGATCGTCGTGAGACGCGCCAAAGCCGGCGAGAAGCTGCGCACGCTCGACGGTGTCGAACGAGAGCTCGAGCCGTATGACCTGATGATCGCCGACGCCGAACGCTCGGTTGCGCTCGCCGGGATCATGGGCGGCGAGGACTCCGAGATCGCCGCGGACACGACGGAGATCTTGCTCGAGGCTGCGAACTTCGAGCCGTACACGATCTTCCGCACGTCGGAGCGTCTGCGGCTCCGCACCGAGGGCTCGAACCGCTGGGAGAAGGGCGTCGATCCCTATCTCGCCGAGCAGTCGGCCAAGCTCGCCACGCAGCTCATCGTCGAGCTGACGGGTGCGAGCTGGGTCGGCCACGCCGACGTCCACGACGGTCTGCCGGAGCCCCCGGTGGTCCGCTTCCGGCCGAAGCGAACCGATGCCGTGCTCGGCATCGAGACCGCTCCGAACGAGCAGCACGCGATCTTGCGGCGGCTGGGGTTCGACGTCAGCGGCGAGAAGGTGTCGGTTCCCACTTGGCGTGCTCGTGACGTCACTCGCGAGATCGACGTCGTCGAAGAGGTCGCCCGTTTCCGCCTCGCAGACGTGCCTGCCCGACTGCCGACGCGTCAGGCGATGTTCGGCCGCCTGTCCAAGCACCAGCGGATCCGGCGCCGGATCGAGGACGTCCTCGTCGGGTTCGGATACTCGGAGGCCTACACCTGGAGTCTGCTGCCGGAGGGGTCGGCGACGGGCGCCGTCCGCCTGCAGGAGCCTCTCTCGAGCGAGCAGGCCGTTCTGCGAACGTCGCTCGTCGAAGGCCTGCTCGCGTCGGCACGACGCAACGTCGATGCCGGCAACGACGACATCGCGCTCTTCGAACAGGCACACGTCTACCTCCCGACCGGGGAACAGCTGCCCGAGGAGCGCTGGCGCGTCGGGGGGATCGCTCAAGGCGGGTTCGCGTTCGCCAAGGGCACGGTCGAGGGCCTCTATGCGGCCCTCGGCGTCGAACCGAGCTTTCAGCCGGCGGACGACCTGCCCGCACCCGGCCGTGGCGCCCGCACCGACGAGGGCTGGGTCGCCTCACTGCGGGAGGCCGACCTACCGGGCGAATGGGGTGCGTTCGAGCTCGACGTCGATGCCCTCGTCGACCGCGTCCGCGACCTGATCGTCTACGAGGACGTCATCACGTATCCGCCGGTGCGCCAGGATCTCGCCTTCGTCGTTCCGGACGACGTGACCGCAGGGGAGCTCGTCGCCTCTGCTCACGAGGCGGCCGGGCCCCAGCTCCGTGAGATGCGTGCCTTCGACGTCTATCGCGGTGGCCAGGTGGAGCCGGGAAAGAAGTCGATCGCCTTCTCGGTCACGTTCCAGTCACCCGAGCGGACACTCACCGACGAGGACGCCGCCCAGCTCCGCAACCGCATCGTTGCGGCCCTGGAGCAGGCGTTCGGCGCCCAACTCCGGGCGTAGATCCAGGGAAATAGTCCTTGTAACCCGTATCCATATTGGTTGGTCGCTCGTTTCTTGTGACGTAACTCTCTTAATCATGTTGTTCGAGAAGGAGGAGAGAACGAGATGACCAAGCGTATTGCGGGCCTGACGAGTGTGGTCCTGCTCGTCCTGGGCGTCGTCGCGTTCACGGGCTCGGCTCTCGCGGGCAATGGCAACGGGACCGGCAAGGGCAGTGCCAAGGCCGACACCCAAACCGCTTCCGCGAACGAGTCCGCTTTCCAGGCCGCGGCCGGGAACTCGGCGGCTGCACCGGGGCAGCTCAAGCAGGACTCCGTCTCGACGCAGGCCGCGGGCGGCGGCAGCGCCGACCAGAACGCGGGTGCCGAGGCGGGCGCGAAGCCAACGAGCGCGACAGCGAAGGGCAACAAGCCCACGTCGTGCACGACGGGCGGCGGCACCGGCTCGAGCGCAACCTGCACATCGAGCGGATCCACTGCCGCTACGGCTCAGACTGCGGCCAAGGCCGACTCGTCCAAGCGGTACGGCAACAGCGAGACCGCAGCGCAGATCGCGAACTCGCGTGGCGCGCCTGCGGGCACCGAGGTCTTCGGCCCGGGCAACAGCCAGCCACACAAGGTCCTCGACTGCAAGAGGAACCACTGGGTCGACGTCCATGCGGTGAAGAGCTACTCGACGTCATGCTCGCAGGGCGGGACGACGGGTGGCACGACCGGCGCCAGCGTGTCCGGCGGCACGAACAGCCCGTCCGTTACCAACACGGCGTCGTCCAGCGCGAGCGGCCCGAGCGCGCAGGGCGGCTCGCCGAAGGCGGGCGGCGTCGCCGGGGTCGCAGCCACCGGCGGTAACTCTGGACCTGCCGGCGGTGTCCTCGGCGCAATCGCGTCCGTCGGTTCGGGCGTGCTGCCCTTCACGGGCTTCCCGCTCTGGCTGGTCGTGCTCCCGGCCATCGGGATGATCGTCCTCGGCCTCACGCTTCGACGCGGCGGCCGCGCAGCGGTCTAGCCCCGGACAGCCAACTCAACGGGAAAGGGCGGTCACATTGCCGCCCTTTCTGCTTTGCAAATGAGTGGACAAGCCGCCTCCCGTTCCTAAGGTGAGATCGGGGAGAGGAATCAATATGAGGGGGAGAAATGAAACTGCGGCTTGGGGGCACTCTCGTGCTCGTTCTTGCCATCGCTGCCTTGGGGTCCGCTTCGGCGTACGCCGGTAACGGGCAGGGCAACGGCAACGGGAAGGACGACTCTGTGGCGGCTCCGGCGGGCGCCGCGGGTGCGGAGGATCACGGCAACTCGGCGAATGCGCCGGGGCAGGTGAAGAAAGACGAGGCTGCGGCACCTGCGGCCTCCGCCGCCGCCCAGAATGACGCCGGCGCCGCTCAGGCGGGCGTGAAGCCGTCGAACGACACGGCGCATGACACGCACGCGGCGGCCTCGTCCGACAAGACGAAGCTGTACGGCAACGGCAAGACCGCCGGGCAGATCGCGATCCAGAACGGTGCGGCGCCGAGCACAGCCCTCCACGGGCCGGGCAACAGCCAGCCACACAAGACCGCGCCTTGCTCGGGCGGACACGAGGTGGACGTGCACGCTCTCAAGGGGAAGCGGGGAAAGGCTTGCGGTGGACAGCCTCCGTCGCCGCACCCGACGCCGGATCCCGGCAAGCCCGGCGACCCGGTGCAAGACCCGGGCGGCAACACGCCCGTGGTGAATCCGAGCTCGCCTGCTCAGAGCACGCCTGCGAAGCCCAAACCGGTCGTGAGCCCGCAACAGGGAAGTGTCGAGAGGGCAGCCGGGGTGCTCAGCGAGACCGGGGCGATCGGCGCCGGAACGCTTCCCTTCACGGGCTTCCCGATCTGGGTCGTCGTGTTGCTTGCGCTCGCGCTGATCGTGCTCGGCCTGATGCTCAGGCGAAGGAGTCGCGTTTCATCGTCGTAAATCCGAAAGGCGCGCGGCGCTGTACAGACCGGGCATGACCACGCGAATCGTGCTCGCCGCTCTGCTCGCCGCGCGGAATGTGACGCTACAGCCGGGGATCTACTCGTTCCGCTCGGACAAGCACAAGAGCATGCGCGGCTCGCTCGTCGTCACGCTCCCCGTCGAGAAACCTTCACGAGCCCGGCACGTTCGCCTCCGGCGGCGCGAATGTCGGCCTGCCGGTCGAGCTCCGCGTTCAACTCCGCACCGAAGAGGAGCGCGAACGCCGAGTAGTTGAGCCACAGCAGGAGGATGACACCGCTCGCGATCGTCCCGTACGTCTTGGAGTAGTTCCCGGCGAAGGTGACGTAGAGCGCGAAGAGGCCCGACAGAAGGAGCCAGAGCAGGCCGCCGACAAGAGAACCGGGCGTGATCCACTTCCAGCTTCTCTGCTCCTTGTTCGGTGCGAGGTAGTAGACGAGCCCGAAGAAGAGGAGGATGGCGCAGAACGCGACCGGCCACCGCGCGGCTCCCCAGACCCACTGGAAGGCACCGCCCAGGCTCGTCCTCTTCGAGATCGCGTCGCCGAGTGCGCCGCCGACGACGATGAGGAGGAAGATGCCTGCGGTTGTGATCCCACTCGAGAGGACAAGGAGGGTTGCAATCCCGCGCACCTTCCAGAACGGGCGCGTCTCCCGCCGTTCATATGCCTTGTTCACGGCCTTGATCACCGAGGTCATGGCTCCGCTCGCGGCCCAGACCGCGCCGAAGAAACCGATCAGGAACGCCGCCACCGAAGTCCCGCCCTGAGAGTCCTGCTGCAGACTTGTGATGAACCTGATCACGCCGTTCGGCGCAATCGGGTCGAGCAGTTGCTTCACGTCGTCGAAGAGGTGGAAGAGCCCGAGCGCCCCGACCAGAAAGGCCATCGCAGGAAAGAAGGCGAGCAGCGAGCTGTACGCGATCTGCTGGGCCAGGCCCATGCAGTCGTCCTTCATGAACCCGGCGAAGCTGCGCTTGAACGCGGCCAGCCATTCGGCCGGCCTCAGCTTCTCGGGCGAGCTCGGGGCGTGCCCGGCGGTCGCCTCTCGATCAGTCGCGGTGGGCAAAGCGGAAGCGGCCGAGCTTTGCGTTCGTCAGTGCCCCTTCCAGTGATGCCGCCGAGTTTCTCGGTCGCGAGCACCTAGCCAGGGGCCGCACTCGCTCGCAGCCAAGACTGGACAGCCTTGGCAAGAGCGAGGGTGGGCTCTGGCGCCGCGTGATCGCGGGCCAGAAGCCGGCTTGCATTGCTGGGAGGGCACTAACCCTCCCGCCCGCGCCGGAAGATGAGCCGAGCGGTTGCGCCGACGCCTCCCGCCAGCAAGAAGCCCGCGCCGAGCGCGCCGACCGCTACCACTGGGAGGTTCGAGCGCAGCTTGGCTCCGATGTTCGTCGCCTCGCCGATCTCTTCGCGAAGCGTCTCGGCGGCGCCGGCAAGCTGTTCCCGCTCCGACTCGATGTCGCGGCGAACCTGCTCGAGTGTCCGGTTGTTGCTACCGGCCATCGCGCTTCAACGCCTCAGTCGTCAGCTTCGCCTCGCGGATCGCCTGCTCGGGAACCGGAGGCGACCCCTTCGTGATCTTCCAAATCCCAAGCACGCCCAGCGCGAGTGCAAACGCGAAGAGGATTCCAGTCGTGATCAGCAGCGCGAGCCACGTCGACACGGCCGTCGCCAGTGCGGCAGCGATGGTCGCGAACGCAAAGCCGATGACGAAGAGGAGCATGATCGCGGCAACGAACGCGAACGCGATCCCCAGTCCGAGCGAGATGATCTTGCGCTTGAGCTCGATGGCGGCGAGCTCGAGCTCCAAGCGCACGATCGAGCTCGCACGCTCTGCGACTTCCTTGACCGCGGCGCCGAGACCGTGAGCCTGGCGGCCGTCAGTCCCCTGGGCGTGCATGGCCCCTCCAGTCGATCCATTTCGCCAGCACGATGCCGGCCGCGAGTGCGGCGCCGACCACGATCCAGGGGGTCGGCCCAGCACTTTTCTTCCTCGTCTTCGGGCGGGCGCCGAGCTGTGGGCTGGACGGTGCAACCGCGCCCTGCCCCGGCTTCAGGTTCGTCGGAGCCTTGCCTCTTGCGCGCGCCTTGATCAGGCTCGGCTTCATCTTGCGAATCAGGTCGGCGTCCTCGGCGAGTGGCTGGGCGAGCTTCGCCTTCAAGCCGCCTTCGCCCGCCAGTTGATTCGCGAGCTGCTGGAGCTTGTTCGCTGCACGCTCGACTGTTTGATCGGCTGTCATTTCTTGGTGGGCGGTTCCTCGCCCGTGAGCGTACGCCAGATCCGTGAGGCGGCGCGGCGCGAGACGATCGTGGCGAGAGCGGCGAAGGCGCCGTAGAGCGCGGACCAGAGGAGCTTCCGAAGCATGACTTCGAGTTCTACCAAGCCCTGGCTCTGCCAAACCTGCATACGTATGCTGGCCTTATGCAGCTGGGGAAATCCGAGCGGCAGCGCCTGATCGAGAGTCTTGTCTCCCGAAAGAGGATCGGCACCCAATTCGAGCTGCTCGACGCGCTCGCCGAGGCCGGCTGTGTCGTCACGCAGGCGACGGTCTCGCGCGACATTCGCCAGCTCGGTCTCGAGAAGACGCACGACCCTTTCGGCCGGCCGCGGTACGTGCTGCCTCACGCCGCCCGACGTGTCGATCCGATCGAGGTCCTCAACTCGATCCTCGGTCAGTTCGGACGCAAGGTGACGCCGGCGGGGAACGTCGTCGTGCTGCAGTCAGAGCTTGGCTCCGCGCCCGCGATCGCGCGGGCACTCGACCAGCTCGAGCACGAACGCATCGTCGGCACGCTCGCAGGGGACGACACCGTCCTCGTCGTAGCCCCGTCGGAGCGGGACGCGAAGTCGCTGGCGCGGGAACTGAGTGGCGTACTGGCCTAGCGGCGAAACGTGCGCCGCAAGGCGTGGCGGACTCGCGTCAGGAAGTTGAGACGTTCCCGGTGCGAATGAATCGGCGCCTCGACCGCGGCCTCGGCCCGCCGCACCGCGCCCGCCCCCTCCGGCAGGATCTCCGCGCTCGTTGCCGGCTCGTCGAATTCGCCGAGGTGCTCGATCTCATCCTTGGTGAGCTTCAGATGGACGCGTCCCTCCGTGATCGTTCCCACCTGCTCAGAGGGGACGTAGCGAGGCTTTCCCAGCAGACTCGTCGAGATGGAAAGGCCGTTGAAGATGTCGTTGCTCGAATCGCCCGCTACCTCGTCGACCGAGCCGACCTCCTGGCCCTCCGCGTCGACGACCTTCCAGCCCGACTCGATGATGAACCACGAGACAGGATCGCCTCCGCTCATGACGTCGTTCATACCGTGCGCCCGCCTAACAGCCAGACGGGGCCCTGAGTGGCGACGGGATTCGTATCCGAGAGCACGTAGAGGATCTCCACATCGCCGGTGATCCCCTCGTCGTCGCAGCGCTCGAAGCAGCGTGCGGCCATCTCGGGAGAAACGCCGTAGCCGAAGTGGTGGGCACTGCGGAAGCGCAAGGCCGCCGGACCGCCGTGCTGCGCGGGATTGATGGGAGCGAGCAGCAGCGCCGCACGCTCGAGGTAATCGGTCGAGTCGAGTCGCACCTGGGCGTAGATGTCGCTCCAATCCGACGGCACCGCGGCGAGACGCAAATCCCACTGGGCGCGCAGCGCCTGTTTTCTGCGCAACTCCTCCGGAGGGGCTTTCTGAATGCCCTGCAGCTGCAATGTTCCCGCGATGCCCACGTCGTCGAGGCGCTTGAGCAGGCGGCGGAGCGCCTCGGGGCTGATGCCCGGCCCCCGGTCGACCGCGAAGCGGATCACCTTCGCCAGCCGCCCGGGGTTCGCCGGCGCGAGCAGCGCTGCGGCCCGCTCGGCCTGCGACTCGTCGGCCACTGTGAGCTGGAATCGCAGCTCGGCCCATTCATCCACCAGGCCGCGCTCGAGCTCGCTGAACTGTTCGACTAGTCGCAAGAGCCTGAGCATAAACTGACGCTCATGGCGAAGGTGGAGCAGAAAGGGACGCTCTCGAAGTCGGATTTGCGGGAGTTCTTCCGCGAGATGCTGCTGATCCGGCGGTTCGAGGAGAAGGTCGAGGAGCGTTTCAGGGCCGGGGAGCTCCCCGGTTTCCTGCACGTGGCGATCGGCCAGGAGGCCGTCGCGGTCGGCGTCTGCCGCGCGTTGGAGGAGAGCGACATCATCGCGTCGACACACCGCGCCCACGGTCACACGCTCGCGAAGGGAACGACGCCGAACGAGCTGATGGCGGAGCTGTACGGGAAGCTCGAAGGCTGTTCGCACGGCTACGGCGGCTCGATGCACTTGTACGACATCGAGCGCGGCAACATGGGCGCCAACGCGGTCGTCGGGGGTGGTCTGCCGGCGATCACCGGTGCGGCGCTGACCTTCAAGCTGCGCGCCGAGCCGCGGGTTGCAGTCGCCTTCTTCGGCGACGGCGCCACCAACATCGGCACCTTCCACGAGTCCCTCAACATGGCCCAGCTCTGGAAGGTTCCCGCGCTCTTCGTCTGCGAGAACAACCACTGGGCCGAGTCGACGCCGAGCTCGCAGCACATGCCGATCGAGGACATCTCCCAGCGCGCGGTCGCCTACGGAATGAAGGCGGTCAAGATCGACGGTCAGGATGTCGAGGCGGTGTACAAGGCGACGCGCCGCGCGCTCGACCACGCCCGCAGCGGCAAGGGCCCGGTCTTCCTCGCGGTCAACACGTACCGTCTCGTGGGGCACTACATCGGCGATCCGCAGGTCTACCGTTCGAAGAAAGAGCTCGAAGAGACGCGCAAGACACAGGATCCGATCGAGCACCTGCGCACGAAGCTCGAGCTCTCGGGCGACGAGGTCGAAGAGATCGACCGCGAGGTGCAAGAGATCGTCGACGCGGCGGTCGAGTTCGCGAAGAACGGCACGGATCCGAAGCCTGAGGACGCTTTGAAGAACATCTATGCCTGATATCCGCAAAAAATGCTGCGCATTTTTCGCGGGGAGCGTTAGTCCCTTCGCTTCGCTCGGGAGACTCACAAGTGCCTGAGTTGAGTTACCGAGAGGCAGTTAGGGATGCGCTGTCGCGGGCGATGCGTGACGACGAGGACGTCTTCATCATGGGCGAGGACATCGCCGAGATGGGCGGCTCGATGGGGGTCACGCAGGGCCTGGTCGACGAGTTCGGGCCCGAGCGCGTTCGCAACACGCCGATCTCCGAGATGGCGCTCGCGGGAGCAGCGATCGGCGCCGCGATGCAGGGGATGCGCCCGGTGGCGGAGATCATGTACGAGGACTTCCTCACCCTCGCGACCGAGCAGATCGTCAACCAGGCCGCGAAGCACCGCTACATGTCCGGTGGCCAGCTGACGGTGCCGGTGACGTTTCGCACGCAGGGTGGCGCAGGCTGGTCGCCTGGCGCGCAGCACGCGCAGCAGCTGGAAGCGTGGTTCGTGCACATCCCGGGGCTCAAGGTCGTCTTCCCTTCGACGCCAACCGACGTGCGCGGGCTGCTCTGGTCGTCCATCTACGACGACAACCCGGTCGTCTTCTTCGAGCACCGCACGCTGTACGGGATCAAGGAGAACGTGCCCGACGAGCTCGAGCCGATCCCGCTCGGGCACGCACGCACGCATCGCCAGGGCGAGGACGTGACGGTGATCGCAACCGGCCGGCTCGTCCACGAGGCCCTCGCGGCGGCAAAGGAGGCGGAAAAGGAAGGGGTTTCGGTCGAGGTCGTCGATCCGCGGACACTGCTCCCGCTCGACGAGGACGCATTGATCTCCTCCGTGAAGAAGACAAACCGCTGCGTCGTCGCGCACGAGGCGGTCGTGCGTGGCGGTTTCGGCGCGGAGGTCGCCGCCGTGATCCAGTACGGCGCGTTCGACTGGCTCGACGCGCCGATCGAGCGTGTCGGCGCGAAGTTCACGCCGCTGCCCTTTGCGCCGGTGATGGAGGAGTTCGTCGTCCCCCATGCCGCCGATGTGCTCGAAGCGATTCGCCGAACCGTGGGGCGCAGCGATGGCAACTGAGGTCAAGCTGCCACGCCTCGGCCAGGGCATGGAGTCGGGCACGATCGTCAAGTGGCTCAAGTCGGAGGGCGACAAGGTCGAGAAGGGCGAGCCGCTCTACGAGCTCGATACGGACAAGGTGACGCAGGAAGTGGAGGCGGAGGCCTCCGGCGTCCTGCTCAAGATCGCGATCTCGGAAGGCGAGGTCGAGGTCGGCAAGACAATCGCGGTGATCGGCGAGCAGGGCGAAGAAGTCCAAGTTGAGCCGCAGCAGACCGACGGGAACGGTTCGTCCGCCCGGGAGGTGGACGACGACGCCCAGGAGGAAGGCTCTCCCGCGCGCGCGCGTCAACAGGAGCGAGACCGTGGGCGTCGCGCCTCGGCGGGAGACATGGGCGAGCAGGTGACCGAGGTCCGGCAACCGTCCGGCGACAACGGTGGGCGTATCAAGGCCTCGCCGCTGGCGCGCCGAATCGCGCGTGAGCGCGGGATCGATCTCAGCGCCGTCGCCGGAACCGGTCCGGACGGCCGCGTCGTCGCGGAGGACGTCGAGCGCACCGCCGCGTCCGGGGCATCGACGCCGGTGAGCACGCCGGCCCGTCCCCTGGAAGGCGTGGAGGTGCAGCAGCTCTCGTCGATGCGCAAGACGATCGCGCGCCGGCTCACCGAGGCCTGGCAGGCGCCGGTCTTCCAACTCGGCGTCACCGTGGACATGGGGCGCGCGCTCGAGTTGCGCGCCCGCCTCGTGGAACTGCACGCCGACGGCATCAAGCCGACAATCTCCGATCTCGTGACCAAGGTCTCCGCGGCCGCGCTGATGCGACACCGTGCAGTGAACGCGCTCTACAAAGGCGACGCCGTCGAGCTGTACCCGACCGCGAACATCGGCATCGCCGTCGCGGTCCCGAACGGGCTCGTCGTCCCGGTCATCCAGAGCTGCGAGCGGAAGTCCGTCGCCGAGATCGCCGCTGCGCGCGCTGCGATCGTCGAACGCGCGCGTGCGGGAAAGCTGCAGCAGTCCGATCTCGACGGTGGCACCTTCACGATCTCCAATCTCGGCATGTACGGGATCGAGCGGTTCATCGCGGTCCTCAACCCGCCGCAAGCCGCGATCCTCGCGGTCGGCTCGATCGAGGACAAGGTCGTTGCGGTGGACGGCCAGCCAGCCGTCCGTCCGCGCATGGAGATCACGCTCACGTGTGACCACCGCGCGGTCGACGGCGCTACGGGCGCCGAGTTCCTGCGCGATCTGAAGGCGTTCCTGGAAGAGCCCGGGCTCGCGTTGTAGTGGCTCCGGTCTGGTACCAGGTCAGGGATCTGGACGCGGGCCGCGCGTTCTACAAGGGCAAGCTGGGTTTCACGGAGACCTACGTCGACTCGGACGGGACCTGGGTGAAGCTCGAGCGCGAGGGAATGGAGATCGGGCTTGCCGAGGGCGAGCCGCAAGAAGACTCGGGCGTCGCCCACGTCGACGTGCAGGACGTCAAGGCCGTGGCCGAAGAATTGCGCAATGAAGGGGTCGAGGTCGGCGTCGTCTTCGAGCTACACGGCGAGATGCGTCTCCTCGACGTATTCGATCCTGAAGGCAACCGCCTCCAGTTTGCCGAAGAGCTTTCCCGAGGCTGAGCTCGCGCGGCCATCGTTCCAAATGCAGGCAGGCCGAAGTGGCGCTGCCGCGGGGCTGCGCGCAAGCTTGGATAATGGTCGCTGGTTAGAGGGCGGAGGGACGTTGGACAAGCGGCGCAGGAAGGCGTACGCGGCCTGGACCTAGTCGCAACGCACGGCGCTTGAGCAGGCGGGCCCGCAGGCCGGCCCCAAACTCGGTCCGCCGATCATCGTCACGTTTCATAACATTGAAGATGCCGCAGGTAGGACCTTCTTGCATGCTTTGCGAAGAATCACTCGTTCGAGTGACTGCGGCTTAAACTCAACGTCGTGATCCGCCAGGCCGGGCCACAAGACGTCCGTTTCCTCCGTGACATGTTGAAGCACGCCTACCACTGGCGGCTGAACGCGGATCCCGACCTTCCGGTCGCGAGGTATGTCAACAACTGGGGCCGGCCGGGCGACGCCGGGCTAGTCGCCTGGGAGGCCGGCCCGGTCGGTGCGGCCTGGTACCGGCTCTTCCCTGCGAGCGCGCCGGGCTTCGGCTTCGTCGACGAGGAAACCCCGGAGCTGACGATCGCCGTTGTCCCGAGCCGCCGCGGCGGGGGTCTAGGGGGCCAGTTGATGACGGCGCTCCTCGACCGCGCCCGCCAGCAGGGCCACAAGGCGATCAGCCTCAGCGCCGAGCAGGGCATGACGAAGCTCTACGAGCACTACGGCTTCGCTGCCGTGGAGGAGAAAGACGGAACGGTCACGATGAAGGCCGACTTGTAGCGTGCAGGGTCTCGAGCTGTCCCGCCGTTTCTACTTCGAGGCGGTGCGGCCGATTCTCGAGCGGGAGTTTCCCGAGGTCGAACATGCCGCGGCCTTGATCGGGCATGGCTCTGAAGTCCTGGGCTTCGACGACGAGCGGTCCAGAGACCATCAGTGGGGACCGCGAGTACAGCTATTCATGCGTGATCTCCGCGACGCCGACGAGATCGCGCGAACGATGGCGAACATGCTTCCGCGTAGTGTCGCTGGATTTCCGACGAACTTCGGGCCCACGGACGAAGAAGGAACTGTTGTGCTCGCCGAGCTCGAGACCGGCCCGATCAATCACGGCGTCGAGACAATCGTCTTGGCCGATTACCTCCGCGCGGAACTCGGCGTGGATCCGCTGGAAGGGTTCACGATGACCGACTGGCTTGCGACGCCCAACCAGCGTCTCCTCGAGTCGACTGCGGGCGAGGTGTTCATCGACCCGATCGGCGACCTCACCCGCGTACGCGAGCTCTTGGCTTGGTACCCGCACGACGTCTGGCTACTCGTGATGGCGGGACACTGGCGACGTATCGCACAGCTCGAGCATTTCCTAGGACGAACCGGATCGATTGGCGATGAGCTCGGCTCTCGGGTGATCGCGGCGTGGCTCGTCCGCGATCTCATGCGACTGGCGCTTCTACAGGAGCAGCGCTATCCGCCCTATTGGAAGTGGCTTGGGACGGCCTACGCCGAGCTGCACCGCCCCGAATCCGCGGCGCTTGCTCGTGCGCTCGCCGCTGACGACTGGCACGCGCGCGAGGCCGCGCTCGTGGACGCCTACGAGGCCGTTGCACGTCGGCACAATGAACTCGAGGTGACGGAGCGCGTCGATCCGAGCGCCCGCCCGTTCTGGGGACGTCCCTTCAGAGTGCTCTTCGCCGATCGCTTCGTAGACGTGCTGCGCAACGCGATTGCGGACCCGAGCCTTCGCGCAATCGATCACCAGGCCGGCGCGGTGGATTCCGTCTCCGACAATGTCGACTTCCTCGAGGAGTCGAGCCTCTTTCGGGAAGTCGTTGCCCTGTACGATCGAGCTTGATGGAAGTCGACGTCGCCGTTCTCGGAGGGGGGCCGGGTGGTTACACGGCCGCGATCCGTGCTGCGCAGCTCGGAGCGAAGGTCGCCTGCATCGAGCGCGAGCTTGAGCTCGGCGGCACGTGCCTCCGCATCGGGTGCATCCCGACGAAGGCCTGGGTGCAGACAGCCTTCGCGCTGAAAGAGGCCGAGTACACCTTCGACAAGCTGGGCGTGAAGCTCGGCGGCTTCCAGCTCGAATTCGGGAAAGCGAACGAGTGGAAGGACGGCGTCGTCAAGCAGATGACGCAGGGCGTCGCGACGCTCTTCAAGGCGAACGGTGTCGAGTGGGTCAAGGGAACCGGCACGTTCACAGACGCGCACACGATCGCCGTCGAGGGTGGGGAGGACGTCACCTTCAAGCACGCGATCGTCGCGACGGGCTCGTTCCCCCTTCTTCCGCCGATCGAGGGCCTCGATTCGGAGCGGTGTGTCGACTCCGAGGGCCTGCTCGCGCAGACGGAAGTTCCGAAGCGCCTCGTCGTGCTCGGCGGCGGCATCATCGGTTGCGAGTTCGCATCGATCTTCCAGCGCTTCGGCAGTGAGGTGACGATCATCGAGATGCTGCCGGCGCTCATTCCGCAGGAAGATGCGGACGCGTCGAAGGAGCTTGCGAAGCAGTTTGGCAAGCGAGGCATCACGCTTCACCTCGAGAAGCAGTGCACGAAGGTGGAGGACAAGGGAAGCGCGTTGACCGTGTACTTCGGCGACGGTGAGACGGTCGAAGCAGATCTCATGCTCGTCTCCGTCGGCCGCGGTCCGAGCGTCGAAGGACTGGGTCTCGAAACGATCGGCGTCGAGTTCGACAAACGGAAGGGCATCGCCGCAGACGAACACCGTCGCACGACAGTCGAGCACATCTACGCCGTCGGTGACTGCGCAGGCTACTGGCAGCTCGCGCACACCGCGTTTCGCGAAGGTGAGGTCGCCGCAGAGAACGTCTGCGGGCACGAGGCCGTCGTGGACAACCGAGCTGTGCCGCGGCCGATCTACACGGATCCGGAGATCGCCGGTGTCGGCCTGACCGAAGCGGAGGCGCGCGAGCAGTACGGCGACGACGTGGCCACGGGGATGTTCCCGTGGGTCGCGAACGCGCGGGCAGTGATGCAAAACGAGACCACCGGCTGGGTCAAGTCGATCCACGAGACGCGGTACGGCGAACTGCTCGGCCTGGTCATGGTTGGGCCGCACGTGACCGACTTGATCGAAGCCGGCGTGGTGGCGATCGACGCCGAGGCGACTGTCGAGACGGTGGCGGACGGGATGGCAGCGCACCCGACGCTCTCCGAGGCGATCAAGGAAGCCGGGCTCGTCGCCCTCGGACGGGCGATTCACGTGCCGAACCGCAAGCGCGCCAAAGCTACGGCGTAGTTTTTACTACTTTAAAAGTGACAGGTTCCGCGTATCCCCAACCCGGGCATGCTCGTTTTTAGAGGTAATGGCATCGGCTGTTCCTGAGCTCCCGGTCCTAGCCCGAGATCAGGCCTTTGAGATCCTGTATCGGCGCTACGTCAAGGACGTCTATCACTACGCACTCGCGTTGCTCCGGAATCCGGCCGACGCCGAAGACCTCACGCAGACGACGTTCCTCAACGCCTACCGCGCCTATCAGCGTGGGATCAAGGTCGAGAAGCCGCAGAACTGGCTGATCAAGATCGCGCACAACCTCGCGCGAACGAAATACGCACGCGCCGGCCGCCGTGTGAAGGAAGTGCCGCTCGAGGACTACGTCGAGCAACTCGCTGTTCCCGAGGCTGACCGATCGGATCTCACCGGCGTTCTGCGGGCACTCGGGCGCTTGCCGCTCAACCAGCGGGCTGCACTCGTCATGAGGGAGCTCGAGGGACGGTCCTACGCAGAGATCGCCGACACGATCGGAGTCTCCGTGTCGGCCGTCGAGACCCTGATCTTCCGCGCGCGGAAGTCCCTGCGCATCAAGGCGTCGGCACTCCGCTCCCTTGCGGCCGTGCCGTTGCCGACCTCGCTGACCCAGTTCTTCGAGGGCGGAGGCGTCATCGTCGGAGGCGGGGCAGCTGTCGGCACCGGCTTCCTGGTGAAGGCTGCCGTCGTCGTGATCGTCGCCGCCGCTCTCGGGACGGGCGTGCGTGGAGATCACAGTCGCCCCGCTGCGGCTGCGGCGGACCCGAGCACCGGGTCCACGGTCGCACAGTCGAGCACGCGTGCTGTGCGGAAGCTCGGCGTTGGGGGTGGACACGGCACAGCGGGCAAAGGTTTGCCCGCGAGCACGGCGACCGGGCGCACAGGCGACGTGGGGACACAGCAGGTATCGGCCGGCCAGTCTGCTTCGCCTACCTCGAACACCCAGGCCTCGAGCACCCAGTCTGGGCCAATCTCCCAGGTCATTGGGGCGATCTCCGGCCTGACCAGCCCGGTTCAGCAGGTCGTGGAGGCGCCAACAGTGGCGCTGCCCGTGCAGATCCCGAGCCTGCCCACGGCCCCGGTCGATGTCCCGACAGTCCCGGTTCTGCCGCCCCCGCCGCCCCCGCCGCCCCTGCCTTAAGCCGTTTCTTCCAACCGGGGGGCGCAAGATTCCGCCTCATCGGGTATCTACTAGGTCATGACGCCCTTGCTGGCGCCGAGGCCTCGCTCTGACCGAGCCTTCGAGCGGCTCTACCAACGACACGTCGGCGACGTGTACCGGTACGCGCTCGCCGTCATGCGCAACCCGACCGATGCCGAGGACGTCACCCAGACGACCTTCCTCAACGCCTACCGCTCATATGTGGAAAAGGGCAGTCGGCCGGAGAAGCCGCAGAACTGGTTGATCTCGATCGCGCACAACGTCTGCCGGCAACGGTTCCGTCAGACGGCGAGGCGTCCGGCCGAGGTCTCGTTCGAGGACGACATCGCAGACACGGTCGTCGACGACGAGACGCCGACCGGCGAGGACATCCGGCGGGCACTCGGTCACCTCGCCTTCAACCAGCGGGCGGCCTTGGTCATGCGCGAGCTCGAGGGCCGCTCGTACGCCGAGATCGCCGGCATCCTCGAGGTCTCGACCAGCGCGGTCGAGACGCTCATCTTCCGCGCGCGGCGCGCTTTGCGCGAACAACTCGACGGGTCCTTCACCTGCGGTGAGGCGGAGTTCGCGATCTCGCGCCAGCTCGACGGCCGGCTGCCGCGGCAGGAGCGTGGACAGTTACGCGCCCACCTCCGTGAGTGTGCGGAATGCGCCGGCTTTGCCCGACGTCAGCGCGCGCAGCGCGGCGCCTTGAAGACGCTGGCGCTCGTGCCGCTGCCAGGCTCGTTGACGTCGTTCTTCGGCGGCGGCGGGAGCGCCGCGGTGGGGACGGGCCTCGCGTTCAAGGCCGCCGCCGCAGTCACCGCCGGCCTGGCGATCGGCGGCGCGGGTTACGAGGGCGTGCACCACGCGCCGTGGCATGCGCAGAAGCCGGCCGCAACTGCGCCGACAAGACCGGCCGCCGCGAATGCCGCTCTCGGCCCCTCACGCGCGCCTGCCGTCACTCCTGGAACGCATGGAGCCTCGGCCAAGGCCGCGCACGCAAAGCTGAAGAAGTCCGACAAGCTCAAGACGCACGGGCGTGGCAACGCCGCACACGGCAACGTCGCTCACCAGCCGAAACGAGTCCACCCCGCCCGTGGCGCCTCTACGCCCAAGAAAGCGAAGCCCGAGCCGAGACGTCTCCAGTTGCCGGGCCCGATCGTGGAGCATCCCCGGCGCGGCCGGGGCAAGCACAAATAGCCCATCCTTTCGTCGTGCGTGAGCCCGGTCCCGATTGGGAAAGGTGCTTGGTAGGCTCGCTCGGCGAAAGGAGACCCAGATGGGAATCATCAATCGACGGAACGCCGTGTTTGGCTGGGGCGTCTGGAAAGTCGCGAAGAAGTTCGGGAAGCGTAAGGCCCGCGCGGCAGTGCCGGGAACCGGTGAGCACGCCGGGTTGAACAAGGGAGCGATCGCCTCGATGTTCGCGGCGGCGGGCGGCGCGCTCTGGTTCTGGCGCAAGAAGTCGGACCAAACGACGCCAAGCTCGTAGTGGGGGACATACCCGTCGGCTTCTTACGGCCCGAGCTCGCAGGGATCGTCCCCTACGAGCCGGGCAAGCCGGTCGAAGAGGTTCAGCGCGAGCTCGGGCTCGAGCGCGTGGTCAAACTCGCCTCGAACGAAGGACCGTTCGGGCCGTTCCCGCAGGCGCTCGAGGCATTGGAGCGCTCCGCCGGTGACTTGAACCGCTACCCGGACGGGGGCGCGTACCGTCTGCGCACAGTGCTCGCCGAGCGTCACGGCGTTCGCTTCGAAGAGGTCGCGATGGGCTCAGGAGCCGACGGTCTGATCGACGGCATCTCACAAGCCGTCCTGGAAGCTGGCGACCAGATCGTGTTCGGCTGGCCGTCGTTCCCAAGCTATGCAATCTACGCGCGCAAGCTGGGCGCGGATCCCGTTCAGGTGGCGCTCCGCAATGACCGCTACGACCTGGAGGCCCTGCTGAACGCGATCACGGAGCGGACCAAGCTCGTGTACGTCTGCCATCCCAACAACCCGACGGGAACGATGAACTCGCGCGACGAGCTCGACGCATACTTCGAGCGAGTTCCGGACCACGTGCTGACCGTGCTCGATCAGGCGTACTTCGAGTACGTCGACGACCCCGACTATGCGGATGGCATCGACGAGTACTTCAGGGCCGGCCGGCAGGTGATCGTGTTGCGAACGTTCTCGAAGATCTACGGTCTCGCCGGAGCCCGGATCGGCTACGGCGTCGGCCCGGCCGAGCTCGTCACTGCGCTCGGAAAGACGCGGCGAGCGTTCGATCTGACGACTCCGGCGCAGGAAGCTGCGCTCGCCAGCCTGGATTCGCCCGGCGAGCTCGAGCGCAGGATGCAGGCGAATGCCAAAGGCCGTGCGGAGCTCGAGCGGATCTTCGTGGAAGCGGGTTACAAGGTGACCGGCGCGGCCGTCGGAAACTTCGTGTTCGTCGACCTGGGCGAGGACGCGCAGCCCTGGTTCGAGGCGTTGCTGCGCGAAGGTGTGATCGTGCGTCCGCTCGCCGGGTTCGGGGCCCCGCAGGCGATTCGCGTCACAGTCGGAACGCCGGAGGAGCATGCGTTCCTGGCCGACGCACTCGCTCGGGTGAGGACGGCCACAGCGGCTTCCTGACAGACTTCGCGGGGGTGACCAGCTTCCTGCGCCAGCTGAGCGTCCTCCGAACTGCGCCCGGCTTTCGCCTGCTGTTCCTGGCGACACTCGGTTCGAGTTTCGGGACGCTGCTCGCGACCGTCGCACTCGTCGTCGACATCAAGGACCGCACCAATTCGGGCTCGTGGGTGAGCGCATTGATGATCGTCGAGTTCCTGCCCATGGTCGCCATCGGGCTCTTCCTCGGCCCGCTTCTCGACCGGATTTCACGGCGCGGCTTGATGATCGTCTCCGATCTCGTCCGTGCCGCGGTCTTCTGCACGCTGCCGTTTGCGAACACAGCCGGACAGATCGTCGCCCTCGCCGCGATCGCAGGACTGGCAACGGGATTCTTCCGGCCGGCGGTCTACGCCGGCTTGCCGAACCTCGTTGAGGAGCAAGAGCTTGCGCGCGCGAACTCGCTCATCCAGACGAGCGAAAACTTCAGCTGGATGGTGGCGCCCATCGTCGGCGGCGCGCTCGTTGCTGCCTCCGGCCCACACCTCGCGTACTGGCTCAACGGCGCATCGTTTTTCGTCTCCGCGCTGCTCCTGCTAGGCATCCCGGCAAACAAGCTGCAGGGCGCGCTGGCGGTGAGCCGCGGTCACCTGCGCGACCTCAAAGACGGGTTCGCGCGGGTGATCCAAACGCGTCCTCTTTTAACCGTGCTCATCGTGTGGACGATCGCCCTCGGTGCCGTAGCTTCGTCGCAGACGGCGCAGGTGTTCCTTGCCAAGGACACGTTCAATGCCGGTGACTTCGGCTATGGGCTGATCTTCGGCTGCATCGGGCTCGGGCTCGCAATCGGGAGTTTCGGGGCGGGCACATGGCTGGAGCGGCGTTCGGTCGGCACCGTCTACGCCGGGTCCGTCTTCCTGCTGGCAGTCGGAATTGGAGCTGCAGCGGTCGCGCCGAACGTGTGGTTCTCGCTGCCCTGCTTCGTGCTCTCCGGGATCGGCAACGGCACCGCGGTCGTCTGCAACTCACTGCTCGTGCAGCGTGGGGCGCCGGACGCGATCCGCGGTCGCGTCTTCACGGTGATCATGAGCGTCAACTACGCCGTGTACGGGCTGGGCTTCGTCATCGCAGGGCCGCTCACCGACAGGGTGGGTCCGCGCTGGATGTTCGGCGGCGTCGGCGTCGTGCTCGCCTGCGCATCTTTCGTCGCCTACGCGCTGGCCCGCGGCGCGGCGCAGGGGGTCGAGCGCAGCGTCGAGGCCGAGGCGGTCTAGACAATGCACGGGCGGCGGGACTGGACGCGGGAGTCACTCGCGGAAGGCGTCCGCACGGGCGACCGGCGGGCGCTTGCCCGCGCGATCTCGCTCGTCGAGAACGGCGACCCGCTCGCGTACGACCTCGTCCGTGACATCTATCCCGAGACGGGCCGAACGTACGCGGTGGGAATCACCGGCCCACCGGGCGTCGGCAAGTCGAGCCTGATCTCGACCCTGATCGGGCACATCCGCGAGCACGAGCGCACCATCGGCGTGATCTCCGTCGACCCGTCGAGCCCGTTCACGCAGGGCGCGCTGCTCGGCGACCGGATCCGGCTCTCCGACCACTTCCTCGATCCGGGCGTGTTCATCCGTTCGATGGGCACGCGCGGGCATCTCGGGGGCCTGGCAGAGACGACGCTGCAGGCACTGCTCGTGCTGGACGCTGCGGGGAAGGAACTCGTGTTCCTGGAGACCGTCGGCGCGGGTCAGGGCGAGGTCGAGGTGATCGGCATCGCCGACACGGTCGTGCTCGTGCTGATGCCCGGCTCGGGAGACTCCGTCCAGGCGCTGAAGGCAGGGATCATGGAGATTCCCGACGTGATCGCGATCAACAAGATGGATCATCCGGCTGCGAAAACGATGCTCAGCGAGGTGCGTTCGATCCTGTCGCTCGACAAGGAGCGGTCTTGGAAACCGCCGATCGTCCTCACCGAGGCGACCACCGGGCAGAACGTGCCGGAGCTATGGGAGAAGATCGAGGCGCATCGCGCGTATCTCGAATCCGAGGGACA